>VXOP01000089.1 GCA_009839975.1 Candidatus Poribacteria bacterium
ATTCCACAACGGGCGAGGAGACCTCGCCCCTACGCGGGTATTATTCGTAAATGTTGAAATGCCTCATTGATTATTGACTTTACTATAACTAATTTACGATTAATGGCAATTGGCGTGGAATACGTTCTTTTAAGGTAATTGGATAACTTCCATCAAAACATGATGTGCAGAAATTGTCTGGTGCTTTTACTGCTTGTAGCATGCCGTCTATACTAACATATCCTAAACTGTCAGCTCTGATATATTTTCGGATTTCTTCGATAGAGTGTTTACTTGCAATCAGTTCAGCTCTTGTTGGTGTATCAACACCGTAGAAGCAGGGGTATTTGTTTGGTGGCGATGCTATGCGAACATGGACTGCTGTTGCGCCACCTTGTCGGACAATTTTTACGAGTTTTCTGCTATTCGTGCCTCGCATGATAGAATCATCAACCATGATAACCCTTTTTCCTTCAAGGACTTCTCGTATAGGATTCAGTTTGACTTTTACCATCAGTTCTCGTATATTTTGTGTTGGGTTCATGAATGATCGTCCAACGTAAGTATTCCTTGATAAACCGAGGTCGAAAGGTATGCCGGATTCCTCTGCGTATCCGAGTGCGGCAATTGTTGCGGAATCGGGTACTGGGATGACGACATCCGCTTTGACAGGGTGTTCTCGTGCGAGTTGCTTTCCAAATTCTCGTCGTGTGCTATTGACACCTTGTCCGAACATCATGCCATCTGGTCGTGCGAGATAGATGAATTCAAAGATACATTGTGATAATTTGTCGTTTGGCGATGCGAAATGGAAAGATTCTAATCCAAGGAATTTTGATCGAAAAATGACTAATTCCCCTGGTTTTACTTCTCTTATTGGGGTTGCCTCAATAACATCAAGTGCGCAAGTTTCAGAAGCAAGTACATAAGCATCTCCGAGTTTACCGATCCACAATGGACGAAATCCGTAAGGGTCACGTGCTCCCATAAGCGTTGTCTTGTCCATGACAACGATAGAGAATGCGCCTTCGACTGCACGGAATGCGTCGAAAATTCTATCTTCCAAACTCTGCTGTTTAGACCTGGCGATAAGATGAAAAACGACTTCCGTATCTAAACTGGTACTGAAGATTGAACCCCGATTTTCAAGGTGTGTTCTAATCTCTGGTGCGTTGACCAAGTTGCCATTATGTCCGAGTGCAAGTTCACCTTGCTTATAGTTTCGTACCAAAGGTTGTGCATTCTCAAGAGTGCTTGCTCCTGCTGTTGAGTATCTGTTATGTCCGATGGCGATGTCTCCGGATAATTTACCTAAGACTTCAGAATTAAATACGGCATCTACAAGACCCATGCCGTGATGCGATGATAGTCTTTCACCATCAGAGACAACGATACCACTACTTTCCTGACCTCTATGTTGTAGTGCACGTAAACCCAGATACGTTAATTCGACAGCTCTTGGGTGTCCGAATACACCGAAAACTCCGCATTCATCTTTGGGTTTATCAAACTGCATGCGTTGGTCAAACCTCCAACCTACAAGGGAATCCATGAGAGTTAATTACGGTAAAATATATAAATAATTATACATGCATTCTGTAGGCGGGGAATGCCTACAGGAAAGACTGAGTACAAATATACAAGAGACAGATTATTCCTCAGGATGTTCAATCACTGATACTTCTTTCTTTGATATTCTGTAACCAATGATCGCCCCGATGGGAATTGCTAAGAGATACAATATCTCAACACGTAACCCGATCAGGAACCAACCGCGAATTGGTAATGACAGAATGTAAGATATTAGAGCAAGGACAGGGACAATCAAATTGACAATTATATTCTGATTGCCAAAGATCCCCCATGGTACATTCAATAGTGCTACTAATCCGACGACAGCGGGTGCGCCTAAGAAAGCACCTGAACAAACTGGCTTGAACGGAACTTCAAGGTTGAATTTTCGTCCGATGTATCTTATACCTTGAGTTGTTCCAACAACCATGAATCCGTACGTAATTCCCATTGAGAGTATCAACAACAGTGCTACCCAAAAACCGTGTGTTATTCTTTCTGCGATAAGTATTCCCCAAATAAACTTCTTAACAACAAACAGGTATACGAGAAGTCCAGACAGGACAACAACGACACCTATAGCAATTTGGAAAGGAATTAAGAGCATACGATTTTTTGATAACATTTCAACTCCAAGACATGAGATGATTGCCAGTTAATTGACAGTTAAAAGTATACCATAGTGCAAGATTAGTGTCAAGAATATATGACAGATTAATGGGATTCAATTGTTGACACAATCACAGGATTACGATAAAATAAGAGCAAGTAGAATGTGATTAAATTTAGCTAAGGATTGTTTATAGAGGAGAGTTAGAATGGCAGACAACATTTTCCCACCATCGGAGACAACATATCCAATAGAGAACGCGCACGTCAACAGTTTAGAAGCATATCAAGATTTGTATGCTGAATCGGTTAAAGACTCAGACACATTTTGGGCACAGATCGCTGAGCGGTTGACGTGGTATCAGAAGTGGCATACTGTAAGTGACTACGATTTTGTCAATGCACAGATTAAATGGTTTGAAGGGGGAACACTGAACGCTTGCTATAACTGTGTTGATAGACACGTTGAGAACGGACATGGAGATAATACAGCAATAATTTGGGAAGGAAATGACCCTCAGGAAGATCAGCACTATACCTTCAGCGAACTTCTTGTGGAAGTAAAAAAGTTTTCCAACGTGTTGAAATCTAACGGTATCGTCAAAGGTGATCGTGTTTGTATCTATCTACAGATGATTCCGGAATTAGCGGTCGCCATGTTGGCTTGTGCAAGAATTGGTGCGATTCACTCTATCGTTTTTGGTGCATTCTCTGCTGAATCACTTCGGGATAGAATTAATGATTCCGAATGTAAAATGTTAATCACACAAGATACTGCAATGCGTGGTGCAAGAAGCGATATTCCAATGA
The DNA here is from genome assembly GCA_009839975.1 of Candidatus Poribacteria bacterium. Taxonomy (GTDB): domain Bacteria; phylum Poribacteria; class WGA-4E; order WGA-4E; family WGA-3G; genus MSPOR6. Next base: position 2,971 of record VXOP01000089.1, read on the forward strand.
AAGCTAACGCTGATGCGGCAGTCGTTGAATGTCCTTCAATTGAGTCTGTTGTCGTTGTAAAACGGACAGGTGATGCAGTTGAATTTGATTCTTCACGGGATGTATGGTGGCACGAAGCTATGGCTGACGCTGGGACAGAATGTGAACCTGAAAAGATGAATGCTGAGGATCCGCTCTTTATTCTTTATACATCGGGTTCTACAGGTAAACCGAAGGGTGTTCTACATACGACTGGCGGGTATCTGGTCTATACATCGTATACACATCAGCAGATTTTTGACTATCATCAAGGGGATGTTTATTGGTGCACGGCAGACATTGGGTGGATTACGGGTCATTCATATATCATATACGGACCACTTGCTAATCGTGCGATCACGGTGATGTTTGAAGGCGTGCCGAACTATCCTGATTATGGTCGATTTTGGCAGGTGGTAGAGAAACACAAGATCAGCCTATTTTACACTGCACCTACTGCATTACGTGCATTGATGAAAGAAGGCGATACGTGGGTAGAAAAATATGATAGGTCTACACTTAGACTATTGGGAACTGTCGGTGAACCGATAAAAGAACCGGAATGGTTGTGGTATTATAACGTTGTTGGAGAGAAACGTTGTCCGATTGTTGATACATGGTGGCAGACTGAAACTGGTGGTATTCTGATTACACCGCTCCCTGCAGCGACCACGTTGAAACCTGGTTCTGCTACCTTCCCGTTTTTTGGTATTGAACCGGTGATCTTAGATGAGGAAGGAAATGAGGTGGACGGTAATCCGGCTACCGGTTATCTCTGTATTAAGCGTGCGTGGCCCGGTATTATGCGCACTGTCTATGGTGATCATGAACGTTTCATTGATGTCTATTTCAGAAGGTTTCCGGGTTATTACATGACAGGGGACGGTGTTTTGCGAGATGAAGATGGCTATTACTGGATCACAGGACGCGTAGATGATGTCTTGAACGTCTCAGGACATAGATTAGGCACGGCGGAAGTTGAAGGTGCGATTGGACAGCATGCCGCGGTTGCCGAAGCTGCGGTTGTCGGGTATCCACACGATATTAAAGGTCAGGGTATCTATGCTTACGTAACACTTATGACAGGTGAAACTGCTTCAGAGGATGTAGAAACGGGTATAAAACTGGCAGTCAGACAGCATATTGGACCTATCGCAACGCCAGACAAAATCCAATTTACGCCTGCTCTACCGAAGACGCGTTCAGGTAAAATCATGCGCCGGATATTAAGGAACATTGCAGAGGGTGACGTATCGGATCTCGGTGATACGTCTACACTTGCTGATCCGTCCGTTGTTGATGCCTTAGTTGACGGTAGAAAGTAGTGGTATAGCAGCACATCAATGAATTGTAATACCATTTCTATTAGATTTTCCATCATTACCGACTTTTAGAAATGAAACGGAGAATGGCACAATCTGGCAGATTGTGCTACAAATGGTATAACATTTTGTGAGGGACATTTTGTGGTTTCATCTCGAAAAATAGTTGAAGCACTCAAACAACAGAATATTACGCATGCAATTGGTGTTCCGGATAACGGCAGCGCGCAGATATATGAACGGTTGCGTAAGGAGTCGGATATTGAAGTCATCACTGTAAGCCGGGAAGGTGAAGCGTTTGCTGTTGCTGCGGGGTTGTTTGTCGGTGGCAAAAAGCCTGTGATTATTATACAAAATACCGGTTTCCTTGAATCGGGTGATGCATTTCGCGGCACTGTTTACAACATGAAGATACCGGTCGTTGTGTTTATCGGATATCGTGGATTTCACAATCGAGATGAGCATGGCAAATGGGTTGACTCAGTAGCATCTTTCCTGGAACCGACACTCAAAGCGTGGTCTCTCCCCTACAAGATGTTAGCATCTGACACAGATATAACGTCTATTGATTGGGCATTTCAAAAGAGCGCAGAAACGTCCTTACCCTCTGCGGTGCTTCTCATCGGTCATGCAAAGTAGTTTGAGACTATGGCGATTTCTGCCTTTTTAACAACTACGTATTCACCTATGAAGATTAAGAATTGAATTGGGGAATTAACAGGTGAGGAAACCAGTAATATGCGGTCTGGGAAACCCAGCCCCTACGATCATTTTGATGGGTTGGATTACCCAAATATTTATTTAAACGTCATCGGTGATTGATCATGTATTACAGTCTAACAGAACTTCTTGAAAAAATCAGACTTGGGGAAGACACAACGATTGAATTCAAAAGAGAGATGCCGCACAGAGACAGCCTGGCAGACGAAATAGCGGCATTTGCAAATGCGAAAGGCGGAACAATACTCATCGGTATTGATGACAACAAAGAAGTCATAGGACTTGGACTGCAGGAACTGGATAGGGCAGAAAAAATGGTTGTTGAAATTTGTGAAGATAGCATTGAACCCGCTGTTGACTTTTTTACAGAAAAACTTCGGATTGATGATAGAAACATACTAAAAACAGAGGTGCCGAGGAGCCTATTTGTTCACAAATCTCCTAATGGATATTTTACCCGAAGAGGAAGCAGTAAGAGAGAATTGATGACCGACCAGTTGGCGAGATTATTACAAAGCCGATCTCAAGCCAGAATTATCAGATTTGATGAACAGTTAGTTCCAAACACACATAAAGGAACGTTAAGAGAAGTGTACTATCAAAGATTCATCACAGAAGATGCCTCCGAAGATGTAATAGAAAACTTACTGCTGAAAAGAAGATTGCTCGTTCAAGAAGGTTGGGAGATTCGTGCTTCTGTTGCTGGTGTTCTGATGTGTAACGACACACCTGATGATTTCCTCTATAACAGTTTTATTCAAGCTGTCTATTATAACGGTAAAGTAAAAGATGCTAACTACCAAATTGATGCAAAAGACTTTAGGGGACCACTTGACCAACAGATTATAGATGCATACCGATTCGTTCAAAAACATAACATGATATCAGCACGTAAAGAAGTTGGAAGGATAGACCGTCCGCAATATAGCATGCGTGCGGTGTTTGAGGCAATTGTTAACGCAGTCGTTCACAGAGATTATTCTAAAGGTGAGTCAAAAATTCGCTTGTTCATGTTTTCTGATCGACTGGAACTCTATTCTCCAGGAGCATTAGCAAATACTCTGACAATTGATGACTTACCTTATAGGCAAGCCACTCGTAATGAACTCTTAGGACGTTTACTTTCTGAAACTACCTTGGATGATGTAGGGGAGCAGGTGAAGCGAAGACATTTTTTAGAACGTCGTGGTGAAGGGGTCGGCATTATTCTGCACGAAAGCGAAACGTTGAGTGGAAAAATACCTGTCTATGAACTCCATAACGAAGAATTATGTCTGACTATTTTTGCAGCAGAATCCCTTCAAGATAACGTTAGTTTTTAAGAATTATAGACAAGTGTCTACCCGACCTACAAAATAAGGTTGGACAGTCCACTACTTACGTGGCAACTTTTGTTATATGACTTTGGTTTGGAGTAAATAATATGCTTAGTGTTGAGCAAGCGCGGCAACAGATGTTAGACACAATAGGTGTCTTACCAACAGAACAGAGAGAGATACTTGAATGTTCAGATTATGTTCTTGCAGAGGATCTTTATGCCTCTGAGAATATTCCACCGTTTGATAATTCAGCGATGGATGGATTTGCTGTTCTATCATCAGATGTAAAGGATGCATCTAAAGAGAATCCAACTGTCTTATCGGTGGTGGAAACTATCGCTGCGGGATTTGCGCCAGAAAAACAGGTATCATCCGGGAGTGCGGCACGTATCATGACAGGTGCGATGATGCCAGACGGTGCAGACGCAGTCGTTATGCAAGAGGTAACCGAGTTTGACGGCGATACTGTAAAGGTCTTTGAAAGTGTTGCTAAATCTGGAAACGTACGTTTCACGGGTGAAAGTGTCAAGGTGAAAGATTGTGTCATGTCAAATGGAAAGCCCTTACGTCCACCTGAAATATCCATGATGGCATCGCTCAATTGTGCGTCGGTAGCAGTGTATCGTAAACCTGTAGTGGCAATTGTCTCAACGGGTGATGAACTCACGCCTATTGGAGAGGCACTGAAACCGGGTAAGATACGCGATAGCAATCGCTACGGTCTTTACGCACAGGTTCAGAATGCTGGTGGGATTCCTATAGATATGGGTATCGCACCCGACGATGAAGATGAGACTGAACGTATTTTTTTGAAATCCCTCTCACAGGCGGATGCTTTGATTACAAGTGGCGGGGTTTCTGTTGGTGAGCACGATGTTGTGAGAAATGTTTTGACCAAGTTAGGTCAGATGCACTTTTGGCGGGTTGCAATGAAACCGGGTAAACCGCAAGTCTACGGTTTTATTGATGATAAACCCATTTTTGGTTTACCTGGTAATCCTGTGTCATCGCTTGTTGTTTTTGAGTTGTTTGTTCGTCCAGCACTTCTGAAAATGGCTGGACACACTGAACTCTTACGTCCGACCTTTGAAGCGGTTCTGACGACTGATGTTACGAACAGCGATGGACGTGTGAATTATATGCGTGCTATTATCTCCAAAGAGAATGGTGAATACGTTGCGAAAACGACGGGTCCGCAAGGATCGGGAATACTGCATTCGCTTGTGTTGGCAAACGGTCTTATCACAATTCCTTCAGGTGTGACGTTAAGTGCAGGAAAGAGGGTAGAAGCACAGTTTCTTAATTGAGTTGAAGTATAATGAACATCAGAATTAATGTAACACGCCACAACGGGCGAGGAGACCTCAACAACGGGCGAGGAGACCTCGCCCCTACGGGTGGTCTTCGTCATCGGTGTATGGGGTGAAATGTTTCATTATTTATTAACTTTACTATATTATGGCGAAATCAAAGGGACTTAAGAGATTCTGGGGTGAGATGTTTTTTTACGAGTCGGAAGGGTCAGGTGTTCCACTGCTATTTCTGCATGGTACAGGATGTGATTCAACGGATTGGGATCTTGTTATATCGGAATTACCGAGGGAACAACGTTACATAACACTTGATTTCCGTGGACATGGACAGAGTACCACGCCAATTGAACCTTTTACCATTGACTGTCTGGCAGATGATGTGCTAAACCTTATCTATGCGTTAGATGTGCAGGAGATAGTTCTGGTGGGTCACAGTCTTGGTGGGATGGTTGCTATGGAAGCGGCAAGACGGGATACGCGTGTCGCAGCCTTGGTTTTGCTTGAAGGATGGACATGTCTATCCGTTACAAGCAGCGCATTTGATGCAGGTCGGTTTTACGGTTCTTTACCCAATGAGACGATCAAGGAGATACAACGGAAAGCGGGTATGACAAGGGAACGTTTTAAGGAGAGTGTTTGGGGTAGTTTCTGGGGTTCTGTCAGGGATTTTGATGGTTGGCGTTTTCTTGAAAATGCGAGAATACCTATCTATGAAGTTTACGGTGAAATGGGACGGCATGAATCAACTGAGGAGTTGCTGCGGATTCCATCCAATCCGAGTATACATGTAAGATGGGTTCCTGGTTCTGGACATTACTTACCCCACGAGCGTCCTGTAGCGGTGGCAGAAATATGTGTGAATTTAATTCCGTAACATGATACATCTTTCGCCTCTCTGGGGTTTGCTCTGGTATTATCAACGTTTTCTTTATCGCGTGGGTTGATGGGACGCATAGCACAATCAAGGATGAATGTGCTACAGAACCGGTCTACGTTTGAAATCTATGCATTCGGTGCGATTAGAAATCGCACCATAAGCGTCAATTTAAGGGAATTAATTTGTTGAACGTAAGGAGGTATAATATGGCACGTGGCATTTATACCAGATGGATTATTGGAGGAATCAGTTTACTCGTCATTGTTTTCGTTGTGTGTATGCTATGGTACAAACACACAACACCACAATATAGAGAACAGTTGACTGATACCTACGAACTACTGCCAAGAGAGGAAAACGGACAACAGGATAAACCACAGATAATAACAAATTCATCGTCTGAGTCTGTTGAATACATAACGGATATCACAGGGGAAACAATAACCGACACAATCCAAGAGCGAAATACCACAGGCACAGAGAAGTCAAAACCAAAGATGTCGCCCTTCGGACTTGGCCTCTATCCAGAAATACCGGAAGATTGGAACACGCCGTATCTGTGGAATGGGTGCGATACCATCTATGATGAATTATTGACACGTGTCAATATCAAAATGCATAATGAGGGAATACTCTCTAAATATAGTAGTGTCGGAATTGATCATGGCTCAGGACTCATCACGCCGATTGAACATGGAAGTGTCCTCGTTGAATACGAAACCGATCAGAACGGCGAGCACGTTATATATCGTGTATTAGGTCATCCAGATGCAGTGCCTACCGATGCTGCGACTATATGGAAACGTGTCACTGATATTCCATCACATCTCAAAATTGTTACCCCTGAAGAGATCAGTATTGATCCATACGAATACTTAGGTCTACAAAATTAAGAAAAGAGCATATAATATATACCTTTTGCTCCGCTGGTGCTGAACACACCTAAATTGAGGCATGTCTCCTTAGATTGACGCTTATGGTGCGGTTAAAGAACCGCACCGGTCTATGTTTGGGATCTATGCATTTGGTATTTCAACCGGCAAATCCAGCCGGTCTCCCCATTCTTTCCATGATCCGATGTAATTGCTTACATTCGGATAACCTAATAAGCGTAATGCTAAGTAGGTTTGGGAAGAACGGTATCCTCCCTGTCAGTAACACATGATCTGCTTTTCGGGTGTGATGCCGACAGGTTCATACAATTCCCGGAGTTCTTGTGCTGTTTTAAAGGCCCCATTCTCGTCAAGATTGTTGAGCCACTCAATATGTATAGAACCGGGGATCGCACCTGCGCGTTCAGCCCGAGCTACTCTCCCGTAATGCTCATCCTCAGTGCGTGTATCCAATCGAATAAAATCATCCTGATTCAATTGTTCGTGAATTGAATCAGCACTGAGATGTAGATGTCTCTGCGGTTCTCCCGTGAATGGTGTAACTGCAGGTGGTATAACCCCTTCTGTGCTTACCGGTCCGTCCGCAGCTAACCATGCTTTGTAACCACCATCCAGTAGGCGGGTCTTTGTGTGTTCGAGATACTCACAGAACCAGAGTCCTCGTGATGCGCGTGTTCCCGATATATCCTCATACCAGATGATTGTCTTGGTAGGATCAATACCTCGTTGTTGAAACAGATATGCTATCATCCACATAAAGGCATCAAACATCTCTGGAGTTGTATTGATAAGGCTTAATCCGAATAGATCCAGATGTAATGCACCCGGGATATGTCCGTTCATATACTCATGTGTTGGACGCGTATCCACAATGCAATTATTTTTGTCGTCAAGGTTGTTCATTAACTCGTCAGCAGTGATAACGAGTTGGGGATTCTCAAAACCTTTGTCCATATTAATATAATTTCCTTTCTGGTAGTAATTCATCTACCTTTTTTAATTACGTTTATAGTTTTCCATTTACCCGTACGATACCAAAGCCACATGACGCCGCCTTGTACAACATTTGAGAGAGCGATTCCGATCCAGATTCCGATTATACCGAGAAAATTAGACAACAGAATTACAAGTCCTAAACCTACTCCCATCTGTGCTGCGAGTGTAATTAGCATGGGTGATAATGTATCACCTGCTCCATTCAGTGCTTTACCTAGAACTAAGGAGAAAGCGATAAAACCGAATGTTAGTGATAAACATTGTAGAAAAAGTTTTCCAATATTAATCACTTCCACATCATCAGTGAATACTTTAAGAAACGTCTGTGGGAACAGCAGAAATATGATACCTATTGCTGTCATAAGCGATGTGCCTAAAAGGTTGCCTATGCGGGTTGTTTTTTCGGCTCTTTCTATGTTCCGTGCGCCTAAATTCTGACCAACAACTGGTGCAACAGCGTTTGCTACACCGAATCCAGGATTCATTGCTAATATCCGTAAACGCATACAGAGTGTATATGCTGCGACAGCGAATTTACCGTAGGGACCTATTACCCATAGGAAGCCTAATCGTGACACATGACGCCAGAAACCTTGCATTGAACTATATATGCCTAACCTGAAAATGTCAAGCATTTCGACCAGATCGGGTCTATACTGCACGTGTCGAAATGAGATGGGTGCTCGATCCCTCCAGCACAAGTATAGGAGTATAAGCACGCCGATACCTCTACCGATGAGTGTAGCATACGCAGAACCTGCTACGCCGAGTTTAGGAAAACCCCATAAACCGAATATCAACAATGGATCAAGCACGATGTTGATAAGGGTTGAGAAGACGAGTACAAACATCGGTGTGACTGCATCTCCGCCAGCCCGGAAGATTGAACCGAGTGTCATGGATAGGAACATTGTGCTGATTCCGACGAGAATAATATGCATATAAGTTGTGCCGAGTTGTATTACATCAGGTTCATCTATTCTTAGTGTGCGTATGCCGAATTCTGCTAAAGGGTAACCTATTATGCCTATCCCGATTGCGAACATGAATGCTAATATAATCGCTTGCGTTGCTACATGTCCAGCTTGTGCGAAGTTTCTTGCGCCAAGATATTGTGCCACCATAATGCCTGCCCCCGTTGAGATACCGAGTGAGAAGACACCTACCAGACGCAACAGGTTTCCACTCACACCCACAGCGGAGATTGCAGCAGGTCCCAATCTACCTACAAAGATCATATCTACGATGTTGAATGCATCTTGGAGAATATAGCCGAATGTTATCGGTACAGCGAGCCCAAACAGGTGTTTGAGTATGCTTCCCTCTGTTAAATCTTCCCGAGTTTTATTCATTCCAGTTTTTCTTCTAACCTTTATAGATTGGTTTTTACATTTAATTGCAAAACACTATAAACATATCGTCCCTACGGGACTGAAGATGGGTCGTATACCCTTTTTCTATAAACATATCGTCCCTACCAAATCAACGCCAAATGCGCGTTTGGCATTTGGCGGGACTGAAGAGGCCAAACAGAAGTAAAATTATGATATTACGTTCAGTCATTATGCACAACTCGTTCGTCAACAAAACCATACCGTTTGAATTTAACCTTGCTTCTTGTCGCTGTTTGATTTATACTCAACACAAAACAGAATGCATATAATAAGGTGGAATTGATGTTATGCGTGTGTTGATCATGTCTGACATGGAAGGTGTCAGCGGTATAGTCGTTTGGGATCAGGTTGAAGGTGGTGCTGCGATGTTTGAGGAGTGTAGAAGTCTGTATACAGAAGAGATCAACGCTGCTGTGCGGGGTGCAAAGGCTGCTGGAGCAGATGAAGTCGTAGTCGTAGATTGTCACGGTGCAGGAAAAGGTTGGACGTTTAATTCGCTTATCCCAGAGAAAATACATCCCGATTGTGAATGGGTGGCACATCATGGTTGGGGGCGATACGATGAGATGTGGAAAACAGGTTGTGATGCTTGCCTTCTGATTGGCATGCATGCACGCAACGGTACTCCTGACGGTGTACTGTGCCACACTATTTCTACAGTCCAATATAGAAACCTTTGGTTTAACGATGATCTTGTTGGCGAGACGGGTGTCAATGCAGCACTTAATGGTCACTACGGTGTGCCTATCGCGTTGGTTACGGGTGATTCTGCTGTATGCCGAGAAGCGAAAGAACTTTTAGGTGACACACTTCCAACTGTAGCAGTGAAAAAAGGTCTTAGTAGATACAGTGCAAAACAGATTCCGCCAGCACGTGCCAGAGATATGATTGCAGCTGCTACAGAAAAAGCACTCAAAGATTTAGACAAGGTGCGTCCTTATGTGCCGAGTCGACCAACAATAATCAAAATTGAAGTATCCAATGTTGATAAACTTTCAGACTTTAAGGGAAGAACAGGTGTTGAAATCACCGGTCCGTTGACTGTTGAGAGTCACGCAAAGGATTGGATGACGGCTTGGGATCAGTTCTGGCCCTTTGTCTGAATCATATTGAGGTCATAGAATTGATTAGGATTCTTTCAGGACGTCAAGTTGATCACCTGCTGCGTCTTTGCGTTCTAAGAGTTCAACTTCATACCCATCCGGGTCTGTGATGAAAGCCATTTTCATCCCGCCGGTAGTGAATTGTTTTCTCCATTCGTCGGGCCAAATCTCCAAACCTGCTTTCTCCAAGACATCACAGAATTCCACAAGGTCTGGAACGCCAATAGCAAAATGCATTAGGTCTTCCTGAACCTGTAGGTCATAATCGGGTGAGTAAGTTAGTTCCAAGGTATGTGCGTTACCTGGGAGTTCAAGGTGGACGATCTGATTACCTGCTGGTGATTTGTCACTGCGACTCTTGACTTTAAAACCCAGATGATCGCAATACCAGTTGATAGAATTATCAAGGTCGCTGACGCGGACACGTGTATGTAGAAAAACAGCCATGTATGTCTCCTTATGTATGAAATTGGTTTAATACCTATAATAACCTAAATTGCCATCTTGTAGCACAATCTGCTAGATTGTGCCTGTGAAACGCAAACTAACAGTTTGCGCTACAAAGAACTTATAGGTATCAACTTGGGTTATAATAGAAAGATGATAGCATACGCATGAATTGTTATCAAGAAATTAAATCTTGAAGATTCATGATTTCGCTTTACAATAGATTAACCTTCAGCGCGGAGTTGGATTAATTTGTTGACGGCGTGAATATAAGCTTTTGCGCTCGCTTCGATGATGTCAGTGCTTGCCCCGTTCCCAGTGATGATCTTTCCGTTGTCCTGTACCTTTAACATGACCTCACCAATCGCATCCTCGCCTTCTGTTACTGAACGGATTTGGTAGTCGATGAGATTGAGGTCGATTTTTACGATTTGGTTAATTGCCTTGAATGCAGCATCAACAGGACCTTCACCTGTAGAAGCGTTTTCTATCAACCCATCTTCAGTTTTAATACCGACGGTGGTTGTAGATGCGATTTTTGTTCCACTGACAACTTGGATATAATCGAGTTCAAAAGTTGTTGGAACATAACGTATCTCATCGCTCATAATGGCTTCCAGGTCAGCATCATGGATTGCTTTTTTCTTATCAGCGACTTGCAGGAATCTCTCATAGACTTTCTCTAACTGTTCCTTATCTAATTCATAGCCGAGTTCGTTTAGTTTATGTTTCAGTGCGTTTCGTCCGGACCGTGGACTGAGAATGATCTTGCTCTCTTTCCAACCGATCTCTATTGGGTCGATAATTTCAAAGGTCACGCGTGATTTTATGATACCGTCTTGATGAATTCCGGAGCTGTGTGCAAATGCGTTTTCTCCCACAATAGCCTTATTGGGTTGGACTGGAATTCCCATCGTGCGACTAACCCGTTTACTAATAGGAACAATTTCTTTGGTGTTTATATCCGTATAGTATCTTTTGAAGTAATCGCGCCGTGTTCGTATAACCATTACGACTTCTTCAAGTGAAGTATTCCCTGCGCGTTCTCCGAGTCCATTAATTGTGCATTCTACTTGTCGTGCACCTTGTTCAATTGCGGCAATGCTGTTTGCTACTGCCAACCCTAAATCGTTGTGGCAGTGTACACTTATGATAGCGTCATTGATATTTGCTACATTCTGCATGATTCCCGCGATGAGATTGCTAAATTCTGTCGGTACAGTCCACCCGACTGTTTCAGGTATGTTTACAACGGTAGCACCTGCATCAATAGTTGCTTCTACGACTTTATATAGATATGACAGCTCGGTACGTCCGGCATCCATTGGTGAGAATTCGACAGTTGCATCAGGATGATCTACACATAGACTTTTTGCGTAGGCTACTGCGTCAACTGCCATGTCCAATGTGCGTTCAGGTGTTGTTCGTGTAATTCTTTCCATGTGGATATTTGAGGTGCCGACGAAGGTGTGAATGCGTGCCCGTTGTGCGTCTTTAATAGCCTTCCATGCTGCGGTAATGTCCTTTTCCACAACGCGTGAAAGTGCACAGATTTCGGGTCCTTCTATTTCGTGTGATATTCTTTCAACAGCATCAAAATCACCTGGGGAAGAAATTGGAAAACCGGCTTCGATTACATCAACGTTTAGTTTTGCGAGGTGTTTAGCGATCTCTAATTTCTCTTCAATACCGAGTGCGGCCCCGGGTGTCTGTTCAGCGTCTCGGAGTGTTGTATCAAAAATATAGACCTTTTCTTGTTTAGATTCAAAATCATCCACCGTTTTATCCTCCCATCAGATTAGGTGTATTTTGAAAAGTATTGTAGGAGTCGCGATTCGGAGATCGCTTCTACAGAATCGTTTGTATTGTAGAAGTATCCTTGAACTATATTTCTCGTCCTACAGCGATTGCGATCGGTTTTATTTCTTGCATGAGTTTTTCAAATTGTTCAGGAAAGAGTGATTGTGCGCCGTCTCCTGTCATTGAATGGTCAGGATCGTGATGTACTTCTAGCAGTAATCCATCTGCGCCTGATGCTACGGATGCTTTTGTCATATCGCTTACGAGGCTTCTGATTCCTGTTCCGTGGCTGGGATCAACGACGATAGGAAGATGGCTTAATTGATGTACGGCTGGAACAGCATTGAGATCAAGCGTGTTTCGTGTATGCGTTTCAAAGGTTCTGATTCCGCGTTCACATAAGATGACGTCAGGATTTCCTTCAGATAGTATATATTCTGCTGCGAGTAGCCATTCCTCTATAGTTGAAGCTAATCCTCTTTTGAGTATGACAGGTTTTCGTGCGCGTCCTACTTCGCGCAATAGATAGAAGTTTGTCATATTACGAGTGCCGAGTTGAAAGATGTCTGTATGGTCACCTACGATGTCGACTTCACTTGGTGTCATGACCTCTGTTACGATTCCTAATCCTGTTTCCTGTTTTGCGGTTGCGAGCATTTTGAGTGCCTCTAAACCGTAACCTTGGAAGCTGTATGGACCGGTTCTGGGTTTAAAAGCACCGCCTCTGATAAAAGTTGCGCCAGCATTTTTTACGTGTTTTGCGATGGTAACAATTTGTTCCGTGCTCTCAACTGCGCAGGGACCTGCCATAACCGCAAGTTTTCGTCCTCCGATCTTCGTCCCGTTGACAGCAATGATGGTGGGTTCTTCCCGAAACTGTCGGCTTGCTAATTTATAGGGTGCAGTGATAGGCATCGTTTTTTCGACGCCGGACATTGATCCGATTGGCATATCTCCAAGCAATGTTTTATCTCCTATGACACCGATGACGGTGCGCTGTTCACCCGTCGAAATCTGTGCTTTCAAACCCACGCCTTCGACCCTTTTGACTATCTTATCAATTTGATCTGGCGTTGCATCTGGTTTGGTGACAATAACCATAATTTTAAAAATCCTCCGAAAAGACTGAATTAGTCAACACGATTATTTAAAAAAAACAACCCAACACCGAAGTTTTTCGACGTTGGGGGTGAAGTGTGAAATTCATTGTAACTTGTACTCTCTTGCTT
>VXOP01000086.1 GCA_009839975.1 Candidatus Poribacteria bacterium
ATTCGACGACTCGTCTTTACATTAGTCGTTATGCAATTAGGTTTTCTTGTATTGATTGGGAAACTATTTACAATTCAGATGCCTAATGCAGACGATACGTTTGCCATGCGGAAAGACTGGCGTTCCAATGAAAACCGTGTCGTTAAACGAGGTAAAATTTTGGATAGGCACGGTTATGTTTTAAGTATAAGTCAAGACACGATTGCAGTCTTTGCTGACCCAAAAACCTTCAATAGGAAGTCAAACGCTCATACAGTTGCGGCAGAATTAGCACCGATATTGGATACACCAAGACAAGAATTATTAAAACACTTAAAGAAAAAACGAGATGGAGAATATGTAGAATTCGTCTGGCTAAAGAAGGACATTAAGTATGAAAAATTAGATGAAATTAGGGAAATTACCAGAAAGCATAGAGGATTAAGAGTAGAAATTGAACCGAAAAGGGTCTACCCAAATGATACGCTTGCATCTCAAGTCATAGGATATTTAAATGATCTGAATGAGGGTGAAGGTATTGAATATCAATATCACAACTACCTTCAGAGAGTGCATAGACCCATACAAGACAGAAACCGACAACTAACCTCTATGTCTCTGAGTACACAGAAACTTGGTAACAATGGGTGTAATGTTGTTCTTACGCTTGATCAAGTTATTCAGGATATAGCAGAAAAAGAGATAGCACAAGGATGTAAAGACTGGAATGCTCCGAAAGGTACTGCTATTGTCCTGGCTGTAGATACTTCTGAGATTCTAGCGATGGCAAGTTATCCAACCTATGATGTTAACGACCAGACAAACGCAGATGAAGAAGCGAAACGTAATCTGGGTATCTGGTATCTGTTTGAACCTGGTTCCATCTTTAAGATTATCGCCACCTCAGCTGTACTGAATGAAGGGATTATGACTCCTGAGTCTACCGTATTTTGCGAAAATGGTAGATATCGTCTGGCAAACCGTAGAGTAATTAAGGATGTATCAGCAAAAGGGTGGTTAACGCTTACCAATGTACTCCAAAAATCAAGTAACATCGGTATGATTAAGATTGTGCAACAGTTAGGTCCCAGTACATTAGAGGCGTATGTAGATAGGTTTGGATTCGGTCAAAAAACGGGTATTGATCTTCCCTACGAAAAAAGTGGAAGTCTCTACGCTTTACGTCATTGGGATATAGATTCACTCGGTTCCGTTCCATTTGGTCAAGGAATCTCAGTAACGCCTCTCCAAATGGTAAATGCCTTAGCAGCTATTGCGAATGGTGGTACACTACATAAACCTTACATAACGAAAGAGATACGCGATGCACACGGTAACCTCGTCAAAAAGAATCGTCCTATCGCACTCAGAAGAGTTTTGCAACCCTTCACTGCCAGACAGATGACTGAGATACTTATTGGAGTCGTTGAGCAAGGAAGCGGCACAAGAGCAAAAATAGAAGGTATTAAAGTCGCCGGTAAGACGGGTACTGCACAGAAAGCTGAAAAAGGTAAAGGGTATGCTGGGGGTAAAGAGGTGATGTCCTTTATGGGTTTCCTTCCTGCCGATGATCCAAAGATTGCTATCATCGTTACATTGGATGAACCCAAAGGAGCAAGATTTAGTGGAACAATTGCTGGTCCGGTTTTCAAACGTATAGCTGAACAAACACTAAAACATACAAAACAGACCGGCTTTTTTGATAATAGACAAAAACGTCAAAAAATATCGCAAAGAAATGTTGTTGATGCAAAAACAAACCGTACAGCAAAAGATACAACATACTCTACGAAAACAAATTTAGAGACAAAAGACCGATCAAATGATCAAACTCGCTCAATAATAAGGGAAACTGATACTAATTCTGAAAATGTAATTGTAAAGACTGGAGTTGGTCTATGAAACTCCAGAAACTTCTGGATGGTATCAATGTAACCCATATCACAGGAGATAGGAACCCAACTATTAAAGGTGTTGTCAGTGACCACCGAAAAGTTAAACCGGGATATGCATTTGTGTGTTATAAAGGCTTGAAGGTTGATGGACACACCTTCATTGCGGGTGCTATTCAGAACGGTGCAACAGCAATTATCTCAGAAAAGTTTATCCCTGATTTATCTGAAAATATCTCTGTTGTTGTTACATCAAATGGAAGAATAGCACAAGCAGTCTGTGCAGCAAATTGGCATGGAAATCCAGCGAAAAGGTTGAACTTGATAGGTATCACAGGAACAAATGGAAAAACTTCAACCGCACATTTAACTTACGGTATTCTAAAAGAACAAGGATTAAAAACTGCTGTTTTAGGTACTATTGGACATGCTTTTGATCCACAGAATACCGTTGACGGCAATGTTAAAAGTGTAGAGATACCAGCAATACTGACGACACCTGACCCTTATGAATTACATGCAATTTTTAGAGAGTTGGTTGATTCTGGCATTGAAAATGTTATCATGGAGACATCTTCTCAAGGACTGGCACAACATAGATTATATGGGTTAACTTTTGATACTGCTGTCTTTACCAACCTAACACAGGACCACATGGACTACCATGAGAATATGGAGAATTACTTCTCTGCAAAATTAATGCTTTTTAAGCAGTTAAGTCCTCAAGGTTTGGCTATATTGAACTTAGATTCTCCTGTTACGCCAAAGATTGCAGAATACTTACCTGATAACAATGTCCTCACCTATGGACTAACAGATGAAGCAGATCTGGTTGCAAAAGATGTAGAAATTACCTTGAAACATCTATCCTTCACTGCATACAATAAAGAACAACACCAAGAGTTGAGGAAAATTAGAGCTACTATACAGTTATTGGGAACATATAATACTTATAATGCACTCGCCGCAATTGCGGTGGGAATAAAATATAACTGTAGTATTGAAACTATACAGAATGGACTTTTTTCCACAGTGGTTCCTGGACGTTTTGAGAATGTAAGCGCAAATGGCACCTATAGCAAAAATTTCGCAGTGATTGTTGACTATGCACACACACCAGATGGGTTAGAAAATGTTCTAACGGCTGCACGAGATATTTCGGAAGGTCGACTTATCTCTGTATTTGGGTGCGGCGGCGATCGAGATAAAAGCAAACGACCAAAAATGGGTCAAATCTCTACTCAGATTGCTGATTTCAGTGTCATCACTTCAGATAATCCGCGCACTGAGGAACCAGATGTAATTATATCTGATATTGTCTCTGGTTTACCAAAAGACGCTGATTATGTCTGTGTTCCAGATCGAAAATCTGCCATTCAACATGCAATTATGGATGCTGATTCTGGTGATGTTGTCGTTATTGCAGGAAAAGGACATGAGGATTATCAAGAAATAAACGGGAAGAGACATCCATTCGATGATAGAGTAATTGCATCAAAAGTCTTGCAACAATTAGCAATTGATTCACATTAGAAATGTTTATTGAAATAGACAATTTAAAAGTTGCATATCAGGTTAACGGTACAGGTGAGTCTGTTATACTGCTGCATGGGTGGGGTGGAGAAGCAAATAGTTTTAAACCTGTCATGGATTGGATGTCAAGATACTATAAAGTATTCGCTCTTGATCTCCCCGGATTTGGTTTAAGTGAGAAACCCTCTGCAGCTTGGGATGCATCAGATTATGCAACATTTCTATCGGGATTCTTTGAAAAACTAAAAATTAGAAAAGCACACTTAATAGGTCATTCCTATGGCGGCAGGATCTCAATAGTAATGGCCGCACATCAACCTCACTTAGTTGATAAACTCATACTGGTTGACAGTGCTGGTATCATACCACCAAGAACGCTCATGTACTTCATCCGCGTCAGTATTGCAAAATGTGGCAGACTGATACGGCATTTTGGTTCTGTTGGAAACAAGTTTGCTGACGCATTATCCAAGCAGATTGGCTCAAAGGACTACCGAGAAGCAGGAACCATGCGAGCAACATTAGTGAAGTCTGTGAATCAGGATCTACGTCCACTATTACCAAAAATTCAAGCTGCTACACTGTTAATTTGGGGTGAGAATGATAATGACACACCTATTTCTTCAGGTGAAATCATGTCGAAAGAAATACCGAATTCTGAATTAGTCATCCTTAAGGATGCTGGACATTTCTCATATCTTGACCAGTTCCCACAGTTCTGTAAAATTGTAGGTAATTTCTTAGCCTGAACAGTTGAAATGATAAGTCTTGTCAGAGAAAGTATCAGACTGAACATCAGAAACTGTTATCTGCCGTTAGTGCGGATTCATTTTTTTTTACATGCAATGAAGTAGTTCGCTGATCAGTTTTTTAACGGATGTGCCGTCAAATCACCATGCTTTAGCTTGTGTGTGGTATCACTATGGACAATCTAAAAATGCTTGATGCTATACTTTTTTATCTATTGATTCTCATATCCTATATCAGAGTTGTATTGAGAACGACCGGGGGTTTGCACATTCTGCAACTTGATGGGTATAAACCGATCCGTTATATGAGATGGGTTGTGTTGCACCCAAGAAGGTGTTTTGAAATCTATGAAATATTAGTAGTTGGCATAACACTGACAGTTATATCAGTTTTTGGTGATAATCAACCAAGATGGCTATTTGCAACGCTTTGTGTATGCTGGATCGCTTTTCAAATCTATAAAATTCTTTGGCGTAAAAAGGAAGAAGCAAAAAAGCCACTTGTGTATACTGCGCGAGCAAAAAGACTGTTTGGTATAACATTAGCATTACAAGCAATCTTTGCTGTTTTAATCGTCTTAACTTTTTCTAATTTCCACTGGCGATTAGGTGCTTTCCTCTTTTGTGAACTTACAGTTCCTGTTCTCATCATCTGTAGCAACCTGATCCTACCTTTAGAACTAACAATTAACAATGCATACTTACGGGATGCCAAAAAACGTATTAGAACTCTAAAACCAAAGATCGTCGGTATTACAGGCAGCTATGGAAAAACCAGTACAAAATACATTCTAAACCAGATACTATCAAAAAAACACAACGTCCTGATGACACCCAACAGCTATAATACACCGATGGGGATATGTAAGGTCATCAGAGGAGAACTAACATCTGAGCACGAGTTTTTTATTGTTGAGATGGGAGCATACAAACGTGGCGACATTAAAACGTTGTGTCGGCTTGCCCCACCTGAAATCGGCATTCTTACCGCAGTGGGTCCACAACACTTAGAACGATTTAAGAGTATAGAAAATACTGCAAAAGCAAAGTATGAGTTAATAGAAGCATTACCTTCAGATGGTCTTGCCGTGATAAATAACGATAATGAAATATGTGCAGCGTTAGCTGACAAAACAGTAAGTGTACCTGTGAAGCGATACAGTGTTAAGTCAAAGGAAATTGATGATGACACAATCGACATAAGAGCTTCTGATATTAAACATAGTCAAAAAGGATTGTCATTTACTGTATCTGCCGCTGATATTGGAACGGCAGAAATTACGACGCGTCTGCTCGGACAACACAATGTATCAAATATACTGGCTGCTATTGCTGTCTCTTTACATTGTGGGATGTCTTTAGATGATATCAGAGCAGCTATAAGAACTTTAGAGCCTGTGCCACATCGGTTAGAGTTAAAACCGTCAGACACAGGTGTCATCGTAATTGATGATAGTTTCAATTCCAATCCTGAAGGTGCAAAAGCTGCGCTTGAAGTGTTGACAGATTTTGTTAATGACAATGGTGGGAAAAAAGTACTGGTTACACCAGGAATGGTGGAACTGGGTGAGAGGGAATATGATGAGAATAAAAAGTTAGGATCGCATGCTGCAAAGGTATGTGATCTTGTTATCCTTGTTGGTGATGAAACAACAGAACCGATATTAGATGGTCTTAGGCATGAGAACTATCCTGAACAACAAATCCATAAGGTGAAAAACCTTGCCGACGTCCAACTTCAGTTAGCTAAAAACTTGAGAGCTGGTGACGTTGTTCTTTTTGAAAATGATCTACCGGACAATTATAACTAAACGAATATGCAAGCTTGAAACAGAAGGATTATTAACATGAACGTTGCACTCATCTTCGGTGGACGATCACCTGAGCATGAAGTCTCCATCGTAACAGCACATCAGGTAAACGCTGCTTTGACAGAAACTTATGATGTAATACCGATATATATCACGAAAGATGGTGTGTGGTTGACTGGGGAGAAATTAAACAAGCTAAACACGTTCACAGATGGAAACTTACCTAACGTGGCGGATTATGATACAGTGAGTGTGGAATTTAGCACAAGCACAAAATTTAATGTCTTACCACAACGGAGTAGCCTCTTTAGTAGAAAAAAACAGCTTGAAATTGATGTTGTTTTTCCAGCTATCCACGGCGTTCACGGAGAGGATGGTACACTTCAAGGTATGCTTGAAATGATTGATATACCCTATGTGGGAGCAAACGTAGTCGGTTCAGGTATCGGTATGGATAAGACTATGATGAAAGCTGTCCTGAGCGCAAATGAACTGCCAATACTTCCTTATGTACCATTCACAAAAAGTGAATGGGAAAAATCAAGTAATGACATCCTTAATGTAATCGAAGACAAGATAGCATATCCGGTATTTGTTAAACCAGCAATCAGCGGATCAAGCATAGGTGTTAGTCTCGCAAATGACCAGACAGAACTACAAGATGCCATTGAACTGGCATGTAGGTATTGTAGACGTATACTCGTAGAACAGGCTTTAGTCGGTGGATATGAGATAAATTGCGCAGTGATGGGAACACATACACCTATACCATCTGTCTGTGAACAACCGATACCAAGTACAGATTTCCTAAGTTTTGATGATAAGTATATACACCAAGACGAAGAAACGGAATCTGAGGCAGATATAGCTTCAGGTATGGCTGGTGCAGAACGCAAAATACCTGCACCAATTTCAGATGCATTGACGTTACATATTCAGAACCTTGCAACCTTGACGTTTCAAGTGTTGGATTGTTCTGGAGTCGCAAGGGTAGATTTCTTGGTGAGTCATGATGATCAGGTGTATGTGAATGAAATAAACACTATCCCAGGGTCTTTGAGTTTTTATTTATGGGAGCCAGTTGGTGTTTCATTTCCTGAATTAGTATCAGGTTTAGTTGAGCTGGCATTGGAAACACATAAAGAAAAAAATAGACTGATTTATTCCCATTCAACGAACCTATTGAACCAAGCAGGCGCAAGGTTCACAAAATTGAAGGACGGAGCACAAGTTGATGAATCTACCTAAGCACCATTCCAAAATGATAGTCATAAAATATCGACAAAATAGACCGTTCTATTTGACTGCTTCTGTTGAGTCGCAAACAGTTTTCAATGGAATAATGTAGTTCTGATAGGTTATTAAACAAACAGATAATGTTTTATCATCTCTTTTTTGAAAACCTTGTTGACATTTTTGAACCATTTAGTGTATTTAGTGCGATCACTTTCCGTGCTGTATATGCAACTGCCACTGCACTTGCCATTTCACTTGTGTTAGGCCCCTTCATGATAAGAAAGTTAAAACAGTTGCATATCGGTGAACATATTCAGGAGGAAGTAGAAAAAGCACAACAACATAATGAAAATCTAAGCAAAGCTGGTACCCCTACCATGGGGGGTATCTTAATTATTGTGGCGATACTTGTATCCATACTTTTCTGGGCAAGGCTTGATCAACCTTTCATCTACCTCATGATTTTTACGACTGTCTGGTTTGGTGCTATTGGGTTTTTAGACGATTTTCGCAAAATCAGTAAAAAACAGTCGCTCGGTCTACGGGGTTGGCAGAAGATAGTATTACAAACTATCGGGGCATTGGCTATCGCTGTTTTTCTCTATAAATGGGGACCCATTGAAGGAAATGATGAAGCGACTCGCACGGCACTCAATTTGCCATTTCTCAAGACGTTTCATCCCAGTTTGGGAGTGTTCTATATTCCATTTGCAGCTTTAGTCATAGTTGGCACATCCAACGCAGTAAACCTGACAGATGGAATGGATGGTTTAGCGATCGGTTGTACACTATTTGTCGCAGGAACGATTGCAGTATCGGGTTATCTTGTAAGTCATATAGAAATTGCTGAGTATCTTAGTCTGTTCCATCTTCCTGTCGGCGGTGAAGTTACTACCATCTTCTGTGCAACCTTAGCCGGGGCAGGACTCGGTTTTTTATGGTACAACGGTCATCCTGCCCAATTGTTTATGGGGGATACCGGATCACTCCCACTTGGTGCTACACTGGGGACATCTGCACTGTTGATCAAGCATGAATTTTTGCTCATAATTGTGGGCGGAATATTCGTAGCAGAAGCCTTATCTGTTATCATACAGGTGTTATCCTATAGAACAACTGGGAAACGTGTAATTAAAATGTCACCATTGCACTATCATTTTCTCTTATCTGGTTGGAAGGAATCTAAAGTCGTCATCCGATTCTGGATTGTTGCGCTGATATTGATGTTGATCGCATTAAGTACGTTGAGATTAGGATAAGTCCGAAGTCCTTCACGCATCTGACAGTTGTCATCATCTAACATGTTCCTTCAGTTGAGGTGATGTTTGAAGCATTCTGAACTAAACGACTTTGTAGGTAAAAACACCACCGTTTTTGGAGCAAATCGAAGCGGTATCGCAATTTCAAGATTACTCCATGAACTTGGGGCAAAAGTCCTTCTCACAGATACACGCGATTCAGAAGTATTGTCAAATGATATTTCACAATTAGAGGGCATGTCGTTACAATTCTGTCTCGGAGGGCACCACGACTCTTGTATAAATAATGCAGAATTAATAGTCGTATCCCCAGGAGTACCGTTGGATATACCAATATTAGTAGAAGCAACAAGAAAGAACATTCCAATAGTAGGTGAATTGGAGGTTTCAGCGGGATTGTGTCAAGCACCCATCGTAGCAATTACTGGCACCAAAGGAAAGTCAACAACAACACTCTTAACAGCTGCAGTATTAGATTCAAGCAGACTCTATAGAAACGTCATCGCTACAGGGAACATTGGCATACCGTTAGCAAGTAACGTCTCAACATTGAAGCAGTCAGATATCGCAGTAGTGGAAGCAAGTAGTTTCCAATTAGAAAGTACGTACTCTTTTCGTCCACAAGTTAGCGTAGTGCTAAACATTGAACGTGACCATCTTGATAGACATGGAACGATGGATTCATACATCAAAGCGAAACGCAAAATATGTCAGAACCAGACAGATTCAGATTGGATAGTCCTTAATGCTGCCGATAGCACAGTGATGACATTAGCACATAAAACTGCAGCGAGAAAGGCACTCTTTTCTGATAAACATCAAAATATAAAACAACTGATGCGGAAATTCAACACCGATGTTATAGCAGGAATGCAAACAGAAAAGAAAGACAATTATGTCTTTGTCAGGAATGGAAACCAAGAGCACAGAATATGTAATATAAATGAATTACCATTGGCTGGATCACATAATATTAGGAATGTGCTTGCAACTGTCGTTGTTGGTTCAATACTGGATGTTTCACCTGAAAGGATACGACAGGGTTTATTCAGTCTTGATCGCAAACATGAAGCTCTTGCACATGCTTTCGAAAAGGTCTCTACTATCAACGGTGTAGATTACATAAACGATTCCAAAGCAACAAACGTCTTAGCAACATACGCAGCACTTGAATCCATTGATAGTACAGTTAACCAGAAACAAGCGTTGAAGAGAGTCATTCTCATCATTGGAGGCTACGATAAAGGTAATGACTATAACGCTCTTATTGAACCTATAAAAAAGAAGGTTAAAATGTTAGTGTTACTCGGAGAACATACACAAAATCTACAACAAGTATTTGCTGGATGCATAGAGATGTCACATGCGTCAACTATGGATGAAGCAGTAGACTGTGCTTATACACATGCTACACCTGGTGATATCGTTTTGTTATCCCCAGCAAACGCAAGTTTTGATATGTATGCAAACTATAAAGAACGTGGCGGAGCATTTGTCTGTAAAGTAAAATCACTAACTACAAAGTAGCATATAACTCATGCAGAATCAGAACACACTCAATTACGCAAATCCTAACATAATTAGATCAGAGCGAGAACGAACTGTCAGTCCCAGTTTAGGAAGAGTTGATACGGGTTTACTTGCTGTAACTCTCTGCTTAGTTGGCATCGGTATCTTAATGGTCTATAGTGCTGGACACGTACTATCTGCAAGAGATTATGGAACCAACTATCGGTTTCTGAAAATTCAAGCGATTGCATGCTTAATTGGGTTGATCGGTATGGGAATTGCTTCTTATGTACCCTATACGTTATATCAAAGACATAGTACAAAGTTGTTGTTTCTTGCATTTGGTCTGTTAATACTTGTCTTTACACCTCTCGGGATAAGTAAAAGTGATACGGATGTCACAAGATGGATTGGTGTCAGTCCAATACGATTTCAACCTGTAGAGTTTGCCAAAATTGCACTGATCATACATACTGCACACTTTTTAGCACACAAACCTGAACGTATAAAAAACCTATTCAACGGTGTTTTACCTAATGTCCTTATCATCGGTTTGATGTTTGGTCTGGTTGTAATGCAACCAGATTTTGGATCAGCGGCATTATTAGCTGTTACTGCATGTTGTCTGCTTTTCATCGGAGGAATTAGGATTGTTCACACTATACTTTTAGCGGGATGCGGCGTAGTACTTTTCGCAGTTTACATTTATAGTGCTGACTATAGAATGAAACGCATTACAGATTACCTGGAGGCTATGCAATCACCAGATGCAGTCAGCTATCAATTGGGGCGATCACTTAACGCACTCAGATGGGGTGGTATTCAAGGAGTCGGACTTGATGACAGCACAGCAAAAATAAATAAGTATCTACCGGACGCACATACAGATTTTATCTTCTCTATTATCGGGGAAGAATTAGGTTTCATCGGGGGGACACTAATCATAATTCTATTCATGATTTTTGTATGGCGAGGCATGTCCATCTCCAGAAGAACTGAAAACCGATTTGGATCTTTATTTGCTACCGGTCTGACAATTATAATCGGATTACAAACGTTTATCAACATCGGTGTTGTTACTGGCTTATTACCAACTAAAGGCATCACACTTCCATTTATTAGTTATGGTGGTTCATCACTTGTCATTAGTCTTGTGAGTGTCGGTATTTTACTAAACATCTCGCGTGGTACGTTGCGGTCATCACCTAAAACACTTAAACCATAAACACAGCATATAAAGAAGTGGAAAATAGAAAAAGCCATCAAACTCAAGATGAAAGTGCATTAGAAGAAAACAGAGATGAAAAGAATAGGATACGTATCGTTCTGGCTGGCGGCGGAACTGGCGGTCACATATATCCTGCTATCGGTATAGCTCAGGCACTCCACAGGATTGATACGCATATAGATATAGTCTTTATTGGTGGTGGAGATCGCATAGAAGCATCAATCGTTCCACAGCAAGGTTTTCGCTTTTTACCTATATCTGTTGAAGGATTTCCTCGAAGGCTGACTTGGAAATGGTTTCCCGTTATCTTTAGAGTTTTTCAGGGACTTCTGAAATCATTTAAGTATCTAAAGGAGTTACAACCAGATGTCGTAATTGGTACGGGAGGTTATGTATCAGGACCGGTTCTCTATGCTGCATCACTTATCGGCATTCCAATTGCCATACAAGAACAGAATGCAACACCTGGTCTGACAAATCGCATTCTGGCGCGTCGTGCTAAAGCCGCATTTCTGGCACTACCACAGGAAAGACAACGATTTCCAAATCACATTGTGCAAGTGACGGGGAACCCGATAAGACCTAGCATAACCAATTTTCCCCGTAGGAAAGAAACTTATGAAAAGTTTGCGTTATCTGAAAAAAAGAAAACAGTTTTTGTCATGGGAGGTAGCCAAGGAGCACAGGCAGTTAATAATGTTATGATTGATGCTTGTCCCCTAATTGCTCAGTCAGCCAACTGTGTTGATTCTCAGGAAAAAACAGACGAGACTAAGTATAAGTTAGATGACCGGTCAATTAATATTCAGGTCGTTCATCAAACGGGGAAAAAAGATATTGATAAAGTAAGAGAATCATATCAAAAGCATGCAATCCCTTGTCTTGTTCAACCCTTTTTCGATCCTATAGAGGAGATCTATAGTATCGCAGACTTAATGATCTGTCGTGCGGGTGGGATGACAGTATCTGAAGTAACCGCATGTGGAATACCTGCTATTTTCATACCTTTACCTGCAGCTGTAGGAAATGACCAAGTTCAGAATGCTACGACAGTAGCAGATGTTCGCGCAGCAGTTGTGATTAAGCAAGAAGAAATAACACCAGAAAAACTCGTAAATCAACTATTTCGTATTTTATCTGACGACACTCTATATAAAGAAATGAAGGTTAACAGTAGCAGCTTCGGTAAACCTTTCGCGAGTGATACAATTGCGGAGTCAATCCTTCGGTTAGCAGCTGAAGATATAACATAAAATGAATTAACTTACATTGGATGAAGATTTTATTAAATATGGAGGTAATCCAATCCATAAACATGTTCGTAGGGTCGGGGTTTCCCCGACCGCATATTACACAATTTAAATCTTAATCTTCATGAAATGTAAGTCCAAATGGAGTATTGCAGTGTTTGGCAAGACACAGAACATACATCTTATAGGAATAGGTGGAGCGGGTTTAAGTGGTATCGCAGAGGTACTGCTCGGACTTGATTTTAATGTTTCAGGTTCAGATATTAAGAAATCGGCAGCAACTGAACACCTAAAGTCATGTGGTGCCAAAATATGGTACGGTCATGCATCATCTCAAGTCAATGGTGCGGATGTCGTCGTCATGTCACCTGCAATCCCATCTGATAATGCAGAATTACAAGCAGCTATGCAAGCGAATATCCCGATTATTCGGGGGGCAGAGATGCTCAATGAAATTACAAGAATGCGGAGAAGTATCGCAGTTAGTGGAACACACGGCAAAACTACAACAACCGCATTGACTGCTGCAGTGTTATCATCTTTGGATCCTACTGTTGTCGTTGGAGGCAAATTAGTTAATGGAAGTAATGCCAGAAGCGGACATGGTGACGTGATGGTAATTGAAGCTGATGAAGCTTATGGATCATTTGATATGATATATCCTACTATTGCTGTAGTTACCTCTGTTGATGCGGATCATCTGGATTATTACGACGACATCGAAAAAATTGGTGATGCATTTCTATCCTTCATTAACCGAGTGCCTTTCTACGGATCCTCTGTGTTATGTCTGGATCAGAAGAACATTAGAAAACTCATTCCAAAAGTAGAAAAAAAATACATAACTTATGGTTTAGAAACCCAGGCCGATCTCATGGCAGATGAAATCCAGATAGAGGGTGCCTCATCACGATTTAGTGTACGCAAACTGGATGAAAAATTAGGATATGTCAATCTGAAATTGCCCGGTAGACATAACATATCTAATTCTCTTGCAGCAATATCCGTTGGACTTGAACTGGAGATTCCGTTTGAGAAGATCCAGCATGAACTTGGATCATTTGAAGGTGTTCACAGACGATTTGAAGTATTAGGAACAGTTGATAACATAGTGGTTGTTGATGATTATGCACATAATCCTGCAAAACTGATGGCTGCACTGCAAGGGGCAAGAGAAGGTTACAAGCGAAGGATTGTTGCCGTTTTTCAACCCCATCGCTATGCAAGAGTTCGAGACCTAGGCCATGAATTCTGCCATTCATTTGATCATGCCGACATACTGATCGTTACATCAATCTATGGAGCAGGGGAAGAACCAATTGAGAATGTTACAGGTGAAAGATTAGCAAAAGCAATAGAAGACCATGGACATACAAATGTCATATATGAAGCTGATATGGATTTAGTTCTGCGTAAATTGATGAAAATTGCCAAACCAAATGATTTAGTGATTACGCTTGGAGCAGGTGATATCTATAATGTTGGTCATGATTTTATAAAAATGCGAGAGTCTAACACGCGCTAACACGAGTCAAAAAGATGTTTAAGTCAAGAAAAAGCCATCAGAAAAAAGATGGACCTTCTCATCCAATCTTCAACCCCCGAAGAACTCGCACGCCGAGATATCGTGCAAGAAGAACTATAATTGTAGGTATTGTCGTCGTAACCTTTCTTTTTATTGGGAAGATCATTCTCAGTTTTTTTAATTTTGAGCGAGTTTCATTTGCACTTTTTGGTAATATGCATTATACTGAAGGACAGATATATGATGTATTAGGTGAGAATTTAGAAAATATAGTCATTGATTCGGAGGCTAAAACTGCTAAATACCTAAAGGATAATCTAAGTTACATAAAGGACGTGCACGTTACAAAAAACTTAGTTAAACGGCAACTCACAATTGAAGTAACAGAACGTAAAGTATTGGCATATTTGAAGCTGCGCTTGGTTGATGATCCAACGACTAATTATTCCCCTACAGGCAAAAAGAAACAGAAGAAAAAAGAACATTTCTACCTGATTGACCAAGAGGGATATGTATTAGAACCTATAAAACCAGAACATTATGACAAATTGACGAAAATAACTGATGAAGGTGAACATATACCTCAAATAGGTAAAAAGGTTAAATCCACAACGACACAGCTTGGTATTCAAGTTCTCAAGCATGTTAGATCACGCAAACCGGATATTGCAAAAGACCTATCGTGTATTGATGCGCGGGATCCGAAAAAGATCCTGATCCAGATAAGAAGTCTACCGACGATTCAGGTATGGATTGCCGCAGACATGGTAGAAGTTGGATTCCATAACTTAAGTCTATTCATCAATCAACAGGCATTGTCTACGCTACAAAATCATGGATTATACCCCGTAGCAAATAAAACAAAGCATCGGGACGCAGGTTCAAAGCAAACACCCTCACTATCAAAAGACACATACTTAGATGTACGGTATAAAGACACAATATATATGGGAGGAGCCAACAAATAGATGGCAAAAGGAACGATTATCACTGGGTTGGACATCGGTTCAAGTAAAATCTCGGTTGTGATCTGTCACACCTTACCGGGATTAGATGGACAGATGGAAATCATCGGTGTAGGTGAGGCTGAATCAAAAGGACTGCGTAGAGGAGTTGTGGTGGATATTAATCTAACAGCTGAAGCAATCCGCGAGGCAATCTCAGAGGCTGAACTTATGGCTGGTGTTAACGTTGAGTCTGTCTGTCTCGGAATTTCAGGTGACCATGTTCATGGACAGTCATCACCCGGTGTTATCACAGTTAAGAACACCGCTCAAATCACACGAGAGGATGTAGAAAGAGCAGTACAGTCTGCACGCACAATCGCGGCAATACCAGACGGTCAAGATATAATACATGTGATTGAACAGAACTTTGTAATCGATATGAATAATCGGATAAAAGAACCCATAAATATGTCTGGATCCCGATTAGAGGCAAACGCATATATCATCACAAGCAGTACAAGTGCGATACAGAGTCTGTTGAACAGTGTTGAACAAGCTGACATAACAAGCGTGGATACATTAGTTGTCACACCGGTCGCATCAGCAAAAGCAGTACTACAGAGAGATGAACGGGAAGTCGGTATTGCACTCGCTGATATCGGCGACCAAACGACCGAGATCATAGTCTATAAAGAGGATGCAATAGAACACGTTGTCGTTTTTCCAGTTGGCGGACAACATGTTACAAATGACATTGCACAATACTTAAAAGTAACACTTCCCATGGCAGAAGAATTAAAGTTAAACAGAGGATGTGCTTGGACAGAATGGGTGCGTGATGACGAAACACATCCGATACCGATTACTACGGGTGCTGCGCCGCCTAAGTTTATCAACCGATACGATTTAGCACAAATTATAGAGTATCGTATGGTACAGATATTGGAAGAAATTCAGTGCGAATTGGGTACTGTGCAACTACCAGGCGGCCTTGTTCTGACAGGTGGAACAGCCTTAATGGAAGGTTTGGCAGAACTCGCTGAACAAGTGTTACAACTCCGTGTTCAGATCGGATATCCAAAACCACTAAAAGGTTTAACGGATCGTGTAAACTATCCAATGTACTCATCAAGCATCGGTTTAGCATTGTATGGCGAAGCATTGAGGAGAGAACAGAAACAAGCACAAGCAATGAGTCGAGGGTCGGGAGCATTTGGAGGTGTCTTTCGGAAAATAAAGGAATGGTTCGGATATTGATTCCTGCCGATTATTTGCAGATATTATATGAATCAGCTGCCACAATATGGACAATGTAATAAAAATACATCCTATTCCAGTTACGACATCTTTATTATTATTGATTAAATAACGATTAATCTGTATAATTACATAAAATAAACGAAAAGACTTTATACAATAATACACCAGGCTGGTAGGTGCGATTT
>VXOP01000433.1 GCA_009839975.1 Candidatus Poribacteria bacterium
CCTAATCGCACCTGGACCTATGCAAAAAAACCTCAATGAAGCGGATTGGTACAAATCCCGCAGAATACGCGTTTGGTATTCTGCATTGATTAGGAAATCGCACCTACCGAGTATGAACGTGTATAATTATTTTGATATTTCACCATAAAAAAACGTAGTAAATGTTCGTCGGTAAAGGGTAGACAGTTGAGTAATTATCTAAATATACTGAATAAGGAGGATTTAGGTTACCGTTGGTGTCGCTACTTCCCTATAGAGTATTATCCATATAATCCCTGCAGTAATGACTGTTAGTATGTGTTTTCCAAAGGTGACTAAAACTAATATGCTTGAATTCGAACAAGAACAATTTGAAAATACGAGCGCAAAAATAAAGGTAATCGGAGTTGGTGGTGCCGGGGGAAATGCTGTCAGGAGGATGATAGATGCAGCACTCATGGGAATTGAGTTTTATGCTGTCAACACTGACTCACAGGCACTGAAATCTTGTCACGGCGCAACACCCGTCCAAATCGGGATGAACACCACGAAGGGTTTAGGGGCTGGCGCGAATCCAGAAATTGGTAGAAAAGCTGCCGATGAAGATAGAGAATGTCTTCAAGATATCGTTGATTCTGCAAACATGGTCTTTGTGGCAGCAGGAATGGGTGGCGGAACAGGTACTGGGGCAGCACCTATTATAGCAAGTCTCGCCAAAGAAACTGGTGCCTTAACAATCGCTGTTGTTACAAGACCCTTCAATTTTGAAGGCAGACAACGCGCTGAAAAGGCTGAAATCGGATTGCAGGAACTTAGAAACAGTGCTGATTCTGTCATAGTTGTTCCTAATCAACGACTAATTGATGAATTCGATAGAAAACTTCCAATACATGAAGCCTTCAAAGAGGGGGATAGAATACTCTTACACGGTGTACAAAGTATCTCCGATATCATTCGTGAAACAGGGGAAATTAACGTCGACTTTGCAGATGTTGAAACTGTCATGCGGGATGCTGGCACTGCTTTAATGGGTATGGGAAAAGCTTCCGGGGACAACCGAGCACAACTTGCCGCACTTCAAGCTATCTCATCTCCCTTACTCGAAGAAACCAGTATCGCAGGTGCTGTTGGTATGATTGTAAACATAACTTCACCATCAAACTTCACAATGCATGAATTGGATGAAACTATGCAAGTTATTCAGGAAGCATCACCGGATGCACAACCCATATTCGGCTTAGTGAATAAAGATGAATTGGAAATGAATGATGAAGTGCTTGTCACGGTCATTGCTACAGGTTTTGATGCACCTACAGATTCTGGTATTCTGCAAAATAGAGGAAGCGGGTATAATCCACAAGGCCAGCAAGGTGGTCCGATTTTACAGGGAAGCCGAATAAGAAACACAGAACAGAATACGGCTCAACGATCACAGCGACCTGCTTGGGATAGACAACCACAAGAAAGAAGCAGAGAAGATAGGTCAACATCACAAGCACCGAATACACCGAATCGTAGAACAAACGCTTCAAAACAGACTAATCAGAAAGAAGATGACAACAACCAACAGGAACCAAATGATCAAGAGGAGAAAAGTCGTGAAAAACAGTGGGATATTCCGGCTTTCTTAAGGGTTCAACAAAGAAGGGACAAAAACCGGAAATAAAGCAATCTTTTATGTCTATAGGCATATTATCATAGAGGAATTCCATTGAACTTACGCTCTCACATACAACAACTCCTAAATACTGAAGAACATACTGGAGTTTACGCAGGTGCATCATCACAATACCGAAAGTCAAACAAATTCGCATTGGTATATCCAAGTACATATCAACTGGGTATGTCAAGTTTAGGAATTCAGGTCATCCATGCTACGTTGAACAAGCGAAAAGACACATCTTGTGAACGCGTCTTTATTCCAGAAACAGAGTATGTGGCAGAACTCATAAAGAAGAAAACTCCGCTCTTCTCAATGGAAACGCAAAGACCTCTTAACGCGTTTGATATAATTGGATTCTCAATCTCATTTGAATCTGATTATATGAATGTTCCGCGCGCTTTAACATTAGGAAATATCCCGCCACTTGCAACGGACCGTACCGAATGGGACCCCCTTGTCATTGCGGGTGGGATTAACATCTCCTATAATCCTGAACCACTCGCAGATTTCATTGATATTTTCGTCGTTGGTGAAGCTGAGCATACAATCCATCAACTGATGGATGATTTTCAAGAATGGAGGTTGTCAAAATCCCCAAAACAGGAATTTCTACGAGAAATAGGTTCAAAAATCGGTTTTTATGTCCCAAGTTTCTATGACGTAACGTATCAAGAAGACGGAAAAGTTAAACAGGTTCTACCCAAACAGGGTATACCAGCAAACATTACCGCATCTGCTGTCCCTGAACTTGACAGTGTGCCAACATGCACACATATACATACACCGAATACAGAATTCTCAAACGCACACCTGATTGAAATCGTAAGAGGCTGTGGTCGGCAGTGTCGTTTCTGTGTAGCAGACTATGCCAGACGCTGGCCCAGACACCGTTCAGTTGAGAATACACTTACCTTAGCAGAAAAAGCAAGAGGAATCACTGATAGGATCGGTTTAGTTGGCGCATCGATTTCTGATCATCCTCAGATCAATCAAATCGCATCAGGCTTAGTTGATAGAGGTTTTCGTATCTCTTGTGCTTCCCTACGTGCAGAAACAGTTGAAGCACCCCTGCTTGATGCACTTGCCGATAGTGATCAAGGAACAATAACCATTGCACCTGAAGTTGCGACAGAAAACCTGCAGAAAGTTGTCAACAAAGCAATCCCCCGTGAGAGACTATATTATGTATTTGAAGAAGCACTAAAACGGAATATCCTAAATCTCCGACTATACTTTCTTATCGGTGTCCCCTATGAAACACCGTCAGATGTGACAGCGATTGCGGATATGGCAAAGGAGATGCGCACAATCTTGCTGCCACATGCGAAAAGAACTGGGAAAATTGGTCGTATCAGTTTTACTATTTCACCAATGGTCCCGAAACCTCACACCCCGTTTCAATGGGTTGCAATGGAACCACCCAAAACCATAGCAAAGAAACTTGACTACCTAAAACGCGAAATAAACAGACTCGGCAGTATAAAAGTATCCTCTGCAAGTGCACGGATGGCACATCAGGAAGCTGTGATGGCACGAGGAGACCGGAGACTCGGTAAAGTAATATTAGATTTATCCCGCGGTGCAACGTGGAACAACGCATTTCGTTCACACGGTTTATCCCCAGATTTCTATGCACTACGACAACGCGAATTCAATGAAATCAATCCTTGGGACCACCTTGATCTTAATGTAAAACCACAATTCCTTCAACTTGAATTCAACAAACACGAGAAAGGCTTTATGACAAGCGCATGTGACACCACCGTCTGCAAAAAATGTGGTGCTTGTTAAAGCAACTCTCTTATATACATTTCACTTTCATATTAGATCAACACACTAAGCCTATATATAACAAAATCACTTTAGGAGGATAACATTGTGTTTAAAATATTAAAAATGGCAACTGGATTGGCAATCATATTGACCCTTCTCACTGGTTTATCACCGCTACATGCAGATTTAGAAGACAAATCGCTTGTGTTATACCTATCATTTGATGAAGGTTCAGGAAATACGACAAAAGACCAGTCATCCTACGGGCATGATGCTGAACTAACAGCAAATCCTTCATGGGTTGATGGACAATTCGGGAGTAAAGCACTTGAATTTGATGGGACAAAAGGACAATATGCAATGGTACCCATAAATGACACACTTCAGTTACGGGAACAGTTCTCTGTGGCTTTTTGGGTCAAACGCGGTGATACACAGATACGCGAATGGAATTACATGGTTTCTGCTGGTTCACTTGTCTGGGCGGTTATCTTTAACAATAACACAAAGAAGACCTATATGTTTACAAAAGGACCAGGTTGGGCACAGAAAGGCATATCAGATGAAGAGCAACCTGAAGATTGGGTACACCTATCTGTAGTACATGACATTGACAATGATGTCAGTTTTTACTATGATGGTAAAAAAGTCGGTGGAGGGGCAAAACCACCAGCAATTATTGAGATTGACGGTTCAATCATGGTGGGGGCAAGACACCCCGGACAAGAATTCTTCACTGGTGTCATTGATGAGGTATATCTGTTCAACCGTGCCATATCAACCGATGAGATAGACATTATTAGAGCTGGTGATTTTACACCTGTACAACCTGCTGAGAAACTAACTACCACATGGGGTGCCATTAAGACTAACCGAAAACATTGAACTCCACTTTATAGTTAAGTCAATAGTTAATGAGACATTTCACCCATACAACGATGACGAAGAACACCGAACGTAGGGGCGAGGTCACCTCGCCCGTTGTGGAGTGTTTCATTAATTCTGAAGTTCTCTATAGTTTATCTGATCTTGTTGACAACCCATAGTTCATCAGGAGGAATCTTGCTGATATGCAAAAATTTCTCTCTGTTTTCTGCATAAGTCTTACTATAGGATACTTTGCTAATGCAGAGAATACCGATACGTATTATATCCTGGGCAACAAGCACTTGAAAGAAGGTCGGTATCAGCAGGCAATCAATGCGTTTGATGCATTACTTCAGTCCCAGAATGCAGCAATTGACCCCAAGCGTCTCTCAGAGATACACTACCTAAAGGCAACTGCTTATCACGCAATGGAGGTATATCCGAAAGCAGTCTCTGCGTACAAAATTGCAATTACCTATAACCGTCGTTCTGCTCAAATATATAATGCACTCGGTGTTACGTATTCAGAACAGAAGCAATATGTATCGGCACTTGATGTTTTTAAGAAAGCATCTCAACTTGATCAAATGACAGCTGAACCTTACTATAATATAGGATTAGTACATCTGAAACAGGGGAACTTCTCAAAGGCAGTTGAAGCATTTAAAACTGCTGTTTCTACTGACAGAAACTGGACAGATGCCTACAATGGACTTGCTGAAGCATATCTGAGACTTGGACACCTTAAGGATGCTGAACAAACCTATGCAAACGCTTACCGGCTGAACTCTAACAACATATCAAGTATATTGGGTTTAGGTAAGGTATATACGCGACAAAGACTATATGATCAAGCAATAAGGAAAATTAAGCAAGTTATCACACTACATCCTGATAACACAGAGGCACATTTCCAACTTGCACAGATACAAATCAAAAGCGGACATAAGGAAGCAGCTGCTCAGACAATGAAGTATTTCAAAATGCTTCGACAGACAGACCCACTGCTTGAAAAAGCACAGAAGTGGGTCAAAATTCATCCAGATGACCCAAAGGGATACAACAATCTCGGTATAGTTTACTTGACACGTCAACGTCTTGACAAGGCGATTGAATACTTTCAACACGCGATAACCATCTCACCGACTCTAGCATCTACACATTACAACTTGGGTCTTGCGTTTCATAGACAAAAAAAACTAAAACTCGCAATTAATGCATACCAGAAAGCCATATCTTTGAATCAATCTCTGGCAATTGCACATAATAATATAGCCGT
This sequence comes from Candidatus Poribacteria bacterium, assembly GCA_009839975.1. Taxonomy (GTDB): domain Bacteria; phylum Poribacteria; class WGA-4E; order WGA-4E; family WGA-3G; genus MSPOR6. The sequence goes on from VXOP01000433.1 coordinate 5,562, forward strand.
CTGCTATACAGATTTACAACAAAATCTTGATAAAGCACTGACGCATGCAAAAAAAGCAACTAACATAGAACCGGATAATGCTAATTATTGGGATACTCTCGCTACAATCTATGCAGATCTCGGATTAAATGCTAAAGCACAGCAGGCTCGTAAGAAACAGACTTCACTGTTAGAAAAAACTATGAAATGAGATATATCTGTTCTATACTTCTGGCATCAATTCTTTTCTACACCAACGCATTCACTGCCAACGCATCCAATAAAATCAAATTTATAGATGTAACGGCTGAAGCAGGTATAGTCTTCCAACATGTTGATGGTAGAAGCGGAGAAAAGTTCCTTTTAGAGACACTCGGATCAGGTGCACTCTTTCTTGACTACAACCTTGATGGATACATTGACCTGTATATCGTCAACGCTACCACAATTCCACCACCAACACAGAACAAGGAGCTGAAAAGTAATCACTCCAATTTACCTACAAATGTTCTATATCATAACAATGGTAACGGCACCTTTTCTGATGTGACTGTAAAAGCTGGCGTGGGAGATACTGGATACGGTGTCGGGTGTGCATCTGCTGATATAGACAATGATGGATACCCAGAAATATTTGTCACAAACTATGGAACAAACCGACTCTACTACAACAATGGTGATGGGACATTCACTGATATTACCAAAACAGCACGTGTCAGCGATAAACGTTGGGGAACAGGTTGTGCATTCTTGGATTATGATTTAGATGGTGATGTTGATTTATACGTCGTAAACTACATGGAATTTTCAATTGATGGAAATAAAGGGTGGATGTCTCAAGGCGCACGCATATATTGCAGTCCTGTAGACCAAATGGATGGTACACGCTTTAAGAGTGAAACGGACATCCTATACCGGAACAACGGGGACAATACTTTCACGGATGTAACCAAAACAGCAGGAATAACGCATCGTGGACTTGGACTCGCTGTTGCTGTGGGTGACTATGATAACGATGGGGACCCAGATATACACGTTGCTCATGATATGGAACCGGATATTCTCTATCAAAACAGTGGAGATGGAACATTTTCAGATATAACTGATATTACAGGAACAGGTTATGACGACAAAGGCATACCTGGGAGTGGTATGGGGAGTGCATTCGGAGACTATAACAATGATGGTTACCTTGACCTACTTGTGAGTAATGCACCTTCTCAACCGGTGTCACTCTATCAGAATGAAAGTACGATATTCTTTAATGATGTTTCCTACGCATCAGGAATAGGCACAGTAACACTCACAGACTTCAAATGGGCTGTCGATTTTTTTGATTACAACAATGACGGTTTACAAGACATCTATGTTTCTAATGGACATCTACAGGATAACATTGAGGCGTATACTGACGATACATATCCACAGAAAGACCTAATTTTGCAGAACAGTAAGTTGGATAACAAATATCTATACACTGATGTTTCTGCGGATGTAGGATTATCAGATATTACAGAGAATGTCGGAAGAGGGGCAGCCTTCGGTGATTACGACAACGATGGAGATATTGACATATTCCTAAACCATTCCAATCAACCTGCTAAGTTACTCCGGAATGATGGTGGTAATAGCAACAATTGGATTACAATACATACTATCGGGACAAAGAGTAATTCTTCCGGCATCGGCACAAGAGTAAAGTTGAAAACAAGTACACTCTCGCTGCAAAAAGAGGTACATAGTGGATCAAGTTATCTTTCACAAAACGACCTAAGATTGCATTTTGGACTCGATAAAAGCAGTGAAGTGAAAAAACTGGAACTGCACTGGCAAAGTGGACAAATAGATACATTCTTCAATATAAAATCAAACCAGACCGTAATCATAAAGGAAAAACACGGACTATCAATACCATAACTTAAAAAAGTAAAAATTAAACCACTTCTAATTGAGCGTATTGTAGCACAATCTGTTAGATTGTGCAGATTATCTATTCTGTCAGATTAAGGAAATTCAAATGGCAATAACTGATGCACATCCCGATCTAAATCGAACGCTGAAATTCTTTCCTGTAGAGAACGAAAATCCTTTAACTCTCTCTAAAACACAAATCCAACACTTTAATGAAAACGGATTCATATCACCTTTAGATGCATTATCTGATGATGAGATTGCACAACATCGTGATTATTTTAATCGGTTGATGGACAAGGTCTTAGCTGAAGGTGGAAATAGTTATTCAATAAACGGTTGGCATACCCGTAGTTCAGGTATACATGACCTAACTACTGACCCAAGGATCCTGGACTATGTTCAAGATCTGCTCGGGGAAAACCTTATCTGTTGGGGTACTCACTACTTTTGTAAATTACCCGGTGAGGATAAACAGGTTAGCTATCATCAAGATGCGTCGTATTGGCCCCTTTCACCGAGTAAAACAGTTACTGTCTGGCTTGCCATTGATGACGCATCTGTAGAAAATGGAGCCATGACAGTAATACCTAAATCACATCTTCATGGACAGATCGCTTTTGAACGAAGTTCTTCCGATGAAAAAAATGTATTGAGTCAGACAGTTATGGAACCTGATCTGTATGGCGATTCACCAGTTCCTTTTGAGATGAAAGCAGGACAGCTTTCCCTCCATTCCGATCTACTTTTACACGGTTCAGAACCGAATACCTCAGACAGACGCCGTTGTGGTCTAACCATGCGTTTTGTTCCACCCGAAGTGAAAGCTGCAAACAACTGGAATCAACGCGCAATTATAGCAAGAGGAAGTGACCCGAGTGGACATTGGGTGCATAACCCACGTCCTGAATAGGATATTATTCTTAAAACTTTCGCCGTGTAGGGGCCGTTGATGTTTCCAAAACGTATAATAATAGCAGCATTCTCAATATCAGCCGCAGCAAGTTTTCTGTTATGTGGTTACGAATTCATACGAGCTGTTTCAAACTCGCTGTTTATTGACGCTTATACTGCTGAGAATCTTCCACGGGTCATGGTTGCAGTTCCGCCAAGTGTGCTGTTGATTCTCTTTATTTATGGACTGCTACTCTCCTCCTTTGGTGCGACACGCACCTTAGCAATCACCTCATTTCTATCAGCAATACTCATCCTTGGTTGTTATTTCGCAATAATGAACGGGGTGCGATTCGCTGCTGCGGTCATCTATGTTTTCCGTGAAGCCTATATTGTCCTGATAATTGAACAGTTCTGGTCCTTTGTTAACAGCGTACTTAATCCGAAACAAGCAAAAACCATAAACGGACCATTCTGTGCAATTGCATCACTCGGATCCGTTGCGGGTGGACTGCTTGTAGGTAAATGGGCAACGACATTGGGATCGGAAACATTTTTACTGTTCACAAGTGCTTCACTCATACCCGCAGCGTTTTTCGGTATCATCGCCTATTATTTCGCAGGCGAACCTAAGCCAACGTTGATAGAAGAAGGTGGACAGCAAGGACATCTGGGAGTAAGGACGTTCTTTAGTTCCAGATATCTCGTTTATATTGGATTACTCATTGTAAGCACTCAGATAGTATCAACTGTGCTTGACCTTAGATTCAATGCGCTGGTGGAAATGGACATCACAGAAAAAGATGCGATGACATCATACTACGGTAATTTCTATGCACAGCTTGGTGCAATATCTGCTATTTTACAGTTGCTTGCAGTTCCCATAGCACTTCGACTTGTATCCATAAGAGTAATTCATATAGGTATACCGATAGTCCATCTAATAAATGGTTATATCTTATTGTCTATCCCTTCTCTCAAAACGGGTGCGATAGCATATCTTACCTTTAAAGCGTTTGATTATTCGCTTTTCAGAGCAGGAAAAGAACTATTCTACATGCCCCTGACTTACGACGAAAGGTATCGCGCAAAACAGATAATAGATTCCTTCGGATACCGTTTTGCAAAGGGTGGTAGTGCTGGCGTAATAGAACTGATCCGTTTAGTCGTCACCACAATCCCTGGTATGGCTTATGCACTGACCGCAATGGTCTTTTCATGTATCTGGGGCGGATTGGTCATGCATCTAACAAAAATCTATCTAAAGTTAGAGAACACTTACAAAAATCCAGATTTGCATTAACAAACCATACATGGTATAATTCATAAATGACTTTTGTAGTAGATGATGCACTAAACAAAGAGATTACCCTTTCAGAAAATGGTAATCCAGTGCTTACTTATCATTATAGTAAAACGGTATCACACCCGTACATGCATCCCATTTATACATCAAATGGACAGATAGTAACAGAAGGTTTTGGAGATAACAAACAGAGACATCTACCCGGTTTATGTTTCTCAGTCGGCGAAGTTAAAGATAAGAACGGAAACGCATCACCAATTAAGCAGAAAGTAACAGAAATTGATAAAGAGGTCATTAGAAAACCTAAATCAAGTAATGTATTTAGGATCGTAAGTGAAACAACCTATCAAATATCTAATGCTGTCCTGATAAACACACTTCAGATAGATGTCCCGCCGATCAGAAATGATGTCCGAATTCTGGACATGAAAGTGGTATTGCAAGCACTCTCAAAACCGATAGAATTAGTCGGGGACATCGGGTTAAGCTACTATGCCGTAGAAATGGAACATAGAAAAACTGCAAACGCAAACGCAAAAATCGGAGAAGCAGAAGTAAACAGAACGGAATCTAAATGGGGAACCTTATGTGGTATCGTTGACAATACTGCTATAGGTGTCGCAATCTGCCCGCATCCAGCAAATGGACCAACACAATTTATTGCTGAAGACGTATATCAAGGATTCTTATTTGCAAAGACTCCCTCTCTTATCATAGATCCACATGAGAACCGAGAATTGATTTATCGTGTATTGATCTATCTGGGAGATCTGTTTACGTTTGATGTTGGTGAATACTATTCACATTAAAATACACAAGGCTTGCGTAATGCCTTCTTTTGTAGCATAACCTGTTAGGTTGTGATACCACCGATTCTATAAAAAACATGAGAAATACATCATCATTCCCAATCTATAAAAAACAACCCATAATACCGTCAGAAGAAAATCCCATCAAAAAGAATTCTGATAACCGTAATATTGCGTCCGGTCATAAACACCAAAACTCGCGCAATGTCTATATTGAAACCTATGGATGTCAGATGAACGTAAGCGACAGTGAGTTGATGTCAGGTATCCTAACACAAGCAGGCCATACAACTGTAAATGACATTGATCAGGCAGATGTGATACTTCTCAATACGTGTGCTATCCGTGAAAACGCAGAAACGAGAGTTATCAATCGTCTTGAACATCTAAATCATAGAAAACGTCGCGAGCCGAATCTTATCATCGGTGTGTGTGGTTGTATGGCACAACACCTCCGACAGAAGTTGATTGATGCTGCACCGTATGTTGATATAATGATGGGACCTGATGCATATCGCGATCTCCCGATGGCTCTAAACGCTGTTGTCAGTGGTGATCCTTTCCTCGGTCTTCAACTGGATAAAACCGAAGATTATGCAGACATTGCTCCTATTCGTAAAGAAGGTATCCGCGCGTGGCTCACAATACAACGTGGATGTGATAAAATGTGTACGTTTTGTATCGTGCCATTTGTTAGAGGCAGAGAACGCAGTATACCGCTTAAACTTCTGACAGATGATGTGAAAAGGCTTGTAGAAGAAGGTTTCAAGGAGATAGTACTGCTCGGACAAACAGTCAATTCATACCACGATGGTAACCACGATTTTGGGGACTTATTGTGGCAAATCTCTGAAGTTGACGGGATAGAACGGGTGCGTTTTACATCACCACATCCAGCCGATGCAACGGACAGCATGATTGATGCAATGCAAAACTCACCAAAGGTATGTAAACAACTCCATCTTCCACTACAATCTGGATCAACACCCGTTTTGGAGAGAATGCGCCGCACATATACAGCAGAAGAGTACACTGAACTGGTTTTAAAAATTCGCGACCGAATTCCGAAAATTGCACTTTCAACTGATGTCATTGTTGGATTCTGCGGTGAAACCGAAGAAGACTTTGAACAGACGTATCAACTTATGTCTGATATCAAATTTGATTCTGCGTTTATGTTCAAGTACTCTGATAGAGAAGGCACATTAGCAAATAAGATGTTGAAAGACGACATACCAGAAAAAGATAAAGCAAGACGGCTAAATGAAATCATCACACTACAAGAGCAGATCTCTTCAGAAATAAATCAAAATACTATCAAGTCTGTCGTACCAGTATTGGTTGAAGGTGATAGCAGACGGGATTCAGAACAGTATCACGGAAAATCAGACACATTCAAGACAACTGTGTTTCCAAAAGAGAATGCTAAGATAGGCGACATAGTAAATGTCAAAGTGCATTCTGCTACAGCACACACCTTAATAGGAGAAATCGTCAATTAGGAGGAGCAAACTCCGAAGGGACAAACTTATTTTAATGTACCCACTATTTTCAAATATGCAGAAAATCAAAATAAAAAGCAGATCAGAAATCGAAAAAATGAGAATTAGCGGTCAAGCCGCAGCTAAAGTGTTACATGCAATCGCAGATGCAATTGAACCGGGAATTACCACTTATGAATTAGAAATGGTATCACGCAAAGCAATTGCAAATCTAAACGCCACCTCTTCCTTCCTAAACTATGTTATTCCAGACCACCCCCCATTTCCTGCCACAATTTGTGTATCCGTAAATAACATCGTTATACACGGTATCCCAAATAGATACGAGGAACTGCGGGAGGGAGACATCATAGGCGTTGACACTGCTGTTCATCTTGATGGTTTTCACGGAGATAATGCATTTACATTTCCTGTTGGAAAAATATCTATGGAAGCACAACGATTACTTGAAATCTCAAAAGATTCGTTATATGCTGCAATAGCAGAAGCAAAACCGGGTAACCGATTGGGTGACATCTCTTTCCAACTGCAAGATGTAGCTGAAACGGCAGGATACTCAGTTATACAGAATTTTTCTGGTCACGGAATCGGTCGAAACTTACATGAAGAACCGCAAGTAACTACAACCGGTAAGCAAGGACGAGGCCCCCGATTAAGACCTGGCATGGTACTTGCTATTGAAGCAATGGTCAATGAAGGTAGTTCAAGTGTAGATGAAATGCCTGATGGATGGGGTATAGAAACATCAGATGGAAGCCTATCCGCTTTCTTTGAACATACAGTCGCTATACTACCAGAGGGACCAGAAATCCTAACAGGAAGCCCAATATGGGAAAACAGATAAAGATTCTCTTACCTTTAATTGCTATTCTACTGTTTTTGTCTATCTATCTGATATTCTCTTATGCGGATGTAGAAGTTTCAATGTTAGAGGTCCAGAAAATATTCTATCTGCACGTTTCTGCTGCAATGACGGTTTATCTTGCATTCGGCGTAAATTTCATATTTAGCATTAAATATCTGATAAAACGCAAATCAGATGATGACCTATTGGCTGCATCGGCTGCAGAAATCGGTCTTGTGTTCTGTACTATCGTACTCCTATCGGGTCCTATTTGGGCAAGATACGCATGGCACACATGGTGGACTTGGGAAGCACGTCTCACAAGTACACTTGTTCTCTGGTTGATGTATATTGGGTATTTCATCCTCCGAAACGCATTACCTGCAGATAACCGTAGGACTTTTTCGGCTGTACTTGGCATTATCGCCTTCATTGATGTACCAATTGTTCACTATGCAACAAAATTTTGGGAAACCAAACTACATCCAGAGCGTGGAACCAAACTGGAAGTTCTGCCAACAATTCGGAACACCTGGATGATTGTGTTACTCACATTTATCATACTATTTGTAATATTATTAGTCATACAGTATAAGACAAAAAAGACGGAATCACGTTACGAAGCGATCCGTCGTAAACACTTACAGGAGTTCTCGTGATGCGAATTTTAATTGTTGTCAGTTGTATAATAGTTCTCGTGCTATTATTCCTTACAATGCAAGTTCCGAAGATAGCTGAAAATAAAATTGAACAAGCAATCAATGATGTGCAGTCTGCTTCTGAGGTGCAGATTGAGGATCAAGAAGCATTGCAGGATGTTGTCATGAAGATAGTTGAGCAATTAGAAAGCAACCAACGTACAAGACTAAAGTATCTTGTCGCAGCATATCTCGTCATCTGGTTAGTGTTTATGCTATATTTATTGCGAATCGGCAAACAGCAACAGACCTTAGACCAACGTCTTGCACAAATAGAACTGGATGCATCCGAAAGTAAGGACGAATCTATAGAATGATCCGTATTTGCATCAAGTGCTTTTCGTAAGCCTTCCTACTATCCGTTTACGAACGGAGCGTCAGCATAGAGTGCATCATTGTAACCAACATAAAAGACATTACCTACCTGAACAGTAGGCGCACGCAAACTTCCACTTCTACCCAATACTACCTTAAGGATAGCCTCTCGATCATCTTCTGTTGGGACATGCATTTCAACCTTCTTCCCTTTCGCGACAACGATGCTATCAGCAGAACACATCAACTCCCAAGTAGCATCCGCTTCTATACGTTCCTTGCGAGCATCTGACCGACTACCAACTTCTAAGTTATGTGTGTCAAGTACCTCTTGCACTTTTTTACATGAATTTCAGCTATTTCGAAAATAGATCCAGTCTATCATTATATTTCCCCTTCAACGAAGTATTTGTTTGCCACCTCAGACACGAAATTCTTACCCATTACTCTGTAACCTTCAGCATCAGGGTGGAGGTTGTCAGGAAGGAGATCAACAAAATCTTCACCAAAAACATCTAAACCACTCACGTAGTGTATATTCTCGTCACCATAGGACTGAAGTGCATCTGCTGCAGCTTGTACCTCTTCTCTCATCTTCAGTAGATTGAAACCGACTGGATTCGGATTCTCCTCTCTGTTTGGACAATAGATAGGTGACATTAGAACTATAGGTATATCAGTATGCTGCTCTCGGATAATCTGCACAGCACCAATAATCGCAGGACGAAAAGCACGAGGTCCTAAACTTGATGCACCTTGTATGTTTATACCGAGACACATTGAGATATAGTGAGCAGGGAGATCACGGATCATCCGCGCTACCATAGAATCAAGATGACACTGTCCACCATAACCCAGACAGGTTAAGTTGAAACCCTTATCACGTGCAACAATACCAGGCCACGTCTGTGTTGGGGATGCAGCTGAACGACATTGCGTAATAGAACTACCGTACGTTATCCACCTCGGACGTTTGTCAATATACGGTTCTAATGAAGCACCATCATCTAATTCCAAACTACGAAGCTGAAACCTACCGAACTGTGGCAACCAGAGTTCAATTAGTTTTTCCTTATTGGATAGACCTTCAAATATGAAACTGTTTTTACCTTTAAGATCAATTGATGAAATAAACTCACCATCACAAACTATGTCAAGCAGTCCGGCATCACGTTGTTCAACGATACTACCCGATATACGAGTTGTGTCGCTCTTAAAACTGATACGCACCCCCGCAGGCATTGCGGATCGCTCTAAGAGCGGTTCCGGAAACAGAACATGACTCTCATGAGGTGTACGCCACGGCATAATTGAATCGTTGACCTTCTCTATAGAAACCACACCCTGCCAATTCAGATGCGGATTATCAGGTTTCAACTGCATATAATCTAATCTCCTTTTTTAGCTTGAAAGTTTACATTGTATCAACAACAGCGCGTAGTTGTCGAATGCCATCTAACATCTGTTGTGGGTTACCCCAATGTTCAATGCTGGCTGCACCTGTGAACCCATCATCAAGTAATGTTCCTAACAACTGCTCATACCGCAAATCGGTATCACGAATCGGGTCAAGATTCTTTTCGCGATTCGGTTTCACATGTAAGTGCCGAACAAGTCCCTTAATGTGGGAATATCCATCTGGAATAGGTAGTTCCCCGCAGTGAATCCCGTTATTAACATCCCAACATGAAGCCAATGCTGGACTATTACCAAGTGCATTGATAACCGTGCGCGTTTCTTCACAGGTACCAGCCAGGGTTGCGTCTTCATTTTCAAAAGCAAGGATAACGTTTGCACTCTCAGCGATGGGGACAACAGGTGCAAGCTTTTCAGCAATCAATTCTATGTAATCATTAATATCAGGTCGAGAAGATTCTTTCAATCTTCGATTTGGATTCCAGAAAGCGAACCCGCGAATAATCTGAGTATCAAATGCATGTGCCAACTCAACCATACGGTCAAAATGTCTAAGATGACGTTCATATTCTTGCTGGTTATCAATTGGACATTTTCCAAATGGCGAACCGATACTTGCAACGCTCACATTGTAGGTTGCCAACACGTCTTGCGCACGTTTTACATCGTTATCATCTATTTCAGTGACATGTTTACCCCAAACACCACCACGAATCTCCACAGTCGTTGCCCCAGCATCAACACCGAGTTTTATAGCTTCTTCAAAATCTTCTCTGGACACTTCATCAGCAAAAAAACAGACATCAATCATAATATCATCCTGCATCTTTACAGTTTATATGAAAATTGAGGAAAAAGATATACACAATAGTCGCACCCCAACGACATATAGAAAGAAAACGCAGCTCCTTCCTTAAGTAATAATAGGTATATTTATTCTAATGTTTCTATTTATACTGA
>VXOP01000017.1 GCA_009839975.1 Candidatus Poribacteria bacterium
GGTTGACTGTTGCTGCTTGGTTCCGAGTTGATGCTGATTCGGATACGGGTATCAGAAAAAATGGTGCATATCTTCTTGAAGATCAATCTGGAGGAGAACCTGTCCCGGATGGTTTCTCCTTTAGAGTTTGGACAAGCCAAGGGATTACGCCAGGATTTTACGGTCAAACGGAGTTAGAACAGAAAAAATGGTATCATGTGGCTGGAACTTATGATGGCAAAACCGTCGAAATGTATGTTGATGGTGTACCTGAAAGTGAACAAGGAGCCCTTGATGCTGGTAAGAATAACTGGAAACCGGAATGGAGTGGTAATGTCGCTGCAGCTGGGGTATTACAACTGAAATTTGGTTCTGAGACTTTTCATGGCGGTATTGATGAGATAGTATTGCTCAATCGTGCGCTCGAAGCTGCCGAGATTAAGCAATTACTCAACGGTTGGGAAGATGCATTTGATGTGGAACCTGAGGGTAAATTGGCAACAACATGGGGACGCATCAAGATTAATAGATAAGTCCGGTTTCTCCAGGGCCGGTGGATCAACACAAAATGCGCGTATGGCATTCTGCGGGTGCGATTAGGAAATCGCACCTACCGGCCTGGGAATATGCCTTAATTGACGCATAAGGCAGAATGCGCGTGGTAGAATGCGCGTATGGCATTCTGCGGGTGCGATTAGGAAATCGCACCTACCGGCCCTGGGGTAAGACCGCTTTGACCCAATTAATTACTTATCCTCAATCCGAAATTCAGTATTTTCTTTATCTTCCCAGGTTGTGCCCAATTACATTTTCCTGATCCGTTGAGTTGACGTAACAATTTTGGTATTTCAGGATTCTCAAGTTCCGTTTTGACTTGATGTGCCTCATTTTCGTCCCAACATGGGATATAAGCTTGCAGAGATTGATTTCCCTGCCATACCTGTCCCGCTACATCGCTTACCACGATCGGATTGAAATGTTTTCTACCGTACGCCTCCCAGATGACCTTATAGGGTGCGAATGCATAAGGTCCAACCCCCAGTAATATCCACCAACCGCTTCTATTCATGGAATTTTTGAGCAGTGTGCCCTTCCTTGCTTGTAAGACATCTCTGTGGTCTTGTAGGTAGTTCATCAGAGTATCATGTCTGCTGATACTGCTCGAATCAAGAGGTTTACCTGTATCTTGGTGATACGGAAGAAGTATCCATTTATGTGGTGTATCTGTAGGTCGTCGCCAAATTTCCTTTGTAGCAAGAGGATATAGGTATTCATCTGGTAGATATAAAGGTTTATCATCAAAAATGAAAACGTTATTTGCACCGCACGTATTCACACCTTGTCGGGGTTTCTGATTAGGCGACAGATAGATGTTAAACATTTCACTTGAATTGAGATCCTCAATGTTTTTCACAATCCGCCACGGATCATCTGGATATTTGAGTGGAGATGCTATATGTTCATCCCATTTCTCATCCATTTCTTTGTAATACGGTATAGGGAATGTTTGTCTTGAATCAATCTGAATTTTGCCACAACAGTAAGACTTTTGTATACCTCCAAATACCTCCGTATTCGTGAATTCATAGACTGTATCTATAGAGAACCGTCGTTTATTTGCACTGTAGTCTCTAAACCCAGCGTGTGCACCATCTCCAAAGAAGAGTGAAGTCGGAAGGTAGAAGTAGCCAAGTCCTTTCTTCTTTAGTAATTTACCTAAAGTCGTCTTGATAACCAAAGCTGCTACATCCATCCGTGAGGATCCTAATAGAAGTTTCTGTGTGTTTTGCACAAGTCCTTCCTGAATGAAATAAGGCTTTAACTCTGTCTTATAGGCGGTTGGCAAATCCGAGAAATTCACCCACGGTGGATTACCGATGAGTATATCATATTTTTTGTCGTGGTAACGTGTGATAATGTCTTTACAGAAGAGTTGATCATGTGGGAAGTCAATACCAAAATCTTGTTTGACTGAATTTTTGAAATTTTCAATCAGTGAAGGGTCAATCTCTATCAACGTTAATCGTGATAGGCGTTTAGGTGTAAGTGGTATCCCTTGGTTTCGCGCTATGTTTAACAGAGCAATTATGAATGCGCCTTGTCCCGCTGTTGGATCGCAAATTTCCGCGCCATCCATCCACGCATCAAAGATGTTCCACTTATTGATGAGCCATTCTGCCCATTCTGTTGGTGTGAATACTTGTCCAATTGGTGTTTCCATTAATAAGAGGATACCAAAGATCGTGTTTCATTTCAATGTTAATCTTGTATGGATAATAGATATAAAGTATTTGATAAATTAGATATGATATTTAGCGAGTTTCTGGTATAATAGACATTCTATAATCCAACTTTTTCTATGAGGATATTGAGGATATTCCTTCGCGTTTCAACTTGATTGAAGAAACTGAGCTCAAGACCATTTATGCCACACAATACTGCCTTTATCTACCATCCAGAATACCTAAACCACGATACGGGATTCGGACATCCTGAACGTCCTAACCGACTCATCGCATGTCTTGCCGAATTGCAACAGAGCGAGGTGTGGGATAAACTATGCCACATTGATCCGATTCCAGCTACTATTGAACAAATTAGTTACGCACATAGACCCGGATATAGCGACTACATTCGAAAACACTGCGAACTTGAGATACCCACGACCTATGACACCAATGTCGTGTATGAGTCTTTTGATATTGCGCTGCTATCAACAGGGGGTGTGTTACGCGCAGCAGAAGCGGTCGCAACACAACAGGTAAAAAACGCATTTGCTTTGGTGCGTCCACCCGGACACCACGCGACACCGGGACAAAGTATGGGATTCTGCTTGTTTAACAACATCGCAATTACAGCTCGGTATCTTCAACGTGAACATGGGGTAGGAAAGGTGGCAATCATTGACTGGGATGTGCATCACGGCAACGGTACACAGGACATTTTCTACGAAGACGAGTCTGTATTCTTCTTTTCTATCCACCAATCTCCATTGTATCCCGGCACAGGTTCACAATACGAGAAAGGCATGGGTAAAGCCCGCGGAACAACATGCAACGTACCTATCCCTGCTTGGAGTGATGATGATGACTACATTCTTGTTTTCAAGGAGATACTTATTCCTGCTTTAGAGGATTTCGCACCTGAGTTTATTCTTATTTCTGCTGGTTTTGATGCGCATCACCTTGACCTACTTTCTCATACAGAACTTACTGCTGATGGTTTTGCAGCGTTAACCGATTTGGTTCTGGACACGGCTGATGAAATGGCATCTGGTAATGTTGTCTCAGCATTGGAGGGGGGTTATAGTTTGGAGGGTCTCTCAGAATCTGTTGTTGCACATGTGGAACGTCTCACAAGATAAATTTTGTTGAGAGACTATCTGTTCATGCCTTTATCCCAACATGAATCGCAACGATCCCAAAAGTTTTCCGATAGTATTGTACATCTGATAATCCACACTGTTCCATTATCGTCTTCAATTCATCGCAACTCGGAAACTGCATGACTGATCGTGGCAGATACCCATAAGCATCGTCCTTATTTCGCGAGATACGGTTTCCAATGAACGGTAATATCTTTGTAAAATAAAAATAGTATAGACCGCGAAACACCGGATTGACAGGTTGCGTAAATTCTAATATTGCAATTCTACCTTCATTATTTGCAACACGAGTCATTTCACGGATACCGAGTTTTAGATCAGAAACATTACGTATACCGAAACCGACTGATACGATGTCAAAAGTATTGTCAGGAAATGGAAGTGAGAGTGTATCCGCTTCTACTGGCATGAACGCATGTTGATGTTTCTTTTTTTGAATCTTCTTCTGTGCAACTTCTAACATCTCAAAGCAGAAATCGGAACCGATGACAGTGCCGTCTGCCCCGATTTTGTCTGCATAAGCTAAGGCGAGTTCTCCCGTACCTGTACAGACATCAAGGACACTGCTTGTGGCATTGACATCGCTTACTTTGACTGTCTCCCTTCGCCACATACCATCTAACCGTAGGCTCAATAAGGAATTAAGAAAATCGTAGTGTCGTGCGACAGCAGAGAATAGTTTCTTTATGCGATGTGCTTGCATTATATAGTAAAGTCAAAAATTAAGGAGACATTTCAACGTTTACAATGACCGCCCAGCGTAGGGGCGAGGTCCCCTCGCCCGTGGTAGAGTGTATCTTTAATTCTGAAGTCCATAATAACGACACTTCGGGTGGAAATCATTACATTCTTAGTTCCGCGCCAAGTTCTGTATTGAGTCGTTGAACAATCTTGTCATGGAGATCATTAACTGCCTTGTCGGTTAGCGTTTCGGTTGCTGAATGATATGTAATTGTATAGGCAAGACTCTTCTTTCCATCTGGGACCTGGTTGCCTTCATATACATCAAATAAACGGATAGACTCAACCCACTCTCCACCAGTGTCATTAATAATGTCAATTGGCATATCAGATTTGAGTGCTTGATCTACGACGATTGCAAGGTCTCGCTGAATGCTTGGATATATGGGTATCGGTTCAAAACATTTGGAGAAGTCTGAAGCATCGGTTATTTTCTCAAGGTCAAATTCGAACAAGTAAGCCTTAAATGGGAGTTCATAATTCTCAAGCACAACAGGGTGCACCTCACCCATGATACCGATTCGCGTCTCTCCGAACACCACTTCAGCGTTGCGTCCAGGATGATATGTAGAGTCTTCTGTGTGCTTAAATTCATATTGGTAAATTCCGCATACATCAAGCATGCCTTCCACGATGCCTTTCATGTCAAAGAAGTCGGGATGACGATATGGATTTCCGTATACGCCACCACCAATTTCTCCAGCAAGGATACCAGCAACACGGCCCGGTTCCTCTCCATTTATGAATACTGACGACATCTCAAAAAGAGCAATATTATTGATCTGATGATTGTGGTTGTGTTGCGCATTCTCAAGGAGACTTGGTATAAGTGTCGTCCGCAAGATTGACATGTCAGGACTCAAAGGATTCTGAAGTTGTGTTGCCTCACGGAGTGGATGATCATCATTGAGTCGTATCTTCTCAAAACTGTTCGGGTTAGTGAAACTATAGTTGACTGCTTCCATCATACCAGAGCCGAGAAGGAAGTTCCTGATACGTCTTCGCACTTCCTCATTTTTATCTGGTGGTGGAATGGGTATATCCCCTTTCGGTAAAGTAATAGGAATGTTATCATATCCGTGAACACGTGCAATCTCCTCAATCAGGTCAATTTCACGTGTTATATCCAAACGGAATGAGGGAACTATAACCTCAAAGTTATCCCGTTCGGTCTGATTCGGTTCTATCCCAAATCCTAATCGAGAAAGCGTCTGCTCTATCTCCTCTACTTCAATTGATGTTCCTAAGACGAAATTAACACGATCCTTTCGCAGACGTATTTTTAACGGTTCTTTTCTGCCAGGGTAAACATCAACAACCCCTTTACAGATTGTACCACCAGCTATCTCTACGATGAGTTGAGAAGCACGGTCAAGAGCTGCAATGACAGATTCAGGGTCGGCCCCGCGTTCAAATCTGTATGATGCATCGGTATGTAAAGCGAGTTTTTTTGACGTTGATCGGATACTTGCGGGTTGGAAGTTTGCACTCTCTAGTAGCACATCCTTCGTTGTTTCCGTGATCTCTGAGTCGTAACCTCCCATAACACCTGCAAGGGCAACCGGTTTTTCAGCATCAGCAATAACTAACATGTACGGCTTAAGTTTGCGTTCCACTTCGTCTAGTGTTATGATGGTTTCATTTTCCTTTGCATGACGAACAACGATACGATTTTCACAGAGTTTATGGTAATCAAAAGCGTGTAAAGGTTGTCCATACTCCATCAGCACTAAGTTTGTTATATCCACGATGTTGTTTATTGCTGCAACACCAACAGATTCCAGCCGTTGCTTTACCCAAGATGGGGATTCTGCGACTTGAACACCTTGTATTACACGTGCGGCATAACGTGGACACAGGTTTGGATCCTCTATAGTCACGGATGTGACTTCTCTTATATCCGTCTCACTTTCTATTGGAGTTACCTCTGGATACCTGATAGTGTTTCCTGTTTCAGCACGGATTTCACGTGCAACGCCGAGCATACTCAGACAGTCTGAACGGTTGGGTGTAATCTCCAATTCAAGTATCACATCGTTTAGACCTAAAGCTTCAGTCAGTGGCATGCCGACAGATAGATTTGAGGGGAGCTCCATCAGTCCTGATGCTTCATCAGAAATTGCTAACTCTTTTTCTGAACAGAGCATCCCGTGTGATTCCTCACCACGTAATTTGGCACGTTTGATTTTGATTCCGGTGGATAATTCCGTGCCGATGGTTGCGACAGGTGCAAACATCCCTTGATAGACATTTGGCGCACCACAGACGATTTGAAGTCTTTTCTCATCTCCAATATCCACTTGACAAAGTATCAGTTTATCTGCATTCGGATGTGGCGTCACAGAGACTATTTTACCGACAACGACACCTTCTAAACCTGCACCAAGTTGTTTGATAGATTCAACTTCGATTCCTAACATTGTCAATCGATTTGCAAGTTCTTCTGGTGTGAAGTCAAAATCAATATAAGTTTTTAACCAATTGAGTGATACATTCATAACTTAGTCCTTAGAACTGTTGCAAGAATCGCAGATCATTTTCATAGAAGGTGCGAATATCTGGAATACGAAACTGTAGGTTTGCTATACGTTCAACCCCCATACCGAAAGCGAATCCTGTTATTTTTTCCGGATCATAGTTGACGGCTTTGAATACTTCTGGGTCAACAGCACCTGCACCTAATATTTCAATCCATCCTGTATGTCCGCAGCTGCGACATCCTTTCCCTTGACACACCGTGCATGATATATCCGCTTCAGCACTCGGTTCAGTAAATGGGAAGAAATGGGGTCGGAATCGCATCTGTGTCTGATCGCCGAACATCTGACGTGCAAAGGATACTAACACACCCTTTAATTCACTAAAAGTTACATGCTTATCCACGAGTAGTCCTTCAACCTGATGAAACATCGGTGTATGTGAGACATCATAATCTACTCTGTATGCTTTCCCGGGAACGATAATTCGGAGCGGTGGCTTTTGACTTTCCATTGCGCGAATTTGAACAGGTGAGGTATGTGTACGCAAGAGTTGACCATCAGTCAGATAGAATGTGTCGTGCAAATCTCGCGCAGGATGGTCTATCGGTGTGTTGAGTGCGTCAAAATTATAGTGTTCAGTTTCTACTTCTGGTCCTGTTACAGTTTGAAAACCCATCCGTGTGAAGATAGTTTCAATCCGTTCCAAAGTTTGAATCACTGGATGTGCTTTACCGTAGGCTGGTTTCCTACCGGGTAACGTGATGTCAATCGCTTCATCCTTAAGTTGTTGCTCCTGCTGCTGGCTCTCCAATGCTGTTTTTGTTTTCTCAAATGCTTCCGTGAGGGTAGCACGGACATCATTTGCGAATTTCCCAACTATGGGACGTTCCTCTTTAGATAGGCTTCCCATACCCTTCATGACATCTGTCAACTTTCCATTGCGACCGAAATACGTTATTCTGAGCGTTTCCAGTTCATCAGATGATGCTATTTGCTTCAATTGTTCAAGAACTTCAGTCTGTATGGCTTCTAATTCGGCTTTCATATTTACCTTAAAATAAAAATACCTATCACTTTGTCCCATCACTTCAAGAGTATGCTTGAAGTGTTTCTGGGGACGAAAGCGATAGGTATTTAATTTATCCTTTTACTTGTGCGACAAGTTGTGCAAAACCGTTTGGATCGTTAACGGCGATATCAGCAAGAACTTTCCTATCCAGCTCTATGCCTGCTGTCTTGAGTGCGTGCATGAAGCGACTATATGTTAGTCCGTGCAGTCTTGCGGCTGCGTTAATTCGCATGATCCAAAGTCTTCTGAAGTCTCGTTTGCGAGCGCGTCTATGTGCATAAGCGTGGTTCCAACCTTTTTCAACTGCTTCCATAGCAGTACGTCTAAGGTTGTTTCGTCCGCCTCTGTACCCTTTGGAATGCTTCAATATCCGTTTTCGTCTTTTTCTACGGACGTTTCCTGTTTTTACTCGTGCCATTCTGAACTCCTAACTTAATAAGCGTTTCAACCGTTTTGCATTACTTGGGTCAACCAAAGTAGGCTGTCTGAGACGGCGTTTGCGTTTTGCTGACTTTGATATGAAAAGGTGTCCAGCATAAGCTCTGTTACGTCTAATTTTCCCTTTTGATGTAAGTTTAAAACGTTTTGCTGCGCCTTTATGTGTTTTGATTTTTGGCATTACAATATCCTTCTGTGATGAACTTAGACTCTACACATTATTGTACATTGCTTATGAAGATTTTGGAGTCAAGAGCATTGACATGACCCTTGTTTCCATCTTAGGTGGTTGTTCAACTTCAGCGATTTCTGCGATATCCTGCTCAAGTCGGTTTAGCATATCGCGTCCTAAGTTTGTATGTAGCATTTCGCGTCCACGTCTAAAACGGACAGTCGCTTTTACTTTCCACCCTTTTTTCAAGAAATCCTCAATGTGTCTTTTCTTAAACTGATAGTCGTGTTCCGCAGTATCAGGTCGAAATTGAATTTCTTTTAGTACGACTTTAGTCTGTTTCTTCCGTGCCTCTCGTTCCCGTTTGTTTTTTTCGTACTGATATTTCCCGTAATCCATTATTTTGCATACGGGAGGTTTGGCGTTAGGAGAAACCTCAACTAAGTCCAATCCAACTTCGTCAGCGCGTTCCATTGCTTCGCGCGGAGACATTACACCGAGTGAATTGTTCTCATGATCAATTACCAATATCTCTTTGGCTCTAATCTGATAGTTCGAGCGACTCTTCTTTACACGTGCTTTCTGAGTACGTTTGCCTCTATAGTGTATTTCTGACACCCCCAAGTTGTAGTTGGTCTGTACTTATATATATACTATACGCAATCTGTTGCATTTTCAGTAGATTGAACAATGAAAATAAATGAAAATAATAAAACGTCTTCATTCGTGCTTGAGGTATAAAGTCTACCATATAATTAATAATCTATTATATCACATTTTTCATACAAATGCAAACTAAAAGAAGCCAATTGTCCATAATGTGCGTAAAATGATGACCCCACCCGCTAATCCGCCAAATATAACGATTAGCGTTAAGTTAATAATAAGTGCCAACCGAAAGATAAGTTTTGCATGTATCGGTTGTTCTTTTGTCCATCCTCTTGCTAACAAAAAAGTGAGAACCACACTGATCAAAATGAAAACTGCTGCCCCTAATAGTGATATGAGAATTCCCGAAAAGTCAACCATTTCCATCGTATCGGGTATTGAACCGTAAGTTGAATAACGGAGAATAACGATGATTAAGATTGTAGACAGAATTAGAATATAAAGGATGAAAACTGCCAGCGTTTTTACAAAGTTATTGCTCATATCTTATCTGTCTTTCAAGTGGATGTTCGCTATATTAGTTTACCACAATTTTGATGTATAGACAAAGAAAATGGAGTCTGTTACAGAAAGTGTTGATTAATTTGAGAAAGAATGCTAAACTAAAAATTAACAACCTATTAGGATTCAAAGGAGATACATAGTGGAAATAACATACACTGCAGTAATGGAAACGTTAGAATCAGGCAACCCACTGCCGCCACTCGTTCCTGAAGATGTTTGGAACAGTGAATTGTCAAAAGGGATCGTCTCAGCATCACCTGAAGAACTACTCAAAGGACAGACGGTGAAAGATGAGACTTATGCTGGTGCGATTAAAAGTGGACTCTTACTTTGGAATGATGACCTGAACGATTCACATGATATATCACAGGGATTATCAAATCATACAGGTAGTTATTGGCACGGGATAATGCATAGACGTGAACCTGACTATAGCAACGCAAAGTATTGGTTCGGTAGAGTCGGCACACACCCGATTTACCCAGAACTTCGCGATTGCACGCTTTCCATATTCAAAGAAACAGCAGATCCATCTGCAGCACTCTCAGATATAGGCGATAAGATTGAATCAAATGAACATTGGGATCCGTACCAATTTATTGATTGGTGTGCGGCTGCAGAGCAAGACCTTTCCTCTGATGTAGCACAATTCTTGCAACAAGTGCAGGTAGAAGAGATCAAGTTGTTACTTGCATATTCCTATAGAAATGCAATCTAATAGACAGACTCTTCGCTGTCTGAATTTATTTTTGGAGATGAATTATGTCTTTACTGAATTGGACTCACGTTAGCAATAATTGGTATCATTTACCAACCGTTCTTGTATGTACATTACTACTTGTCTCCTGTGTCCCAACGACATATCAGTCCGCTGGGAGTGAGGATACGGCAAGAGAACGTGCTGTTGACATATACGATGATATCAAGAAACTCTCCGACAGACTCTCTACATCAAGTGATAAAACAGACGCGGAGATATTGATTGAAAAATCTCAAAGTTTTATCCACACCTATCCGAAATATAACAAGACAGACGAGGTCTACTTTATCCTTGGACAGACTCTACTTCAATTTGATCGCGCTGCAGAGGCTATTGACGTACTAAATGATCTAAATCGTGATTATCCCTATTCATCTTATATCAGCGAGAGTCTATTGACATTAGGGATAGCCTATGATAATGTCGGTAAACATGACCAAGCGGATCAGACTTATAATAAGTTAATCAGTGATCGTAGATTCAGTGGTAGTAAGAATGTAGAAGCTGCGCAGCAACTGCTTGCAACAGATAGAACAGCCAGAAAAGGAGCATTATCAGAACTTTCTGCTGAAAATCCTCTGGATAAGTTCATTGGTAAACCTGCTTTAGATTTTAAGGTTACGGATCTAAACGGAGAAGCACTCTCATTAGAGAAATATAGAGGTAAGATCATTCTTCTTGATTTTTGGGCGACGTGGTGTCCACCGTGTATACAGGAGATGCCGCACCTTAAACAGACATACACGAAATTCAAGAATCAAGGTTTTATTATTATAGGCATAAGTGCAGATAGAGGACTTGATCCCCTTAAGTCTTTTGTTTCAGAAGAGAATATAACGTGGCCCCAACATTTTGACAACGGGGGTCAAATTGCCAAGATGTATAATCTAACACATATACCCACGACCTTTCTTATTGATGGAAAAGGCATTGTTCAAGCCGTTAATCTTAAGGGAAATGCGCTTGAAGCAGCGGTTGCTCAACTTGTAATTGAAAATAGTTATCGCTAAGTTCATTGTGCTATGGTGAAATTTGAAAATAATTATACACTTACACACCCGGTAGGTGCGATTTCCTAATCGCACCGTTGTGAACTGTGTGAAAAATATCATATTCTACCAAAAATAGTTGATAGGAGGAAGGAAATGTTACATCTTAGACGAAAAACGAACACACTTTCTAAAGTCATGAACATTGTGATTCTTGTATCCGCACTTATGTTTGGCTTCTGTATAGGTCTCACTGCAGATGACTCAGCAGAAACACAGCCAGTGCCAAAATTAACGCCTGCACAGATAGGATTTAAGTATCAGGAAATAAAAGTCTTAGGTAAAGAGCTCGCAACCGAGAACAAGTCAGAAGAATTAGAATTACTGGTTCAGAAAGCAACCGATTTTGTAAGACTGTTTCCGAAATACAAACGCGTTGACGAAGTATACTATTATCTGGGTAATGCCTTGGTAAGGTTAGATCGTGTTCAGGAGGGTATCACTGTATTTGAAAAACTCTACAAGGAACTACCAGATGCAAGATATGTTGCCCCAGGTCTATTAGAATTGGGTTTAGCTTACGATAAACTCAGCCAGCACGATAAGGCAGATACTGCATTTAACAAGTTGATTGAACATAAGAAATATGGAACACGTTCACAGGCAAAAATTGCTCAAAAAATCCTTGAACAGGACCGCTCCGAACGGAAAGGTCAATTACCTAATCAGGCACAACCATCCCTCGGTAACCCTAAAGCCGATTTGGTGGGAAAACCTGCTCCTGTTTTCAAGGTGAAAGATCTTAAGGGTAAAGAACTCTCGTTGGAAAAATACCGTGGACAAGTTGTGTTGTTAGATTTTTGGGCGACGTGGTGTGGTCCCTGCATCGCTGAATTGCCAAATGTTCAAAAAACATACCAGAAATATAAGGACAAGAAGTTCCAGATAATTGGTATCAGTCTTGACAGGTCAATTACAGCACTTGATACATTTCTTAAGAAGAATGAACTTCCTTGGGTACACTATTGGGATGATGAAGGTAAAATTAGCAATCAATACCGTGTAACTGCCATACCCTCCATGTTTCTGATTGATGGTAAGGGTGTAATCCACACAACGAATCTACGGGGTGCAAAACTGGAAAAAGCTGTGGATGCCTTAGTAAAGGAGAATCTGTTAAATCCCACTGATCCCAATGCCAAACCGAAAACAATTCCTGCTACGAAGATGATTAAGATGAAACCGGCTATCCCTGAAGAGAACGCACCTAAAACAGAAGAAATAAAACTTGAGGATCTGGTTGGTAAACCTGTTCCCGATTTCACAGTGAAGGATCTAAATGGTAAAGAAATTTCCATAAAAGACCTTAAAGGACAGGTTGTACTTATTGATTTTTGGGCAACATGGTGTGGTCCCTGCATTAAAGAGATGCCAAAAGTTAAGAACACTTATGCCAAATTCAAGGATCAGAAGTTTGCGATAATCGGTATTAGTCTTGATAGATCAGTAGATCCTTTAAAGACGTATATTGCCAAAGAAGAACTGTCTTGGAAACAGTATTGGGATCAGGATAGGACAGTAAGGAATCTATTCGGTGTTAAGTTTATACCGACTGCCGTCATAATTGATGGAGAAGGTATTGTCCGTAAAGCGAAGGTAGGCGGATTTAATCTTGAAACTGCTGTTGAGACTTATGTGAAGGAGAATCTCGCTAAGAACCCTATTGAACCATCAGCAGATGAAAATTAGTTGCCTTAGGAGAAAAAAATGATACGCATAATCGCACTTACAATGATGATACTGTGTTTCGGTATATTTACCGACAACCTAACAGCAGAAGATGAAGACGGGGGAACCATCAAGGGTGAGGTGCTTGACACTACACCAGAACAGAACCCGATCTTTGGTGTAAAGGTATTGGTTGTTGATACAGCTGGGAATGAATATACTACTCGGACGAACAAAAAAGGCGAGTACGAGATAAAAGGTCTTCCAGGGGGACGATATACCATAAGTTATACAAAAGACGGTTATGGGGATAGAGTTGGGAAAACCAAGCTCTTAGCGGAAGGTGGAGAGATTTTTGACAGAATCAAGATGCATAAACAGGAAAATATATTAACATTATTCGCTGACATATTATCTGTAACCGTATTGTCATATATTCTGTTCTTTTTTCCTGTTCCTTCGGGTTGATACAGTGTCAACAACCTATAAGGAAATCGCACCTTTATAAGAAAACAGGAGCACCAATATGTATCGCTTTGGTAAACCAAAAATAGTTTTGACGCTACTATTTCTGTTCGTTGCCATCGCAGCTGCACAAGAAGGTTTGAGTTTCGATGCAACTATCAAAGGTCAAGTACTTGATACCACACCAGAACAGAATCCAATTCCAGATGTTACAGTTTCAATTGTCGGTACTGATGGTGAGACATACGTTGTGTATACGAATAACAAAGGTGAATACATCCGTACAGGCCTCCACGCTGGACGATATACGATAAGTTATTCCAAAGACGGCTATGGGAATAGAGTTGGGAAAACCAAGCTTGTTGCAGCAGGTGGAGAGATTTTTGACAGGGTCAAAATGCGAAAAAAAGAGAACATCTTGACCTTCCTTATGAAAAACCCGTTTGGTTGGATACTTTTTGTCGGTGCAGCTGTAGTGATGATAATTGTGTTTATCCTCCTATTTCTTTCCCTACGCAATTGAGGCTATTGATGGCACAGGTTAAACTCAATAACATCACTAAAATATACGATGGTGATGTGCTTGCAGTTGACAATGCAGACTTTGAAATCCCTGATGAGTCCTTCACAGTGCTTGTCGGACCTTCTGGCTGTGGAAAATCTACCCTCTTACGTATGATTGCTGGATTGGAGCAGATTACGGAGGGAGACATCTATATTGATGATGAACGGGTGAATGATGTACCGCCGAAGGAGCGGGACATCGCGATGGTCTTCCAAAACTATGCGTTGTATCCTCACATGACAGTGTTTAAGAATATGGCTTTTGGATTGAAACTACGCAAATACGCAAAAACTGAAATTGATAGTCGTGTCAGATCAACAGCAGAGATTCTCAACATATCGCATCTATTGAATCGTAAACCCAAACATCTCTCAGGTGGTGAACGTCAACGGGTAGCGGTTGGCAGAGCAATTGTCAGACAACCGAAGGTGTTTCTATTTGATGAACCGTTAAGTAATCTTGATGCGAAGCTGCGTGTGCAAATGCGGATGGAAATCAGTCGACTGCATGACAGACTCAATGCCACTATTGTGTATGTCACGCATGATCAGGTTGAAGCGATGACAATGGGGGATCAGATAGTCGTTCTGAATGAAGGTAGAATACAGCAGATTGCAGACCCTGCAACCCTCTATCACAAACCTGCTAATCAATTTGTGGGTGGTTTCATCGGGACACCACCTATGAACTTTATTGAAGCACAAGTGGAAAGAAACGACACTATTTCGCAGTTAAGGTTTGAGGATTTCTCCATTGAACTCCCCGCAACTCTTCAAACAGTTATCAGGGACCATTCAGGAGATTCTTTGATCTTTGGAATTCGTCCAGAGGATATCCATGTGCGTGAAGACGGGAATCATCAGGTATTAACGCAGGTAGAGCTTGTGGAGCCGCTTGGAAACTACGCGTTATTATATCTCCGCACAGAGAAGAACAGTTTTGTAGCACAGACCAATCTTTCAGATTTACCCCAACATAACACATCATTGACGGTCAGTTTTGACATTGACAAAGTACATCTTTTCCATCCTACAACGGGTGAATCTCTAACTTCAATGTAGAATGTGTGACCAACAAAATCCCAAGCACCAGTGGTGCGACAGGTGTATAGAACTCGTGTATCCCAACTATCTTTAGCACCAGCGGTGCGACAGATGTATAGAAACTATAGTATGTTTAGAAATACCTTTATTTCTGCAGCAAGGTCTTCATAATCCTGTCCTGCCATAGATTTGAGCTTTTTTAGCGGCTTAGCAGAATCAATATCCCAAAAGTCAATGGAAGGACAGATACGCATATAGTTATCTTTGAGCAATTGTTTAACCATCTTTGCCGATGCTTGCGCTTGTAACATCATCACAAAAGAGACTAATTTTGGACCACCCCATCCTATAAGAAAACCCCACCTACGTTTCTTTCGGTACATATTCGGTGCGTGTCCTGTACCAACTGAGAGTATCTTAACTTCACTGACATCTTTACCGAATACTGTTAACGCTTCCGTATATGCTGCGACTGAAGGATTATTTGCCCACAACCCACCATCAGCAAAGAGTAGATTATTTATGCTCTTAGGAGAGAAAAAAGTTGGGGCAGAACATGATGCAACGACTGCATCCCGTATACACACATCACCGTCGGTATATTCACTATCACTTAGTGTTTCTGCGTAATTTGTTCTAAAAAGATATCGTTCACTTGTCGTTATTTCTGAGCTTGTTATGATCAGAGGAGTTGAGATTTCGGACAGTGGTTTAGCAGGAATGTGTTTAGCGATGACCTGTGCGAATATATGCTCTGAATACTTGCTTGAGAAGAGTAAATTACGATACCATTTCCTTTTAAATATATCTGGTGACTCAGTCTCAAATAGTGAGACGATCTCATCCATAGAGATGCCCGAGGCAATTGCACCTGCAATGATCGCACCGGTACTTGTTCCAGCAATCAGGTCGAAACAGTCCTTAATAGGCGCATCTAATTCCTTTTCAACCAAAGCAAGAAGTTGAGCAGAATAGATTCCGCGGGTACCACCACCATCTAATGTAAGGATATTGAAGGTTTCATAACTTTTCATAACTTTATTCAATCACTATCTTCATTTTCAGGTGAATTCCAAGTAGTAGGATCGATTTCTTGGAGTCGTTCTCGGAAGACTTCATCAAATTTTGTTAGCTTTGCTACAATCCAACAACGTTGATCATTCCAACGGTTTTCATCTCGGGGATCAGTTTCACT
>VXOP01000311.1 GCA_009839975.1 Candidatus Poribacteria bacterium
GGAATGTTGAACATATCTGATTTATTGCCAGAAGTCTCAACAATCTTTATTTGAACAAAATGTTATCTCAAATGTCAAATACATTAACTACAGAAACCAAATTATTGGATCATAACCAAGCGAAATGCAACAGAACAAGCAGAAAATAGGAGATAGTAAAATGTTAAAAGATCTTTCAATTGACAATTGGATTCTCGCTGGTACTGGTTTCCTGATAGTCTTCACTGTTGGTTGTTTCTTCTGGTATCAAAACTTGATGGCACAACTTCAACCCGTGAATGACAATAGTAATCACAATACAATACAAGTAGAAAAGGCTAACCAAGATCTAAAGAATGATGTGATAGAGACGATTCAAGAGGAGGATACTGATTCACATAGTACTAATTTTGAAGTTCCTTCTCATGTTAGCACCACACGACAGGAAAATACGCAGAGCCTAAACACACAACAGTCAAGGAGAGGAATGCTACGGGTCAGAATACTGTTGTAAAGAAAACGCTTTAATCTCATAAGAAATTGCACACCGCAAAGGTACGCTTCTAAAGCGTGCCTTTTCCGTTTTAAATTCTTGAATTAAGACCCCATTACATGCTATTATAATTCAGATTTTAGACAGATCGCAGTTCATGTTGACTTACAGATGCCTGATGGCAGCAGATGGCACAAAGAACTATTGACGCAGATGGCAGAAACACGTGGTGAGAGACAACCCGTAATTTCTCCTGAAACTTATGAAACCTTACAAGAACTATTGAAGTTTCGAGGTGTTTTTAAGAATACCAATGGACAAGAATTGGTATACGAAAAAACTGAGGAAAACGCCAAACAAATTAAGATGCTATATGAAAGATTATCTAAAGAAATTGATGATTTCATCGCTTCACTAAATCAGCAAAAAAATGCATAAACATCACATAGGTGAAAAAATGAAAAAACGGAAGCATATCCACATTTTGTTATGTCTACAGATATTCTTATGTATCTACGGTTTTGACAGCATCACTAACTTGACTGAGGGTGCACGACCCGAACTCTTAATTGAGACTAACGAGCCACGACTCTACAAAATGATCAAGGGTGCAAGAGATTACATCGTCAACCAACAGAATGAAGATGGCGGTTGGTCCTTATTACCAGGTGGAGAAAGTGAGGTCGAAACTACTGCTCTCGCTATCTGGGCATTAATTGAAGCAGACTGGGGAACTGGGTCAAGAATCATACGTAGAGGTGTCAGATACCTAAGAAATAGTCAACGCGATGATGGCAGTTGGAATGACAATACCGCTCATACAATTTTTGCACTCATCGCGCTAACAAAAGCAAATACCGATCCAGAGGCAAGATTTGATGGACTCACTTGGATAAAAAAAGCACAGAACCCCAGTGGAAGCTGGGGACGCAAAGGTAACACCTTTGGACATGTGCTATATACCTCAGCGACGCTCGTAGGATTGAAATACATCGGTTTTAATTACAGAAGCTTTGACTCGCTCCTTCCAGGTATGGAATGGCTGGATAACCTTGATCATAGAAACAGAGAAGGATACTGGAATTTACCAGGTGGAACTCAATCAGATATATACGTAACCGCATGGGCTCTACAAGGTCTATCACCAGTCTATAATGTTGATGAACAGATTGCTTGGTTAAAGCAGTTTCAGAATATAAACGGTGGTTTTCCAAGATTTCCACGTAAAGAGAGTGACCCCGAAGTGACCGCCACTGTCATTATGGCTCTTGCAGCAAACGAAGACCCAGTAAATACAAGACGTATCGCAATTAATTATCTGACAAAAGTTCAAGCAGATGATGGTAGTTTTATCAGCAATACACCAAGAGAAATCAGATCACCCACGGCTAACCTACAAACAACATGCATGGTATTGATTGCAGTTCATTCAAAAACTGATAGAAAACAGTAGGCATTTAGATCAGATTGAAACCCATGTAGGTCAGGTATCGCAACGCGAAAACTAACCTACAATGTAAGCAAACAGATCATCAAAACTCCACTAACAATTGAGGAACTATCGCTGCACTTCGCGTAGGCTTTTCAACATTATTGACTTGATAGACAATCCGTGCCAAAGCACCCTCACTAAAATGCCAAGTTAAAGCACCACCAAGCGTAGACCAAGTAGGTTCTTCAGGTTCTCTGTCGAATGAAAACGTACTGAATAGGTCTCTATCCGGATTCCATACATCATACTTTAAACGAATATCTAAACTCTCATTCAGAGGTAATTCTACATGAAAGTAGAATCCCTCTACAGTTGCGTTTCTATCTTCAGACGGAATAGGACTACTAAGATATTTTAGCAGTTCTGTATCTCTTCCTCTAACCCACTCCGCAGCAAGATCAAACTTCCAGACCTTGAAACTTGTCGCAAGCCCCAGACGACGTTTATAGACCAATGTTGATGGATTAACATCTCCATTGATCGCATTAAATGGATAACTGTTCCCATCAAAATAAGACCCACCTAACCAGAAACGTTTTCCAAATACGGGTAAAGTACCATTCAAGTGGACAAACACGGGGAGACTATTGTTTCGAATCGGTCTAAGAATACCACCGCCGCTTCCATGAGGACCAATCCGTATTCCAGAAGTAACCGTACCATCAGTTACAGTGCGTAGTGAATCCGGACCATCCGCAAGTGATAACACATAAGAAACAGGACCAACGAAACCGTTCAATTGGAGACCTCTATCAGAAATGAAACCGATATTCTTTCGCACCAGATTATACAGAGGATTAGCAGCAGCATCTGACTTTGTATCTATGCCGAACCCGTGTCGAAACCTCCCGATTTTCAGGGACGCACCTTTTGGTAATACCGGGATGCCTGTCAGAATAGCATAAACAAAACCGTGATCATCCGCAACCTGTGTGCCTAATGGAGAGGTCGTCAGTAGCTGCTCCCCCAGTATACTCACATGGTCACCGACACTCGTTGTTACCACGAATTCTGCGACATGGATCAACGTTGTCCCACTATCCCAATTGTCTCTATCAGGAATCATGTCCTGTCCGCGGGTTATACGACGAATATCCAAGGCACCACCGAAGATCAGATTACTAAATGCACCACCAAGGAATTCAGAGTCACTTGTATCCTCCGTTTGTTCAACATCCTCAAAACTAAAGACATCATCATCTTCAAGGTCCAATCCTTCATCTGATTCTGGTTGAACGAGTGATGTTTTAACATTTTCAGGCGTACTTGCAGCATCACCCGGGTAAGAACGCGCGATAAGTTCAGCTATATTACTAAATCCATCTTTATCTGAATCTGTCTTCTCAATACGTGTGAATGTAGACAAATTCATACCGTTGTGTAAGAATGCTCTGCCGTAAGGATTCGGTGAATCTCCCCCTTTCTTTGAGAAATGGCAGACATTACAACCGCTTGTCCATTTGTATTTCGTCTTGAACATCTTATAGAACGCAGGAAGCGCATAGACTGATTGGTCTGCAATAATGGAACTGAATAGAACCATTACACAGATGAGAATGAGTTTTCGCATGGTAAAGTCCTTCTATCAAATTAGTTGTAGGATGAATATGAAAGTCACCCAAAATGTTATGAGAATCTAATATGCATCCAGATCAATCCCTTCCTCGGTAAAACGGGTATGCACCTGATTAACGAACGTCACAATTTCATCCCACTTCTTACGCGTCTCATCAGTAATACCGTTCTTGTCAAGTGCGGTAGCAAATTCTGTAACCGTCTTGGTGAACTTTTCTTGCACATTAACATACTCTTCAGTCTTATCCGAGTTTTTGGGTGGTTCAAAATCGGGTATCAACTTAGCGTATAGCGCAAGTCTTTTCGCTGCGGCTACAGCATCCTCCTTACCCTCATCCTCATCAAAATAGTCAACGATGACATAGTAGTCATCCACCATCAGTGTCATGAGTTCTCTAAGGTCTTCAACTTCAGGCAGCTCCTCCGGTGTTTCCTCAGGTTCAGGTTTCGTATCATCATCCGGTTTCGGTTTGCGTTTGAGGAATAGTGCGTAACTCATTACCAGAGTCTTTTTCGGCATCAACGCAACCGCTTTTGACGCTTCTTCTTGTCCCTCAACTGCTGTGATGTCCTTGCCAACTTGAAAATTATCATCTATTCCTTTATCTATAAACTGCTTGAGGAACTTCTCAGAAGCAATTGCCTCCGATTCTTTGTGATCATATACCTCAACTTTGACCACCTTCCCTTTCATGTTTAAACCAACACCACCGTCCATAACACCACTCGGTCCTTGCACGTCAACAAACAGCACCAAACCGAGCGGCTTCTTTTCACCGCTAATCGCAATATAAAAGATCGGTTTCAGGTCTTCTTTACGTAGTTTCGAACCCAATTCCTTCTCAATTGAAGTAATCTTATCGTTGGTCAAGACCACGTTCCGTTTAACAAACTTCTTTGCTTCTGGGAAGATACCGTCAAGTTTCTTACTGGGAAACTCAGTTTCATGCGCTTCGCTGAGTATTGGTGTAAAAATTAGCATTGATACGAATAAAAGCATCATGCCTATACGAGTCTGTGTGTAAAATCTGGATAACATTTTTTCTCTCCTAATTTGAAATTGTCTGCCGCCGAAGCAGCAGACATAGAAAGTTACTCTTCAACTTTTACCATAAAAGTCGGGAACAGAATCTGATCTCCATGCTTCACCTGTCCGAATATCTGATAGAATCCAGCTTCCGGAAAGGTTGTCATTAGCATCACCGTAGGACCAAATTTGTCCGGTGTAATTCCCTTATGCTCATGCCCTGTTGTAGAGGTCTTTTCACGCATTTTACGATTAGCATGTAAAGAGTCTTTCTTCAGTTTATCATGCATTGACCCCATCTGTACTGTACCATGCGTATGTAGTATACCATCTAAACGGTTACTTACGATAGCGAAATGCATCGGTGCATCCAAAAATGGGACGAGATCGGTTACAGGTTTGCCTTCATGTGTAAAGTGATAGGTAATATGCACCATCTCACCAACCTTGATCTTATCTGGCACACTCATTTTCACCATGTATTTAGAAGCACCTTTCTTTTCTGTTATGGATACAGACTTAGTGAAACGATCACCGCCCTCTTCGGTATAACCGACAACCATCTTTTCTCTACGTATGTCTGTAGAGAATTCTGGCATCTCCTTGTCACCCGTAACATCTACATACAGATGCTTTGTGTACTCGGCATCTGTTGTCATTGCATCAATTGCAACGATATACCGACCTGAATACGGGAACGTAAATTGCACCGTATACACACCCTCAAGTTCCGCCAACATATCACGGGATTCGAAATCTTCTGGATGTATATGTCCAATTGTCTGCAAGTTTTCACTCACGATAAGAATGTGTAAAATTCGGTCATGATGTACCATCAGGTCTGTAAAAGGTTCACCCTTTGCATCTGTGAGGTGAAACATGAGACTTACGGGTTTCTCTGCTGTAATCTTATCCGGTTCTGTGTGAAGTTTCACATTCAAGACATCAGCATTTTCTACATTATGTGTCTTATGCTTTGTATGATCAGCAGCAGAAACTGAGTTTCCAGAAAACAGCGCAACTACCAGTAGAGATAGAGCAAGTGAATAATAGCCTAATGTTGAAATTCGAGATTTCATTTTTTATCCTCCAATGTTTTATCCTATAATATTAAATATAAGTAGAATTATAGCGATACACGTTTCGTCAATTATAAACAGCACTTTTGTAAAAAAAGTTAACAGCAAATAAAATGCTTAAGAACGTGTAAATGGAGGACCGCGGCGAGAAATTGTGTTGTGAAAAGATGGGTGGGTTCGTGTAGGAGTGATAGATTGTTGGGAAAGCGATTTCCTATTGTCGGTAAGCAAAAACACAGTAGATTGTACTAATGAAGCAAACTGTTGTCCTATTGCAATACCCATATTGTCAACAGAATGAGAATCATTGGGAATGACAAACGTCATGTCATTAGAACAGCACGTTGTAGATTGATCTGATGGTATTTCAGTATCATCTGTTTCAGTTCTGTCACAACAAGACGTACTGGTATCATTCTGTCGTGTTTCTGCAAAGGCATCAATCAGATGACAATATTTCTCTCCTGTTGAAACACACAGAAGCGGACAGATAGAATGAATGCAGATCAATAACAGAAGTAAGGTTGAAAACCGCTGATGCTTTTTAGTCATTGCAAAATACCCAATGTATATTAAATGAGAACAACTAATCTTCTACTCTTGAACTATAATACACCAAAAAATCAAAAAGTTCCAAAATAATTTGCTTAATCAAAAAACGGTGATTTGATAAAATAGATTATAGACAAATAATTCCATCTAAATCATTCAACAAATTCGCACACAATGAGGGAAAAGAATGTCAAACGAAAAACGACCAAATATCCTATGGTATTGCACTGACCAGCAACGTTTTGACACCATAGAAGCATTAGGTAATCCACACATCCGCACACCAAATCTTAATAGACTACTCCGTGAATCCGTAACATTCTTAGAGGCGTATTGTCAATCACCTATCTGCACACCTTCCCGTGCAAGTTTTATGACAGGTATGTATCCATCTGCCCTCAGCGTAACTGGGAACGGTAATCCCGTTTTCCCAAAGTACTACGAAGATCGGTTGATTACTAATGTACTTGCAAAGAACGGATACGACTGTGGTTTGGTCGGTAAACTCCATCTGGCAAGTGCTTTTGATCGTCAAGAAAACCGTGTGGACGATGGGTATAGATACTTCCAATACAGTCATGATCACGGAAAACCGAATGCTTATGGACATGACTACGCAGATTGGTTACGCACACAAGGCGTTGAACTGAGAGACCTATTGAATCAGAGAGTAGTTGTTCAACAGCCAAAGAAAAAGACAGGTCGTTTTCCTGAACCAACACCAGATTGTGATAATATCCCACCAGAGTATCACCAAACCCGATGGTGTACAGACAAAGCCATTGAATTTATACAAAAGAACCGTCAGAAAGATCAACCGTGGATGCTCAACGTCAACCCATTTGACCCGCACCCTGGTTTTGATGCCCCTTGGGAATACTATCAAAGGTTTGACCCAGAGACACTACCAGGATGCAACTTTCAGGATAGCGATATAGCATTTCAACAAAAACTAACAGATGCAGGAATTGATTTTCAGTCCCAAGCAAGACACCCATCTGAGTTTGACCACAAACATGTTCAAGCCTCCTATTACGCAATGATTGAGCAGATTGACCATGAGTTTGGACGTATATTAGATTTTCTTGACGAACAGAATCTTCGTGATGATACGCTTATCATCTTCACATCCGATCACGGTGAATCACTTGGAGACCACGGACTACTCTACAAGGGATGCAGATTCTATGAAGGCTTGACTAAGGTCCCACTTATGATTTCCGGTCCAAACCGGTTTTTTCGGGGAATATATCGGAAAGCACTTGTAGAATTAGTGGATATTGTACCAACCATTTATGACCTCTTAGACATGGAAATCCCATATTATGTTCAAGGAAAGTCACTGATTCAACTGTTGAGTAATAAGACGTACGATGTGGATCATCGGGAAGGTGTCCGCTGTGAATACTTGGGAGCACTTGCAACTGATGACCAGACCCACGCAACAATGTATCGTGACCAACTATGGAAACTTGTCGTATATCACAATAAGGGGATATGTGAATTGTATAACCTTTTCAACGATCCATGGGAACACAACGACCTATCAGAACACGAGGATTATCAAGATAAAAAGTGGGAATTGATGCAAAAGAGCTTTGATGCTACCGTCTATGCACATCCGCAAATGGTACCAAGGGTCGCATCACATTAACTTAATAGTAGTAGGCACTCTCCGAGTGCTGTCAAAATAGTGCAAGCACTCTCATGAAGATTAAGAAATTAAAAGGGTAAAAACCGATTTTCCCAGGCCGGTAGGTGCGATATCCTTATCGCACTGGATCCTTTGCGAGAACCTCGGACGAAACAGATTAGGTTAAACCCGCTTCATTGACGGTTACCGCGTAGATCCCGGTGCGATTAGGAAATCGCACCCGACAAATGCCAAACGCGCATTTGGCGTTGATTCACCGGCCTGGTGAAATCATAATTACCTGATTATTAATTCAAACTTCATCTCCTCACCCACTGTGGAGTGTTGCATTAAATCTGATTTTCACTATAAAAGGTAGAAGTTAAATGACGGTGAGAGCATTCTTTATCGGTATAGCACTCGTAATTCTACAGACTGCCATAACACCGTATAATGACTACTACCTTCAAGGGACAGATATTGCTGGGAATCACTTTCCATTAGGTGCGGTATTTACCCTCATTTTTCTAACGTTACTCCTAAACCCAATACTGAAAAGATTGTTTCCCAAAACAGTGCTAACCGCTTCTGAGCTCATCGTCATCTGGGTGATGATGTCAGTCAGTGCAGCAATCCCTTCCAAAGGCATGATAGGTTTTCTACTACCCTATTTAGCAGCCCCCGTCTATTTCGCAACTTCCGAGAATGAATGGTCAGAAACGCTACACTCTCATTTTCCCGAATGGTTGATCGTCTGGGACAAACACGCTGTTACCAACTTCTATGAGGGTGAATCTGTCGTCCCATGGTTGCTCTGGATAAAACCGCTCATCGTATGGTCAGTCTTTATCATCCTACTCTATTGTGTAACAATCTGTGTATCCATCATCATCCGAAAACAGTGGGTAGAACGAGAAAGATTCATCTTTCCACTCGTGACTGTACCTGTCGAGATGGTGCAGCACAACTCAGGCAATAGAAACCTAACCGGTATCTTCAAGAATCGTTACATCTGGATAGGGTTTGGAATTGCAGCCGCATTTCATCTACTCAACGGGCTTCATGAATATATCCCATCCCTGCCATCTATACCGAATCGATATGATCTATACAAACCCTTTACAGAACGTCCTTGGATTGTTATGGGATGGTGGCCCCAATTCCGATTTTTTCTCTATTTTTCAGTTATCGGTATAACCTATTTCCTTGCCATGGAGATATCCTTTAGTTGCTGGTTTTTCTTTCTCTTTTTCAAGTTACAATACATAATCATCAATGCTTTTGGGATACCGATAAGTCCGTGGATTAGTGCACGGGGACAGACAATGGCAGCGTACGTTGTGATGGTACTTGCATTTCTCATAAACAGTCGGGCACATATCAAGGACATCCTAACCAAGACGTTCCTGCACACCACTAAGACACAAAACATCAACGATTCAAACGAAGTCATCCCTTATAGATGGGCAGTTTTCGGTGCAGTGTTGAGTTTTGTACTGCTTTCCGCACTATGTGTCTATGCAGGTATGTCGTTATGGGTCGCATGTAGCATTCTCATCCTGTTTTTGATCGTATCTACAGCACTTTCATGGATGGTCGTCAATGGTGGCATGCTATTGATCCAAGCACCGATGTATCCTATTGAATACTTTGAGATTCTTGCCGGTTCAAGAATAATAAATGCAAATAGTTTAGCACTCTTAGGATTTCAGCGGGTCATGATGCGAGACTGGGGTGGCATACTCATGCCGAGTGTCCTACACGGGTTCAAAGCTGCCGATCCTGTCGGACTAAAGCGGAAGTCCATTCTATGGGCAATGGTTCTTTCTATAATAATTGCCATCGGCGTATCTTACGCAGCATCACTCCCACTGATATATGAAATCGGTGGTGTGAACCTTCAGCGAGGTCCTTTCATCGGTGCTCCCAGATACTTCAATCATATCGTTTCACTGATACAGTATCCAAAAGACCCGAAGATAGGAGAGGCATACAGTATGCTCTTAGGTGCAGGCATCACATCCTTTTTACTCGTCATGCAGCGTCAATTTATGTGGTGGCAACTGCATCCTATCGGATATGTGATGGGAGCCGTTTATTCCTCCTATTTCCTATGGTCCTGTATGTTTATCGGTTGGTTTTTGAAGTTCTTGATTCTCAAATCAGGTGGGATTGGCTATTATCGTCGCTTGCGTCCTCTGTTCTTAGGTCTAATAGTGGGTGAGTTTGGTATAGTGGGTGCTTGGATGGTACTTGGGATCTTTACTGGGGTCAATTATCAAAATGCATTACCCGGGTAACTATTCAATATAGCCAGTTTTCGTGTGCAAGTGGTGCTTTGTTCAGTTCATCTCGGTAGGTACGCCATTTCGGCAAAAAAGTATCCATCAATTCTCGAAAACGATCATTATGATGACGTTCAAGTAGATGCGTCATCTCGTGAACCAGTACATATATCAAACATGACTGCGGTTTCTTCGCCAGTTCAAGATTAAGCCAGATACGTTTTGCCTCAATATTACAGGAACCCCAGAGCGTTTTCATCTTCCTGATACGTACCTCATTGACAGATACGTTCATCTTTGGCTCCCATTTGGTAAGTAGTGGTGGGATTTGTGCGCGGAGATGTTCACGATACCATTCATAAAGCACCGTCTCACGTTTGTCCCGATCTGTTCCCGGACGCACTGTGAGTCCAATTCTGGTATTGTTCAGTAGTTTAACTTTAGGTGGACAATCCTGTTCGTTGACTTTCAGTCTGTACCGTCTCCCCGCAAAATAGTGGCTCTCACCAGACACATATTCACGTTGTGACTGGCGTTCCTGTTTTGCAAACGATGCTTGTTTCCGTTTAATCCATCCTAAACGTGAAATAACAGCCATCCGCACAGCATCATCATCAAGTCGCAGCGGTGCAGACACGCGTATCTGTCCATTGGGTGGATGAACACCGATATAGAAATGTTTGATGTCTTTTCGGACGACTTCTATAGAAAATCCGCTTATTTCTATGTGATAATTGTCTGTTTTAGTATTCATCTTGCTTCTCTGCGATACTGAAAATCTTGTCAACGTCAATGGTTATGTCTGGATATTTATCGGAGACCTTTTCTATTGCATTCCATACTTCAAGCTCTTTGATTCTATTGCCTCTCCACGCATCACTTCTTTCATCTTTGATAGACTCATCTATCGCTGTTGCTATCTCTGCCTTCTGATCATCAAGAA
This sequence comes from Candidatus Poribacteria bacterium, assembly GCA_009839975.1. GTDB lineage: Bacteria > Poribacteria > WGA-4E > WGA-4E > WGA-3G > MSPOR6. The sequence continues at coordinate 11,059 of VXOP01000311.1, forward strand.
TGTTATCTCCCAAGTTATCAAAAAGTGCTCGCTGTGCATCTGTCCCAATGCCGGGTGGATAGGCTTCGGTTGGCGGATCAATAACCTGTTTGCTTAACGCTGTAACTTTGGATAGGTATTCCTGATAATCAATTTTATCCTGTCTGCGCTGTTGTATTAGTTCATCAAGCAGTCGAGACATCTCTTCATAATACTTGGGGTTTACCTCAGTTTTGTCCACGATAACACGGCGAATGTTGTTATCAATTGCTGCTGACATTGCCTCTTGGTCTGTACGGATACCTTCAGGTAGGTTCTGAGCAGCCGCCTCAGCACCTTTTTTAACAATCAGTTGTACAAGCGGGACGTTATCAAAATCGGTGAGTAACTCACTATCATCAGCATGGACATAATTATCTAATAGATGTCGCATGTCTGGTTCATACATTTTCAGGTCAATGTAGTCGCCACTTGCAAGTTTCACTTGATGACGGACATATTCGTAGTCTTTCACCTCTTCTCTGATGTTTTTTGCTTCCGTTGCTGTATAGCCAGCCTCCTCCATCTCGTTTGCCAGGTTAGCATACGCACGTACCAGAGCTGCGGTAAATTTATAGAGTTTTATACGTTTCTGCTCATTGGCTTTTATCTGTTTGCTGTTTCCACTTTCCACACTACAGAAATAACGGATATAATCCTGAATCTGTTTCGGAGGGTCAACCGGTTCACATAACGCTTTAATCGCTTCGCGTGCTTCCTCTAATTGTTCTCTACCTTTTTCCAGCCTATCTTTCAATAACCCTTCAACATCTCCCTTGTCAAAACTATCAAACGCGCCACCTGTGTAGTCCGTGATTGCCTGCTCCAGAGACATAAATAGGTCTTTGTAATCAATGATGTACCCGAACTCCTTGTCTTCAGTATGAATGCGATTGACGCGACAAATTGCTTGAAACAATCCGTGATCTTGCATGCTTTTGTCTATGTAGAGATAGGTAGCTGGTGGTGCGTCAAAACCTGTCAGTAATTTATCCACAACGATGAGGAGTTTCATCTGTGCTGGTTCATTAATGAAACGTCTTTGGACTTCGCGTTCAAATTGATCAACCTTGTCCTTTGTGAGACTAACAGAATCTCCGAAATATGCAGTCAGCATATCTTTATAGGTATTGTATTTTACCTGATTACCTGTAAGTCCTTCTCCTGTTTCTTCAAGTCTGATGGATTCTGTAGTTGGTTCGTAGGATGTGATGACAGCACATTTTCCCCGCAGTGTTGTCTCTTGAAATAGATCGTAGAGTCGACAAGCAGAGAGGATACTATTTGCTACAAGCATTGCGTTTCCTTTACCACTTTTCAGGCGATCGTACCTGTCCATATCCAATACAATATCAGCAACAATTTTCTGTAAGCGATTCTTTGAACTTTCCACATTTAGCATTGTTCCCCAGCGTTCCTTGAGTCGTGCTTTTGCTACATCGTTTAATCCATGTGTTTTGGTATCAAAGAATTGGTCAATCCGTTCCTGTGAAGTGAGTTTTTGGTCAATGTCGCGTGCCTCATATCGCAGGTCAAGCACCACACCGTCATCGACTGCTTCGTCATATTTGTAGGTGTCGATATATCTACCGAAAGTCTCAATACTCCGCCTTTTGTCCCTTGTGAGTAATGGGGTACCTGTAAAGCCAATTAGCATTGCATCGTTTAGCAGTGTCGTCATTGCCTTGTGCAGTTTACCGGACTGTGTGCGGTGGCATTCGTCTACGAAGACAAAGAAATTGTCCTCTACGTGAAAATCATCTGGTAGATTGTTTTTGAAGTCTGCAGTATAACCATCATAATCGGGATCACTTTCTTCATCGTTTTTACGGAACTTATGGACAAGGGAACAGGCCAATCGGACAGATGAATCGCTGAGTACCATGAATAAATGTTCACAACTCTGTGTGCGTCTGATGTCCTCATGGACACCTTTAAAAACACCTTCTATTTGGTTGTCCAATTCTGTACGGTCAGTGATGATGAGAATCCGTGCGTTAGGGTATTTTTCCAGAATCCATTTTGCTAACCAAACCATCACCAAACTTTTCCCGCTGCCCTGCGTGTGCCAGATAATACCACCTTCTCTGCTCTTGACGCGTTCTTGGGCTGCTTTCACACCGTAGTATTGATTATGTCGACAGATCTTCTTTATCCCAGCATCAAATACAACGAAGTCGTGTAGGACCTCAAGCAACCTTTCTTTATTACAAAAATGACTGAGTTCTCTGAGTAACGGATTGGGTTCGGCATCTGCTTGTGTGTGTTTCTCTTTCCATCGCAACCAATGTTTTTCAGGAGTCTTAATAACACCGTAACGCATTCCTTCTGTATCATTCCCTGCCATCACCAGCTGCACTGTGCTGAAAAACCATTCTATAAACTCCGAATCTTGATTTGCGAGATTTTGACGGATACCTTCAGAAACAGAGACGATGGATCGTTTCAACTCTAACACACCGATAGCGATGCCGTTGATATATAGCACAAGATCGGGACGTTTGTTGTTTCTTCCTCTGATCGCGACCTCTTCTGCAATACCGAAGTCGTTGTTTTCTGGATTTTTCCAATCTATAAGCCAGACGGTTTGATGTTGTTCACCGACTTCTGGTAGTACCTTCACTCCGTAGCGTAGGAGTTCATAGACTTTAAAGTTTGCATCATAAAGTGTTCTGCTTCCACCGATTTTCGCTGTTTGTTGTAGTTGGAACACCGCTTTGTTGATGATATTGGAATCGTGGTTTTGTCTACGTAGCCAGGCAGCAAGGTCTTCGGGGATTATATTGCTGTTTTCGTCAACGCTATCTGTCCAGTTGCCGAGGTAGGTATAGCTCAAGACATCTTTGAAGAATTTTATGACGCGTTTTTGCGTATCTTTTTCTGTTTCGCGAATAATGTGCATACCTTTCCTCTCACCGAACGATTTTTGGGTTTTGTTCATATACGAATCTACATGGACTGCAACATGGGCTGCATCTTATACTGCATCATATACTGCATCATATACTGCATCATATACTGCATCATATACTGCATCATATACTGCATCTTATACTGCATCTTATACTGCATCCCTTGATCTGAGATTCAATAGTTTCATTCTACCCTTTTCTGTCAACCGGTACTGCTGCTGTCGACTTCTGGGTGTCTCTGGTAGCGTGTATTCAATCATCTGACCGTTCAGAAGATCTTTAACAACGTTGTAAAGTTGACCGGTTGGCTTCTTCTGTCCTAATCTCTTAGACAATTCAGTTCTTGACATCGGAGCATTTGCTAATAGGGGATTTTTGATTTCAGATCTCCAGAAAATGAGTCTGGCTGCACATGAATCTGTTCAGTAAGTTTAGTACGCCAGATCGTTATCTTAAATCCCCCACTGTCGTTGAATTCTGGTTCCGGTAGACCGGCATCATTGCAACGGTGAATTATGTCTAACGTCCCTGTCCCCATCTCTTCAATGTATCGGTTGAGGTACAAGCAGCGCGCAAGTAATCGATTAATGGGAACTGATTGGTGTGTTTCTCGTAGTTGTTCCAGAGTCAAAGGGGGTGGCAATCTACCGGGATTCAATACCTCAAGTCGGTCCGCGAACAGCATCACCTGGACGCCCCCGTTACTGGTATAGTCACGATGTGCTACGGCGTTGACAATCGCTTCCGTTACAACTTCTTTTGGTATTTCGTAGGCGACGGGTGCTTGCACGCTTTCTGCGCGGGTTCCTATCCATATATTGATCCTGCTAAGTACAAAATCTACTGCTTGATCAACGAGTTGAAATGCTGTTCCGTTGTAGATTTGGTAAGACGGTATCGGTTTTGCAACTTGTGTCCCGTGGAAGTGTGCACACTTAACCGCAGAGGAAATCAGAAAACGCTGTGGTGTCTTACCGAATGCTAACATCGCCGCGTTCGTTGGAAGTCCATCGTTTAGTAGATTAAGATGTCCCAACAATTCTTCTGGTGAAGTATCCTCAGATAGTGGGAACGACCTGGCACCGCGTGCTATTCGGATAAATTTGGTCATCTGTTCGGTGTCAAGGTCATCTATTGATGCTTTCAAACAGGGTGCAGCGTCGAAAGGTTCAGAACGGATAAGGTTTTTGCTATCAAGGTAATCAATCAGTGCAGTGTAGAGTTCTGTTACCAATTCATCCGTAGTGTAAAATCGTTTTCGGATGAGTCCGGCTTGTGCTTTACGGATGAGTGCCTGCATTTTCGGATGTCGGTTATCATCATCTATTCCTTTCACGAAAATCAGACGGTGGACACCGGAAACGGTTGCTTGATCGAACTCCCGTTCTGTTGGTGATATGCCTTCTGTATCCTCAAACCCGTAGTCGTTGCCAAACAGCCCTACATAGAGATCAGATTGTTCAACCTCATCCAGATAGAGTGAATCGGGACGGCGATCTGAAGCAGGCATATCTTCAAATAGAAATACATCAAAAAATCTTCGCATCAACGGGTCGTTCTGCAAAAAGTCGCGCAGCGCATTCCGTTCCTGTGCAAATTCTCTTTGGACACTGCTGATGAAAATACGGATGGTGTTCATGATTATCTGTTGTGTGGCATAAGACTCTTAATCGTTGTGTTTTCGGTGATTTTACCGGACATTTTGATTCTTTTTAAAAGTTGCAAAAATGTTACGAATTTCTTACAGTTCGTAACATTGACAAATTGTCTTTTATTCCAGTCTGTGTAAGGTGTTGTAGGCTGTTTTTCCGCATGTTAATTTTTTTTATTTTTGGGCAATTTGAGCAAATTGTAAAAAATGAAATGTCAAATATATTTTACGTTTTTTTGCTGCTGAAGTCAAGTTCGAATTACTTGATTTTTTTGAATTTTCATTGTATTCTCTTTGTTAACTGGTGTTATTTACATTATAACTTATATTTTAGTATTTGTCAAGTGTAATTTCAGTGTGGGTGTAAAGTAATTGTCACCTTCAATAAAAACCAAGCACCAGCGGTGCGAAAGGTGTAT
>VXOP01000368.1 GCA_009839975.1 Candidatus Poribacteria bacterium
GTGTCAAGACGGTAATGAAGAATGAGGTGTAAATAATTTGTCACCATAATCGTCTTATACAACTTTAGAACACCTGAACAATTCATTCAGTATCAAATAAACATTGATCCAAGTAAAAAAAAATTAAATTGACTTGTATAACTTATTATAGTATGATTAACACCTTCGTCATAATGGAGAAGAATACATCTGTCCTTATTTCTACAAAAGTTCTACTGACTATCGGTATGTTTGTGATACTCGCAAGGTAATTTGGGGTGACTATAGGCACATAACGAATACATGGGAAAAGGATCATCCTAAAGTAGATTATTTTCTGGCTCCAGAGTTTCGTGATGAGGAAGAGACTATACTGAGTCGTAAGACTAAGAAGTCTGGGGTTTGGTACGATTGCATGGAGGTGAATCCGGACTGAAGTGTTGCAGTCTTGAAGGCAATGGGAAAATATAAACTTTCTTCCCATTGTCTTTTTCAAAGTAGTTATTACGGTCTGTTCAGATTATTTTAATTGCTGAGCACTTTCCTATCTGCTTATCAATATTTGGTTAGCAACTTTCAATATGTCTTAATAGGCACACGCCGTGTGCCGTCCACAAATTCAAAGACGCACAAACTAAAAAAATGCAGCAAATTATCAAAGAATCGCTAATTGTCTGTATCTGGATCGGTTTTTTGGCACTGATACTTTGGGGTACAGACAGATTCGGACTTCTTTCCTCTACCCCTTATACTGCAAGTAGCACCTCTCTGCAAGTCGATTTTCCCGCAGTCTATCAGATGTGGAAACAAGGGGATGCAGTTTTCGTAGACGCGCGTTCTGCAGCCAACTTCAAACGAGGACATATTCCAGGAGCAATAAGTGTCCCTGCAAACCGCGTGAAACACGGATTAAGTATATTACCAGAAAATAAGGACACGCTGATAATCACATATTGTGGAAACGTTGAATGTCCTAACGCCTATCAACTACTCAATGCTCTATTAGCACACGACTACCGAAATGTAAAAATGTTTCCACAAGGACTAAAGGGTTGGCAAACATTGGGATACCCCTTGGAAACAGAATGAAAATTCCATTAATATTAGTAACACTTCTAAGAGTAGTTCTTGGTGCCATCCTGCTTTCAAAAAGGGGACAATAACTTTACACACCCATATTCTTGTTTTGGTTGTATTTACACGTCTTTAGTGCTATAATATGAACAATCTGGAAACAAACTTGGATTTATGGGAGACTCAGTATGAAAGATTTCGCATTTACGGGTGGCAGACCTGACCCAAATACATTCCCCACAGAAGCACTAATTGAAGCAAGCGCAAAAGCACTACGAGACTTAGGAGGACAATTAGTCAATTATCCGGGGGAATCTGGTTATCGCGGCTTACGGGAACTCGCTTCTATGCGATTTGAACGAAGAGAAGGCGTACCACTGCCTATTGATAACACCTCAATAACTTCCGGTTCTATGCAGGCATTAGACTTAGTGCTGGGCACGTTTATTCAACCTGGAGATACAGTTTTAACTGAGGAATATACCTATAGCGGCACACTCGGGATTATGCGACATCTTCAGGCAAATATCGTTGGTATCCCGATGGATTATATTGACGGTATGAATATGGACGCGTTAGAAAACAAGTTGAAAGAACTTAAGCGTCAAAATGTCACACCTGCTATGATATATACGACATCCAACCATCAGAACCCAACGGGTGCCATATTATCACTAAAACGACGGCATCGCATGTTAGAACTGGCAGCGGAATATGACACACTGATTGTTGAAGATGATTGTTACGGAGATATCGATTTTGTACCAAATCCAACGCCAGCATCCCTATTTAAATTAGATGAATCTAACCGCGTTATCTTTATCGCAACATTTTCCAAGATATTGGGTGCCGGGGTACGTCAAGGTTATTTCGTTGCAAGACAACCTTACTACGGCATGATCCATCAAAATCGGTGGGATGGTGGGACCAGTGCACTTGCAAGTGCAATTGTAGCAGAATTTTTCAAGCAGAATCTTGAAGCACATCTTGAAACGACAAACACTGCAGTCGGTGCAAAGTGTAAGGCAGTTATAGATACGTTTGAGAAACATGTCAGTGATATTTGTACCTGGACGAAACCACGCGGTGGACTCTTCCTATGGATAGACCTTCCAGAGACCACTGATATGAAGAAGTTAAACGCATTAGCATCAGCGAAAGGTGTAGGTTATAGCAATGGTAGTGCTTTCCATTATGCAGGTGAGCCTGTGAAAGCGATTCGACTTGCTTATGCATATTGTAATATAGAAGACATTCCTGAAGGTATTACCTATCTTGCTGAAGCTATTCGTGATGCACAAGTTGCGACGGTGGATGTTGCCGCAGCCGATTGAGTGAAGTCTTTACAAAAACTTGCAACAACTCTTGAATTATAGTGTGATACATAATACCAAATTGACAGGACATATCTTGTTTTATTGAAGATTGGTGCGATTAGGAAATCGCACCTACCGTTATGAATAGCGTTAATCTGGTATAAGAACTAATTGGATGGAGTATAGATTTGCGTAATATTATATTGTTCTCGTTAGATACCTTACGTGCATCAAGCATGAGTTGCTATGGTCACCATAATTTGACTACACCTCATCTTGATTCACTCGTTCAAGATTCCACTCTCTTCGAAAGTTGTATCAGTCCGCACATACCGACCCATCCAGCACACACAACGATGTTTACTGGTAAAGATGTGTTGACGCATCAGATTATTACGCAAGGAGGACGATTAAACCTTTCTGAGAAGATAAGGACGTTACCTGAGCTATTGAGCGAATCAGGATACTTTACTGTTGCTGCGGATAATTTAGGAAGATGGTTTCAACGCGGTTATGAGGATGATCATTATCGTGGTTATAGTTGGGAAACACGTTATCTAAATGCACGGAAGGCAGAAGCAGTCAATAGAACTGCTATTGACCTGTTAGAAATTGCACAATCTCAGGACAGACCTTGGTTTGCTTTTCTGCACTACTGGGATCCACACACACCTTATTTACCTCCGGCTCCATTTGAAAGGATGTTCTACAGTGGAGATGAATGCGATCCAGTAAACGCAAGTATGGATGCTGTCTATGCATGTGAACCTTTTACCGATTATTTTCGGCAATGGATGTGCAAACCGGACCCTGATGACCCCGACAACCTGTTAAAGAAGCAGCTCTGGACTGACCGAAAATATGTAAACGCACAATATGATGCTTCTATTGCATATATGGATGCCTCGCTATCACAACTTTTTCAGTATTTGCAAGACTGTGGGTTAATGGATGAAACGCTTCTGGTGATTACGGCTGATCATGGCGAAGAACTTGATGAACACGAGCTCTGGTATGATCATCATGGACTATATCAGACAAATTGTCATATTCCATTGATACTGCACTGTCCGGCACTTATAACGAAAGGACAACGACTTGATGGATTAGTCTCACTTAAAGACATTGCACCGACAGTTTTAGATTATGCCGGAAAGTCTTCTTTGGCAGAACGGGAGAAAATGGAAGGAACAAGTCTCCGTCCCATCATTGAAAAAGGTTCAAAGGCTGGTTCATGTGAGGAGATATATTTAACAGAATGTGGTTGGATGAAGAAACGGGGATGGCAGACGCGAAAATGGAAACTCATTCTTGAAACAGGCGGCACCCCAGAAGTCTACAATACACCTGATGTAGAACTCTATGATCTTGAGGATGATCCTGATGAGATTTACAATCTGGCGGAGGAAGCAGACGATGTTGTCGCACAGTTAAAAGCAGATATGGATGCATTCCTGAAACGCAGATTAGATGAAACCGGTTTGCCTGACCCAACGATAGCACAAGAAATTACGATGAGACGAATTGGAGATAAGACAAAAGCCGTACCGTATCATAAAAAGTAAATTTCAAGAGTGAGAGGTTACTAAATGATGAAACACATTTCTCGTATTGCTTCAGGTTTACTCACTATCTTGACGCTCGGATGTCTTCTTGGGGGTTGTACTGTCCTTAATGAAGCACAACAACGCAGAGCGGAAAGGTTAAAAAACAAACAACGTCCGAATCTATACTTACTTAAAGCTTCAAGAGCAAGTATTAAAATAGATGCGGATGCACTCCAGGGAGAGAGTGATCACTACATACTTAAATTCTCTGAGGATTTACATGACCATGACAAGTTTAATGAAGTATCAGAAAGGAAAGAGTTTGCACTGAGTGCCTTAAGTTACATGGAAAGTCTTTACGAAGCAATGTATGATGTCTTCGGATTTAAACCCGAACATAAGGTACATGTTAACCTACACCATGTCTATCAAGGCACGACAAGGGTTGCTACAACAACATCACTGGGTAAACACATTGTTGTCAATGGAGAACTATTGAAGATGATTTCAGGTATTCAGTTAGATTTTCCTATCAATATGTATGCATCTCCAGGTACACGAATTCATGAACTCACGCATGCTTTTACGAATGTTTATTTTCTTCCAGTATGGTTTTCAGAAGGTATTGCTGTGCTCATGCAGACAGAATACGGTAGAGATCGATCTATTACCAAATTTGATAGTCTTGATCGGCACTTAAAGCTTGATAATAACACCGGTTTTAATCAATTGGAAAGCTGGCAGGGACATGGTGACATTGCAGACATGGTACTTACCTTTTGGCGTTATAGATATGCTTACACCGTAGTCTCTGAATTAAGAGAAAGGTATGGACACGATTTTTATATCAAGGTATTTGCGTTAATGCAAAAAGATAGACTACACGAAAAACTGCTCGGCAAAACACCTACGAGTTTTGTAGTCTATTACTTTAGTCAAGCAGCGGGTGAAGACTTAGTGCCTTTTTTTAAAGAACTGCAATTTGATGTTCAAAAGTGGGAAAAATCCGATATACTTAAACAGATAGAACAATCAAAAGCACGACTGCAAACTCAACCGAGAACAAGGAGGCGTAACTGATGACTAAAGTGCAAGAGAAGTCAATTAAAGGACTATTGCTTATACCCATCTGTTTGACATTCCTGTATTCATCCTGTGTTATAAGTCAGCAGTGGAGTGAGAACTATGCATCGCTGGAGGGTGCAAGATCAAATGACCCTTTAATCATTGATGGCAATCTTCAGACTGTAGGACAGTCGCAAATCATTCGAAAATCGGGAAGTTTAGAGGTAGATCTGTATGTACCATCCGAATCAATGATTCTATTACCTGAAAAGAAATCCGTTCATCGTGTTGTCGTTCATTCTACAAATCTAAAAGCGTTCGAGTTGATGGCACGGGACTCAGATGGGGAATGGAACATAATTCATGAACATAAAGGTAAGCATCAACCTGTCTTTGATCTACGCATTAAACCTTCATATATCACGGATTCAATCAAATTAGTCGTGCGCAGTACCACAGATGATGGTGAACAGAAGCGAAAGAATCTGAAAGTTGAAAGAGAGAACGAAGTTACCCTCAGTGGTCAAGTACGACGTGGAAGACCCGTTTACAAAGTGTATGGTCCTTTAAAGGCACGAGCAAAGATAGCAGAGATCAAGTTGTACGGTTTCGCTGAAAAGGATCCTTAGTTCTATCTATTAAAAAAGAGAGGTCGGATAGACATATAATCCATCCGACCTCTCTTTTTTTATGACTTCTCTCATAGACCTACCACAGGTTTCACAGTATACAAACTATGAGAATGAGTCAATTTAGTACATGTCCCCACCTGGTGGCATTGGAGGCACTGGTGCTTCCTTCTCAGGAATCTCAGCAATAAGTGTTTCGGTTGTAATCATCAACGCTGCAATACTTGCTGCGTTCTGAAGTGCAACGCGCACAACTTTCGTCGGATCGGGGATGCCAGCTTCAAACATATCAATGAAACGTTCTTCACGAGCATCATAACCAACGTTTCCGCCTTCTTCCTTTACTTTCGCTATGATGACAGAATCTTCTTTTCCTGCGTTCCTAGCGATCTGACGCAGTGGATCTTCAAGTGCACGTGCCACGATTGAGACACCAACTTGTTCCGTTGCATCGTCAAGTTCAAGTGCTGCGAGTGCGTCTTGTGCTCTAACAAGGGCAACACCGCCACCGACGACAACGCCTTCCTCAACTGCAGCGCGTGTGGCGTGCATAGCGTCTTCAACCCGTGCCTTTTTCTCTTTCATTTCAACTTCTGTTGCAGCACCAACATTAATTACAGCAACACCACCTGCAAGTTTTGCTAACCGTTCTTGAAGTTTTTCACGGTCATAGTCAGAGGTAGTATCTTCAATCTGACGCCTAATCTGGTCAATACGTCCTTGAATTGCTTCCGTACTGCCTTCACCTTCAACAACAGTAGTGTTATCTTTGTCAATAACGATTCGTTTTGCACTACCGAGATCGTTCAGCGTGACGTTCTCAAGTTTGATGCCGAGGTCTTCAGAAATGACGCGCCCATTTGTCAACACAGCAATATCTTCAAGCATCGCTTTCCTACGATCACCGTATCCTGGTGCCTTGACTGCAGCACATCGAATGACACCGCGGATCTTGTTGACGACGACTGTTGCCAGAGCTTCACCTTCAACATCTTCTGCGATGATTAACAACTGTTTACCTTGCTGGGCAATAGACTCAAGTAGAGGTCTGATATCTTGCAGGCTGCTAATCTTCTTCTCGTGAATTAAAATCACGGCATCTTCTAAGATTGCTTCCATGCGATCAGGGTCTGTCACGAAATAAGGGGACAAGTAACCTCTATCAAACTGCATCCCTTCTTTAACTTCCAGGTTTGTATCAAGACTTTTTGCTTCTTCTACAGTGATGACACCGTCTTTACCGACTTTATCCATCGCGTTGGCGATGAGGTCACCAATTGTGTCATCATTGTTAGCGGAGATAGCTGCGACCTGTGAAATTTCAGTTTTCTCAGATACCTCTTTGCTAAGTCCTTGAATCGCGTTGACGACTGTGTCAACCGCTTTTTCTACACCCCGTTTGAGTGCCATGGGATTATGTCCAGCGGCGACGTTTTTCAAACCTTCTCTGTAGATGGATTGTGCCAAGATAGTTGCAGTGGTTGTACCATCACCAGCCACATCACTTGTTTTGGATGCAACCTCTTTAACCATCTGTGCTCCCATATTTTCGTACGGATCTTCCAGTTCAATTTCCTTTGCGACTGTCACACCATCTTTCGTAATGGTGGGAGCTCCGAATTTCTTATCAAGAACAACGTTGCGTCCTTTCGGCCCGAGTGTAACCTTCACCGCTTCGGCGAGTTGGTCAACACCTTGCTTGATAGAATTCCGCGCTTCTTCATCAAACGCTAACTGTTTTGCTGCCATGTGTGTAACTCCTTCATCAATTTAGTTAACCTTGGCTAAGATATCATCTTCGCGCAAGATGAGATATTCAATATTGTCATAAGTAACTTCGGTACCGCCATATTTTGCAAACAGGACCTTATCGCCGACTTCAACGTCAACTGCCTGTCTTTCGCCGCTGTCAAGTATACGCCCCTTTCCAACAGCAACCACTTCACCTTCCTGTGGTTTTTCTTTTGCGGTATCTGGGATGATAATCCCGCCACTGGTAGTCTGTTCATTTTCTTCGGAACGTTTGACGAGGATTCGATCGCCAAGAGGTATTAGTGCCATACCTTTTCTTCCTCCTACTATGGAAATAAAATGTTAAACGGGTATACACAACCCGATTGCTAAATACAATATACACTTCATCTATAGCAATATATGTGCCAAAACAGAAAACGTAGACGTACACACGATTAAGAGGTTCTATCTATTATCTAATCTAATTTAAATCGTGACATTTTGTCATTTTTGCAATAGTCCCAACTGATAGTGTGCCATTTTGACACATTAAAAAGGTTCTATACCAGATTAGTGATACCGGGAAAATAATGCTTGATTGCATCAGAAAATAGATGTAGAATGAAGGAAACTAACGAACAATTCCCTGACCCATGAATCAGATTAAAAGCACCATTAATCAAATAAAGGAGATTTTGCAGTATGTCTCAAAAACCGAATATCCTATTTCTTCAGAGTGACGAACACAGTCCGCACGCTATCGGGTGTGAAGGCAACGAGATCGTTCAAACCCCACACCTTGATCAACTTGCCGAATCAGGCAACTACTTTAATGCCGCTTACTGTCAATTTCCCCTTTGTACCCCCTCAAGGATGTGTATGCTCACAGGAAAATACGCACATCGCTGTTCTGCATGGACGAACGGTTCAATCCTATACCCAGAACATACGACAATGCCTGGACATTTTGCTGAACACGGTTATGCCACTGCTCTTGTTGGTAAAATGCACTTTGGGGGGAAAGAACAGCACAACGGTTTCCAATCGCGTCCTTACGGTGATTTGCGAGGACGTGCAGGACACCAACGAGACCCACTCAGGGGTAACCGTAACCGCACAAAAGATGCTGGTGTGACAGAAATCCCAACAAGCCTATTACAAGAACGAGTCGTAAATGAGGAAACAATTGAATACATCAGGTCCCAACCTGATGACCAACCGTGGTTTCTACTGGCAAGCTACAGTCGTCCACACTTTCCACTCACTGCTCCAAAAAGGCTCTTAGATAAATACTATCCTGACAATGTGGACATGCCGAATATCCCACCTGGACATTTGGAACAGACGCATCGCTTTGCAGAGGGACTACGCAAGACTTTCAATACTGCCGCCATCGGCGAAGAAGAGACACGCAAAGCACGTGCTGCATATTACGCCTGCTGTGAATTTCTGGACGAATGCCTTGGAGACTTATTAACTATTCTAAACAGAGATGGTCTGTTAGAAAATACCATTATTGTCTACACAACAGACCACGGTGAGATGGCAGGTGAGCACGGACAGTGGTGGAAATCCAGTTATTATGAGGCTGCTGCACGAGTGCCACTGATTATATACGATACAAGAGCGAAGGACACACACGGGATAGGTGTAAATGCACCCGTCGAACTAAACGATCTATTCCCAACACTCTGCACAAGAGCAGGTATTCCAATTCCGGATGGTCTGGATGGTTCAGATTTATCGAACCTTATGACTGGAAATAACGATGGATGGAGAAATACCGCAATCAGCGAATACTGGGCAAATCAAACAACCGGTCCCATGCGTATGTTGAGAACATCCCGCTATAAATACGTCGCCTTTCCAGAAGATGAATCCATCCTGTTTGATTTAGAAAATGATCCTGAAGAATTTGAGAATCTTGCTGGAAAACCTGCACATCGTGAAGTAGAATCGTCCTTACACAAACAGCTCATGGATGGATTCTCTTGGGAAGCAGTTCAGCAAAAAAAGGAAGATGAAAAGGAACGCAGCAAAGAATGGGCTGCGCCATGGGGTGGTGGTACCCCGAACCAGTATACATTACCTGATGGAAGGATTGTAGACGCCGAACTTTGTCTCTATAATCCAGTGCTACGTGATGGGGAGTGAAGAAAATATCCAAATCAATACCCATATCATTACAAAGGCACCCTAAAATTCGATTCTCTGCTATCTTAGTAGGGCTGTTATTAGTAGGGGGTTTATGTGCTATAACCCCTTACAACAACTATTTTATAGAGAATTCAAGAATCGCGGGGAACCATCTTCCTGTCGGTTCAATCTTCAGTCTTCTTTTACTTGTCTTTATTGTTAATGTTCCATTACGATTATTGACGCGACAGGTTAAATTTTCATTTTCCGCTCTTGAATTAACAGTCATCTGGATGATGTTGATTGTTGCTGTCGGTATCCCCTCCATGGGTCTATTACAGTTCCTCATACCTTGTCTCGTAGCACTCCGATACTTTACCACTACAGAAAACGATTGGGCAGAAACGCTTCAACCCCACATTCCAGATTGGATGGTGGTCACAGATTCACACGCTGTAACCGATTTCTATGAAGGCCTCTCTTCGGGGGGCGGTGTTCCGTGGCAAGCGTGGATCAAACCACTATTCATCTGGACACTCTTCGTCATCGTTTTCTACTTCACTATTCTCTGTCTGTCCGCAATCCTTCGCAAACAGTGGGTTGAGCGCGAACGATTTTCGTTCCCGTTAATCCAAATTCCAGTCCAACTTGCAGGAGAACCAGAACGCGGTTCTCTACTCAACGCCTTCTTTAAGAATAAGTTGTTATGGGTAGGCATGGCTTTACCCGTGCTGATACATTTTATCAACGGATTAAATGCACATTTTCCAAATGTCCCAGAAATCCCTCTGATCTATAATATTAGTCGTGCTTTTACCGAGAAACCGTGGCACGCGCTCAGAATGTGGCCAGGAATGAACATTGCAATCTATTTTTCGGTGATAGGAGTTGCTGTGTTGTTAACACTTGAAGTATCCTTTAGTCTGTGGTTCTTTTTCCTCTTTTTCAAACTCCAGTATATCATCATGAATGTAACAGGTGTTGGTATCGGACCTTGGTTGAGCTGCAGTCGTCAAGTTATGGGGGGTTATCTCGTGTTTGTTCCTGCTGTGTTCTGGGGAGGACGTGAACATATCAAGAGCATCATTAGGAAGACATTTGGTTTCAAACACCGTCATACAAACACATTAACGGATCAGACTTATATAGACGATTCTGATGAACCTTTACCTTATCGCTTAGCACTACTCGGCTTTATATTGGGATTTGTAATCCTGATTTCTTTTCTCATGCTTGCAGGTATAACCGGTTGGGTAGCAGTTGTCACATTGCTCTCAATCTGCATCACCTCTGTTGTTCTATCCTGGATGGTAGTGAATGGAGGACTGCTACTTGTGCAGGCACCGTTTTTCCCATCAGATTATATGAACTTTACAGTTGGGTCAGCTGCGATTGGACAGAAGAGTCTTGCTGTTCTGAGTTTTCAACGAACTTTTTTGCGGGATTGGGGAGAATTCATGATGCCTAATTTCCTGCACAGCTTTAAAGCTGCGGATGAAGTTAATCTTACGCGTCGCAAAATCGTACCGATACTTGCCATCTCAATAGTCGTTGCACTTGTCATATCAGTCTATGCCACATTAACACTTGTCTACGATAAGGGAGCACTTTTTCTACAGAATTGGCCCTTTATCAATGCACCGCGTGGTTATTTCAACAGGATGAATAAACTGATACAATTCCCTGATGAAACAAAATGGGATGAAGTTTACAGTATGATAGCTGGCGCAGGATTTACAGGTTTTATGCTGTGGATGCGTCAGAGTTTTGTCTGGTGGTCACTGCATCCAATTGGGTATCTCTTAGGTGCAACCTATCCCTCGTTTCATCTGTGGTCATCTATCTTTTTTGGATGGCTCATTAAATACATCACATTGAAGTTTGGAGGTCCAATGATGTATAGACGGATACGTCCTGTGGCTTTCGGTCTAATCTTTGGAGAGTATGTTATGGTAGGGATATGGATGGTAGTCGGATTCTTTAGCGGTATCGGTTACCAGGCTTTACCACGGTAAACGTGATTCAACTAAAAAATATTCTTGAATTTTTTAACTTGACATTTTTTGTTTCTTTGGTAAGTTAATTACAATAAAAACTTTCAAGGAGGAATTGTATAGAATGTATCGTTATATTTTATTATGTGTTACCCTAACGGGATTTCTGGCGATGTTTCAAAACGCATCAGCATTAGATATTAGAGATGATGAACTGTTACTCTACTTTTCATTTGACGGTGAGGACAACGAAACTGTCAAAGATCTTTCAACTCACGGAAATGATGGTACTATAACTGGAAATGTTGACTATGAAGATGGAAAACTTGGCAAAGCTCTTAAACTTAGTGCAGGTGGTGAGGTAAGAGCTCCCTATATCCCGATTAACAATAAGAGTTTTACGGTTACGATGTGGGTTAAACCTGCACTGACAGGTGGTGATCAACAATGTGTATTTACACAGAAACAAACCAATACTACAAACCAGAGTCTACATTACCGTATCTATACCAGTGGACAGGTCCGAATGGGATTTTATGGGAATGATCTTGATGCACCTGGAGTAGTTCAAGCCGATGTGTGGTCACATATCTGTTTCTGGTGTGATGCCGACAGCAATACCCGTAAAATCTATATTAATGCTGAGTCGAAAGCACAAGACCAGAACAAATCACTTTATATGGGAACGAGTGGAGATACCATAATTGGTTCGTGGGATGGCACACAACGGTTCAATGGATCTATTGATGAAGTTACGGTTTGGGACCGTGCGTTATCTGAATCCGATATACAGGCAAGTATGCTTGGTTTTGGAGCCGCAGTAGATGCAGCAGACAAACTTGCGGTCACATGGGCACACATTAAGAAATCTGAATAGATGACAGTACCTTCACAAATTATCTTGGACATAGTTCGGGTTGTGTATAATAAATAGCACCAATTGAACTTAGACGTTCAGTGATCTGCTATTAATCTGGTATAAAACGGTAAAAATACCGAACTATGAAAACTAATCAGACTCAACTGTCTACAGAATGGAAAGCAAACGCTAAAACTCGTCATTTTGTATCCGGCATACGCACGTGGCATGTCAATTTGAACCCTCGCGCAATGCCAACCCTCGGTTTTGCAAAAGGAGAGATACCGAAACAGGTTCATTCAAAAAATATACATGTCGATTGGCGGGGTCCTTTTGCAGCACAGGCAGGAGCACTCATCGTAGAGATTACGACTGATAAAGGACTAAAGGGATATGGACTCGGTGGTGGCGGACTTGCAGGTGCAATGATTATTGAACACCATCTTCAGCATTTCGTTCTCAACCAAGACCCACTTGATGTTGAAAACATTTGGGAACATCTGTACCATATTACCTCAATATATGGACGCCGCGGACTGGTTATCTACGCATTGAGTGGCATAGAGCTCGCGCTCGTTGATCTCTGTGGAAAGATATTAGACACCCCAGTCTATAACCTCTTCACCGGCACACCACGTTTGAAGATTCCAGCTTACGCAACAGGGACTGATGTCGGTTATTATGCTGATATAGGGTTTACCGCATGCAAACTGCCTCTTAGAAATGGAATTGCTGAAGATGAAGCAGGATTCTCAGAAAACGTTGAAATGACACGATCTGCACGCGATGCTATCGGTTCAGATGTGGACTTGATGACAGACATCTATCTCCGTTGGGATGTGGACTATACACTCCGATTTGCAGAAGCGGTGAGTGATCTTAACATAAAATGGATTGAGGAACCAATTCCACTTGATGATTACGAGGGAATGGCGCGCTTAGTGAGAGAGATTGATCCAATATGGATTGTCTCAGGCGAACACGAATTCACACGATATGGATTTCGAGAACTCTTACGTTGGAAAGCTGCAGATATGATTCAACCAGACATTAGTTGGGCAGGTGGTTTTACTGAATGTCTCCGTATAGCGAGGGAAGCTGCAGATATGAATACCCCAACTTGGTTGCATCAGGCGGGAACACCGTGGGGGTTACATCTCACTGCCTGTTTACCGATGCAATGTATGGCGGAAACTTTTGGTCCCTCACGGAAAGGTGTAGAGAATGAACTATACCAAAAGTTGCGTCCTACGCCACAAGATGGCGAATTCGTGCTTAACGATGCGCCAGGATTTGGGGTAGAACTTGATGAATCCTTGCTTGAAGCGTATACTGTTGATCACTTGTAGCCTTAGTTGAATGCATGATGCATCGGCATATCCTGAAATGATTGGTTTTAGCGTTTAGAAGAACGTCAGATACGGCTTTTCATTAATTTCCCGCCATAGCAGGACTGCCAGTTCTCGTGCGTGATAGTCTCCCCACATAGATGCTTCTCCGCACGGAACACTCTGACCCTCTGGCACATAATCCCATCCATTCGGACGGTGATATACTGAATGCAACAACAATCCTTGATGGTTCTCTGATGTAGAGAGATACGGCGCGCTAAAAAGTGTTCTGGCTACGGCAAGTCCGGCTTGGTAATAACGACATCCTGTTTCATCCTCACCATGTTTTTTGAACCAGTTCCCGAGTCTAATGAGTCCTTGTGCTGCGATTGCGGCTGCGGAACTATCAACCGGTTCATAATCATTATACGGATCTGACGGTGTATTCAAATAATCACCAAGTTTTGCTAAACCGGGAGCACCTGTATCCCAATATGGTATTCCGTCTTGCGCTGTATTTTCAATGTAGAAATCCGCGGTTGCTACGGCAGCCTCCTGCATGTGTTCAATGACTTCGGAATGTCCACCGTAAGCTTCAAGAGCATTATCTGAGAACGTATCAAAAAACTCAAGTTGTTCCGCATATCCTGTGAGAATCCATGCTAATCCCCGCGTCCAGGTAGAGAAAGGCGAATATCCTTGTTGTGTACTCGGACAACGGTAATTGCCATCGTTTGTATTGAATATGGATTCATGAACAACCCGTCCTCTGACATCATAAGCATCACGACCTTGACCGTAATACACATTATACTTTGCTGTTGTCTGTGAATGCTGTATCAATCTTTCCAATAGGTCAACTGCCACATCACCTTCACCCATCAACACTGCACCGAGTGTATGTCCGACTGCTAAGACCCGTAGTGAACGTATAGTATCGGAAAAGAGTGAATGGGGACCGTTGAAAGATGCAATGTATCCCCCTCCATCTTTAATCGTTGTCCATCGACTTGCTTGAACTGCTGCTGATGCTTTTAGTGCAAGTTCGTAGAAGTGCATCTCGTTGTCGTCCCAAGGAATTACGCCTTCGCGCATCAACCGTCGTAAGTTTCCATAAGTAGAGACGTTATTAAATCCGTGGTCATGCACGCCGATATGTGTGACATGCGGTGCCATCTTCTCAATCGTATTTTTTCTACCGATTTCAAGAAACTTTTCATCACCTGTTGCATCGAATTGTAGGATAGCGGAACCGAATTGGAATCCTTGTGTCCATTCTGTCCACCCTCGTGTGGTATAAGTTCCGGCAACCGTAAAGACAGGAGTTCCATTCTCTGGTTTCCAAGTATCTTCAATGGCTAATATCTTCTGACCGGAATACGCAAAAAGTCTTTCAATCTGTGGTTTGAGTTCATTTAGTTGTAAGGAATTGTCTATCTTCATGTTTCTTCAATCTCACTGTGTTAAAGTTCTATATGTAGTGCTTTGTCAGTTCCTCTTTTGTAGGTCGGGTAGAGGAACGAAACCCGACAATATTGCTGGTATAGTGCATCATGTCGGGTTTGGCTACGCTCTACCCGACCTACAATGTAGGAATCTATAGCCAATTGGTTATTTTAGAAAGGTTAATATCACGATTTCACATATCTCTCACAAATTACTTTGATAAGGTCTGTAGTGGATTTCCCAGGGACATTTAGTCCAACTATCACCTTTCCGCCATTTGCTTCAACGGTATCTCTTTCAATCAGTTGTTCTAACTGATAGTCCCCACCTTTGACATGAATGTTTGGTTTGAGTTCAGATAGTAAATCAACTGGTGTCAATTCAGGAAAGATAACGACATAGTCAACACATGCCAATCCTGCCAACATTTCAGCGCGTTCATCTTCAGAAATGAGTGGACGGTTTTGACCTTTAAGTTGTCTTACAGAAGCGTCACTATTTATCGCGACAACAAGGCAATCACCGAGTTTGCGTGCAGCTTGGAGGTAGCGGAGATGACCTAAATGTAGAACATCAAAGCATCCGTTTGTTGTGACAACAACTTTTCCACTGCTTCTTAGGTGTTCAAGTTTTGTAGCAAGTTCTTTGCGCGTGTAAATTTTCTCCTGTGACATCATGCTACAAGTTTATCACGTATTGATTGTTTTGACAAGGGGTGTGTAAAGTCTTGGTTACTTGGGTGTATAGCACCAGCAGATAGATTCTATGTTACATTCAATCTGTCAACTATTAAGAATCCCTAAAATTGTCCAGACTATAGTAAATATAGAAAAAAACATTAATCAGTGATATAATACCAAGAATTAGTCAGTGTCAACACAAGCTAATTGGCACTATCCATAGG
>VXOP01000267.1 GCA_009839975.1 Candidatus Poribacteria bacterium
GCCTATGCATGGACGACCGTTACTTCACCTGATGAAAGGGAAGTCCAATTCCGCTTTGATAGCGACGATCAGGGAAAAGTCTGGCTAAACGGTGAAGAAGTATATGCACATACAGAAACGCATAAAGCAATAGTGGACAGATATATTTTTCCTGTGACACTCAAGCCAGGAAAGAACAGTATCCTCGTCAAAGTGTGTGAAGAGGAACAAGGTTGGGGATTTTATCTGCGAATTACAGACAAAAATAGACAGGCTTTTGACGATTTGGAAATCAACCATGCTATGCAGGTGGAAGAATAATATTGGAACGATGAAAGTTACTTGACGATGGCGACAACAATAGAGATGATTAGGGCACCGATAGCACATACTGTGAGGATCCAACTTCGCATCCCCGAAATTGCACTTTGCTTCCCCTTGAGTTCGGAGATGCCACCCTCAACTGTCCGGAGTCGCTCATCCATCGAATCTAAACGCTGATCCACTCGATCTAAACGCTGATCCACCTGATCTAAACGCTGATTGACATTTTCTAAACCTTGATCTATACGCTGATTGACTTGTGCAAAACCGTCTTTCATTAATTCATAGAGTTCTTCGTTTGTCATTTTAATTTCCTCTAATAGTATGCCAATGCTACTTACCGACATTCTCATCATAAACGGATTGATAGAAAACAACAAGGGTAACGGTGAGAAAGTCCTCCACAATGGATAAAATATTATACTTTTTTCTGACCGGTCTGTCAAGTAGCTTTCCATCCATCCACCCTTCCATCGTTTTGATTGACATTTTCCTCCCAGATAGTGTATCATAGATATGTGAAATTCATACCAAAACACATGGAGCAATAAAGTGAAACATTTCAAAAAAACTTCATTGTGCATATTGGTTCTGATGGCATCTCTCTCACTCTCTTATGCACAAGAAACTGCCGAAAAACCGACTGAGATTGACATAGTATCCGATAGGGCAAAAGAGTCTACGGTACGTTTAGTCGGTACCAGACTGAAAGAGTCTAATGTGTATATAGGTGGTGGGACAGGATTCTTTGTAGCACCCGACAAAATCGCAACTAATTTTCATGTCGCCGCAGGTCCTACAATCGGTCCTATTTTTGCCAAATTAAATCACAGAGAAACGATCTGGCGGGTAGAAGGTGTTTGGGCATTTGACGTTAAAAGCGATATCGCTATATTTAAAGTCCAAGGTGAAGGTATCCCTCTGTCATTAATAGACGTTGATACACTTAGAATTGGCGAAACTGTCTATCTTGCAGGTTTTCCTTATTCAAGAGAATTCAACGTTGTGGATGGGATGCTACAGGATATACGTAGTAACGATAAATGGCTTAAAACAACAGTTCCAGCATATCCGGGCAACAGTGGTAGTCCGACGCTAAATAGCAAAGGAGAAGTTATCGGTATCCACGTAGGACATGGTTACGATACCAGACCTGCAAATGCCATTAAAGCACTACTTGATAGCTCAACGTCTTCGGACCCTTTGGAGGAATGGCGTAAACGAAATGTTGTCCGTGCTTATGTCTATCACAGTGAAGGAACACAAAAGTTCTATGATACTCAATATGCAGATGCAATAAAAGACTTCGATCAAGCGATTGAACTTAGTCCTGAGGATGCTGAGACATATAAATTTAGGGGGAAGACTAAAGCGCGTCTTGGTAACCATAAAGATGCGATAGAAGATTTTGATCAAGCTTTAATGATTGATCCTGAAGTTTCTGAGGTTAAAAGATTAAGGGCGGAATCCTTAGCAGCACTCGGTAACCCTGAACATATTTTAAAATACTATTACGAAAAATTAAGTCAGAATCCTGATGATTTTTTTGCTTACGAAGCCTTGGGGGATATCAAGTATGGAATCAAAAACTATAAAGGTGCAATTGAAGATTATAATCAGGCAATAAAACTCATACCAGATATGGCTGAATACTATAAGAAACGTGGCGATGCGAAGGGAAAACTTGGGGATCAGAAGGGTAAAATAG
Organism: Candidatus Poribacteria bacterium; assembly: GCA_009839975.1. GTDB lineage: Bacteria > Poribacteria > WGA-4E > WGA-4E > WGA-3G > MSPOR6. Next base: position 2,012 of record VXOP01000267.1, read on the forward strand.
AAGACTATAAGATAGCGATCAAACTCCAATCTGATGCCGTCGCACTCAGTCCTGATGATGCCTATAGGTATAACGAATTGGGACACTTGAAAGTAACTGCTGGAGACCATACGGGCGCGATAGATGATTTCACACAAGCCATAAAACTAAAACCTGACGTTGCCTATGGTTACAACAATAGAGGGTGGGCAAGACATCATATCGGTGACTATGCGGGCGCGATAGATGATTTCACACAAGCAATCAAATTGAATCCTGAAGACACCTTTGGCACTTACCTTGCTTATATAGGTCGTGGTAATGCAAAACGTACATCTAAAAACTTAGATGGTGCATTGGTAGACTATAATCAAGCAATTAAACTAAGACCTGAAAACCCCATTGCTTACCTCGATCGCGGACATGCAAAGGTTTCCCTTAGAGACTATCAAGGTGCAATTGCAGACTACAGTAAAGCGATTGAACTTAGTCCTAAATCGGCTGATGCTTACCACAATCGTGGACTTGCAAAGAAAGCACTCGGACAGCACGACGCAGCGAAAATTGACTTTGAAAAAGCCAAAGAGATAGATCCAAATGTTGGAGAATAAGTTCTACAGAGTTGTTTCACTCAGTATTTATAGTTAGACTTAGAATTAGACATATACTTCCCCATCAACAAATATCTGGTTGTAGGGGCTGGGTTTCCCAGACCGCAGCAATTCATTGCCCGTTGTGCCAAGAAGTGTAATAATAATTTGGGTCTTAACTATAAAAACACTTGAAGGAAAATTAAATGATTCCAGATAATTTACGATACATGGAAAGTCATGAATGGGTTAAATCCGAAGATGACATCGCTACAGTTGGCATCACAGACTATGCACAATCTGAAATTCAGGATATAGTCTTCGTTGAATTACCGGATGTTGGCACACAATTAACACATAAAGCGGAACTCGGTGTGATAGAATCTGTTAAGGCAGCATTTGACCTTTACGCGCCTGTAAGTGGAGAGGTAATTGCAGTGAACGAAACGCTACTTGATGCACCCGAACAGGTAAATGACTCACCATACAATGACGGGTGGTTCTTGAAAATCAAAATGACCGATCCGAGTGAACTTGACACACTTCTTGATGCCGATGGTTATCAAGCACATATTGAGGCAGAAGATGCTTGACCAAGAAAACAGTACGACTACTTTCGCTGATCGACACATAGGTCCCCGTCCAGAAGAAATTAATCAGATGTTGTGGACACTCGGTTACGCATCAATGGAATCTTTCATTGATGATGTTGTACCGTCAGACATACGACTATCATCGCCGCTGAGTTTGGACATTGGAGAGAAAACAAAATACGCTCAAGTGTTTTCAGAACATGAAGTCCTTGACGCACTAAAGCGGCTTTCCTCTCATAATCAGGTCTACCGTTCTTATCTCGGAATGGGATATTATAACTGTTTTGTGCCACCTGTTGTCCAAAGAAACATCCTGGAAAATCCGGGTTGGTACACACAATACACCCCTTATCAAGCAGAGATTTCACAGGGACGATTAGAGGCGTTACTAAACTTTCAGACGATGGTTATTGATTTGACCGGACTCCCAGTTGCTAACGCTTCCCTGCTGGATGAAGCAACAGCTGCAGCTGAAGCGATGTCTATGTGTTATGCTAATGTCCCACAAGAGATTAGTCGTAAGTTTTTCGTATCAGAAACATGTCATCCACAAACAATCGCTGTTCTAAAAACCCGTGCTGAACCTTTAGATATAGAATTGCAGATCGGTGATCATCAGGACGTCAATTTTGACACGCCAATCTTAGGTGCAATCGTGCAATATCCCGCTACAGATGGCACTATCTACGATTACCATCATTTTGCTGAGCAGGTGCATGCTGCTGGGGGTTTATTTGTTACCGCAACCGACCTATTAGCACTCTTGCTTCTGAAACCCCCAGGAGAATTTGGGGCAGATATTGTCATAGGTAACTCACAGCGATTTGGTGTTCCGCTTGGATATGGTGGACCCCATGCTGCATTCCTCTCAACGCATGAAGAACTTAAACGCAGCATTCCCGGACGGATTGCTGGTGTATCCCATGATGCAAACGATGAACCCGCCATCCGATTAGCACTTCAGACACGCGAACAACATATTCGTCGTGAAAAAGCAACCAGTAATATTTGCACAGCACAAGTACTCCTCGCTGTGATGGCAGGGATGTATGCAGTCTATCACGGTCCTAAGGGACTTAAGCAGATTGCCGAACAAGTACACGCGCATACATGCACGTTACGTTCTGAGATTGAGAAACTGGGATATAATACAGGAGATGCAGCGTGCTTTGATACACTCTGTGTTCAGGTTAGCGCGGACGAAATGGAAAGGCTCGTATCTTCGGCTCAAGAAAAACAGCTTAATCTCCGGACAATCAATTCAACGCACATCGGAATCGCATTAGACGAAACCACTACACAGGTCGATGTTGATAACCTGCTGCAACCCTTTGCAGAAAATAGAGCAGAAAACAGAAATGAGAGTCATACAGCAAAATCTATTGCGATACCCACAGCATTACAGCGCACATCCTCATATCTTACACATCCCGTTTTCAATAGTTATCATTCCGAGACGGAGATGTTGAGATATATCCACAGATTACAGGCAAAAGACCTTTCTCTTGTAAATGCTATGATACCGCTCGGTTCCTGCACAATGAAGCTCAATGCAACTGCAGAAATGGTACCCGTCACTTGGCAATCTTTTGGGGAGATACATCCGTTTGTGCCGAGTGAACAAGCACGAGGCTATCACATTCTATTTGAGCAGTTAGAAGCATGGTTAGCAGAGATCACAGGTTTTAGTGGTGTTTCACTGCAACCGAACGCTGGTTCACAAGGTGAATACGCCGGATTGTTAGTCATTCGGAAATATCATCAGAGTCGAAACAAAGGAGACCGGAATGTCTGTTTAATTCCGACATCTGCACACGGGACAAATCCTGCCAGTGCTGTTATGGCGGGTATGAAAGTCGTTGTCGTTGCCTGTGACTCAGAAGGTAACATAGACCTTGACGATTTGAAAGAAAAAGCTGAGGCTCACAACGATACACTGGCGGCTGCAATGATAACCTATCCCTCAACACACGGTGTTTTTGAAGAACAAATTCACAGGATATGTGATACTGTTCATGAACATGGTGGACAGGTATATATGGATGGTGCTAACCTTAATGCACTCGTCGGGTTGAGTCGTCCGGCAGATTTCGGTGCAGATGTTTGTCATCTCAATTTACATAAAACATTCTGTATTCCCCATGGGGGTGGTGGCCCAGGCATGGGACCGATTGGTGTGAAGGCTCACCTGACAGATTTCTTACCTAATCACCCAATTGTCCCTGTTGGTGGAACGGATGGCATAGGTCCGGTATCTGCTGCACCGTGGGGCAGTCCCGGCATTCTTCCCATCTCTTGGGCTTATATTGCAATGATGGGGGTAGAAGGACTGAAATCTGCTACAGAAGTTGCCATCCTTAACGCAAATTACATTGCTAAACAGTTAGCACCGCACTATCCAGTCCTTTACACGGGTAAAAATGGGTTGGTTGCTCATGAATGTATTATTGATTTGCGGGACTTTAAGAAGACAGCAGGTGTAGACGTTACCGATGTTGCTAAGCGGTTGATGGACTATGGATTTCATGCACCGACAGTCTCTTGGCCCGTCCCCGGAACCATGATGATTGAACCGACCGAAAGTGAATCGAAATCTGAAATTGATCGTTTCTGTTCTGCACTGATTTCAATTCGTGAAGAGATAGCGGAAATTGAAAATGGCGATGCATCAACGGAAGACAATGTTCTAAAGAATGCACCGCATACTGTGGAATCAGTCACAAAGTCTGATTGGAGCCATCCATATTCGCGTGAAAAAGCCGCATTTCCACAACCGTGGGTACGTCAGACAAAGTTTTGGCCACCCGTTGCGCGGATAAACGAAGTACACGGCGATAGAAATTTAGTCTGTTCCTGTCCACCTCTGACTGACTATTCATAACCTAAGTTGCTACCTATGTAGCACAATCTGCATGAAGATTAAATAAATAATCAGGTAATTCTACTAATAGGACTCATCGTAGGAGTAAGGTTTCGTAGGGGCGGGGTTTCCCCGCCCGCGTATTACCCAATTTAATTCTTAATCTTCATCCAGATTGTGCCATAAGGGGCGCAAACTGGCAGTTTACGCTACAAATATTAGTTAATTATCAGTATTTTTACATTAAAGACGGTATTTCCATTTCTAAAACTTATAGGTAGCAACTTGGGTTATCATATATTGATATGTTTTTCAGTCCCGTAGGGACGATATGTTTATAGACAATCGTTATGTCAGCACTCTTTAGTCCTGTAGGGACGATATGTTTATAGCGCGAAAGAAATTATGGTAAATAGAGGAAAGAACGTCACGTCAGCACAGAGGCAACTGGTGCTTAAGTTCGTTGAGAAGATAACAGGAACAGAGATAAGCAATAACCACACAACCGACGCAGCAGCGGTCACAATTGTGTGACTCATGCACCCGCCTATACAAGAACATATATCAGAAAAACGATAGAGAACATCAAAAACCTGATAAGGAACGAATGATTGAATATGTCAATAATCTACTAAAATGTTTACCAAAGCAAAGGAGTCAACTATGAACCTGAAGCAAAAACTCACCTATATGCTAATCGGATGCCTTTTCACACTGGCAGGCTTTGTTGTGTCAAACCTATTCAACGCAACTACACAAGCACAAGACAAAAAGAAAACCGTGTTTGATAAAATCGTTTGTAAGGAATTAGAGATTGTCAATGACAAGAAAAAAACTGTGGCGGTTCTGTATTCGTCTATAATCGGAGGAGGAAGTCTGATAATATACAACCACGAAGGTAACCGTTCGGCTCAATTGATAGCGGATGAGTTCATCGGAGGTGTGCTGAAAATACACAACACAGATGGTGACCTTTGCACGTATTTGAACCAAGGTCGTCTGTCAATACACAACGCTGCAAGCTTGGGAAGTTCACTGATTGGTGGACACGGCATGCTGGAAATAAGAAACAAAGATGGTAAAGAACTTGTCATCATTTCACCCATAGATGGACGTCCCAACGACGGTCTTATCAACATCTATAATCACAAGGGAGAGTGGCGAAGTTTTAGTGCAGATTAACCATTCAGCAATTGCGGGACTCATGCACCCGTCTATACGCTAATTGTTTTCGGTCATAGGCTTCGTCATTTGACGAAAGGTGTAAGATTTAGAGATTTTCGCTAATTGGTGTTAATTTCTAAAATCGGCCCGTTTTGGAAAAGTTTCCAAAATTGGTGTAAAGCAGGATAGAAAAAGTGCAGAAAAGTCCATGTGAGTCCCCACCAAAAACATTGATAGATTTGCTGCGTTGTTCACAGGTATTTCGTTAATTGGCGTAGTATCGTTGTGGATAATTCTGTTGAAAAACTATAAAAAGTGCTATAATTTTTTGCATAGGTGAATGCTCTCCAAAGTTATTGAATTTATTTTCAGAACTAAAACTCTTATAACCTTAGGGCATCTGCCCAATTTATTCAACTATTTTGGCGAAGGTATTGATAAGAAATAAGAAGTACTTTTATGACACGAAAGAAAACGATATTCTGTAGTTTCATCATTACGGTGAGTGCAATTTTGGTAGTAAATCTCACAATTGTCCTTGCACAAATAGATGATACATCCAAGGTAGATAAAACAGGTCCGCGGGATAGTTCTATTGAGGAAGATCCTACTAAATTACAAGTTGAACCTAACAATACCACAATGCCAAGGACAACAGAAAGAGTGGATCAACCTGCCGATGTGGAAATTCAACGCTTATTCAATGAGTTGAGAAAAGAGTATTTGGATGATCGTTCTGAGTACATAGATATGTGGCTCAATGTAATCGCCATAGTTCTTACTTTCTTTGCAGTTGTAATTGCAATTGCAGGTTTCATCGGTTTCACAGAGTTCAAGAGACTTAGAGATGAGGCTAGACAATATGTTTCTGATATACGTGATGATAAGGCGGCATCTGATGAACTTATACAGAATATGAGACAGATAGGGAGAGCAGAAGTTTTTGACAGGTTCTCTAACAGTAAAGAATTTGAGAGTAGGATACAGGAACTTCAACAGAGTGATGACTTGCCTGTTATAGATAAGGCAATAGCAGATGCATCAGCCTTGCAGCAAAGCGGCGATATCACGGAGGCAATTGAAAAATGGCGTTCAATTGCTAACATTGTGGAGGAATCAGATAAAGGCCTTGCTTCTCATGCATGGTTTTCCGTTGGTTATCTTTACTCACAAGAAGAAGAACCTGAGAAAGCAATATTAGCGTACGATAGAGCAATTACTTTGAAACCAGATTATGCAGATGCCTATAATAGTCGAGGTGTTTCAAAAGGTGAACTTAGGCAATATACAGCAGCTATTTCGGATCTTGATAGGGCAATTATGTTGGATTCACACAATGCTGAAGCATATTACAACAGAGGTATCGTCTACTTCAAGAGTGGTAGATATTATTTGGCCTCAAATGATTTTGACGAAACGATTCGTCTTAACCCGATGCATACTCAAGCATATATTAATCGTGGACTTTCAAGGTTTAACCAAGGCCAATATGAAGAAGCATTTAGTGACCTCAACAAAGCAGTAACATTAGACAAAAACAAATTAGAAGCATTCTACAATCGCGGTAGAATGGGTTACTTGATCATTGAAAGTGGCTTAAATTTGAGCAACGTTGATGATGCTACATTATTGGAGAATACAAAATTGGATTTTCAAACAGCACTGGACTTAGCAATCCAACAAGGACTAACAGAATACATTACAATTATTGAGGAAGAGATTCAAGAACTTAATGTATAGAATAATGGTCAAGAACTGCAATTTGTTATTTCACAGATTTAAACCAAATTTGAGTAGATATTTCTTGTAAATACATATATAATTAATGTTATTAGATGCTTAGAAGGAGAATATGTTGATGCAACCTATAAATTATATCGATTCTATATCTGGATGGAGCGTTGGTAACAGTGAAAGGGCACGCAAAGATGCCGAGGCGATTCAGAAAATTGTTGGTGGTGCACGTTTACCTGTTAAAAATAACATCGCACGTTCTTATATACCAGAAGCCAGAATAAATGACACAGTTGTTAAGTATTTCTCAGATCCAAAGTTTACGAATTTCTCCATTGATAGACACTGTCCTATTCAGATAGGTCCAAATAGTTATTTAACTGATATTGTTCTTCGCGATGCTGAAGGAAGTTTTCTTACTATTGTCGAGTGTAAGTCTCTGAGAAATGTAGACCTTGACACACAACAACTAAAGAGTTTTCTCTGTGCGACCGATACTCCCTATGGCATATTTGCTTCAAGTATAAAACCAGATTCATGGGTTTTCTATGAGAATCTGCGTCAGAATCGGTTTCAAGAAATTACGCGTGCTGATTTTGAAGAACAAATACTTGCCAAATCGTGATAAAGATAAACAAAGTCTCCAATCACAGCGTTTTCCCAAAACACAAAACATAACCACCATGATCCTTCAGTTCAAAAGCACGCAAACCATCATCAGTCCTTATGTTGATGCCTACGTTAATCATGGTTGAAATCTCTTCTTCCTTGAAATCTTCCACAAATTAAGGTATAATTTTCACGTTGCTTAACAACGATAGTGGAGGTTTAGTTTTGCATGTAATTACGTTCCAATCAGAACAGTTGCAGTGTTCAACACCAGAAAGTGCTGCACAGTGGCTCATAGGTTTATTGGACCTATTTGCGGGTATCGTGAATCGGAACCAAGACCTTAGTCGTGTTGTCATTACGGAAACCGAGTATCAACAGCTTTCGGGAGTCCTAAACGATTTAGTTTATGGTGTCGGTGACGATGAAAATCATCCCTTGTCTGCATCAATGACATTGGTCGGTGTTCTTATTAAGATGTATGAGGATCAACACTTTCCAAAGTTAGATTCGCTCTTTCCGGAGCTTGCAGAAGGTACTGCTGATGAAATTGATGGTGAAAACAAGACTATAACTGATCCCATATTAGAACAGATTGGCAAAGATTTTGTTATCGTCCTCTTTTCCATTGGGTGTCTGCTTTGGACAGGCGGTAAGTTTGAAGAAGCTATTTCTGCCGATAACTTGGCAATCAGAATAAATCCTAATGATGCCAGTATCTACACAAGTCGGGGTGAAGCAAAGTCAAGTATAAATGACTTTACGGGGGCAAAGGAAGACCTACAGCATGCATTGAAACTCACGGAAAAACAGGGGGAAGATAACTTCAACACTGCCATTAAAGAACGACTTCAAGAAATTGATGTGGTAGAGTCCACTATTATCTATCTCTCTGAATCCAAATTCTCAGATTTTTCCATCTTGAGAGAATGTAAAATCCAGATAGGAACAATCCAAAGCAGAGCTGATATCGTGCTTTGCGATGCAGAAGGGAATTTTATAACTATCGTAGAGTGCAAATTGTCATCAGGTTCCGGGCATGGTGAATATAATCACGAGCTACTAAAGAGTTATCTCTGTGCAACCGACACGCAATTTGGCATATTTGCTTCTGACATAAGTCCGGATTCATGGGTTTTCTATGAAAATCTACGACACAATCGATTTCAACAAATTAATCGTTCTGATTTTGAGAAACGAGTTCAAAAGTAAGCAAATAATCTGATGCTTATCAATGCATAATACTTATGTAAAGCAAACTTACGCTTTCCATTGAACCGGCAAACGTGGTAGAATAGTTAAAATATGAAAGCAATAATCATCGGCGCAGGAGAAGTCGGATTTCACACTGCTAAACTGTTGACAGCAGAAAATAACGATGTCGTCTTAATCGATGAATCTGAAGATGCTTGTCAACGAGTCAACGAACAGTTAGATTTACAAACGCTCTGCGGCTCAGGTGCTTCACCTGTGCTGCTAAAAGATGCAGGTATTAGTGATGCCGAACTTATTATCGCAGTTACCAACAGCGATGAAATTAATATGCTTGCCTGCCAAATTGCGAATCGTTATGAAGTAGGAACGAAAATTGCACGCGTATCAAATCCAGATTACTTTTCAGATAAAAGCGGTTTAACCGCAAACGATTTTGGTATCGATCTCCTTGTTAATCCCGAACATTTATGCGTTGAAGAATTTATCCGTCTCTTAAGAATACCGGAAGCAAGAGAAATCGTCGAGTTTGAAGACGGCAGAATCCGCCTCGCTGCTTTGCGCATAAAACCGAACAACCCCTTCAAAGGTAAATCACTGGCAGAATTAGACGCGAATGGCGTAATTTCAGGTGTCCGATTCGCTGCAATAAAAAGACGCGATTCTGATAATGTTATTATCCCAAAAGGAGATGACAGACTGCGACAAGGTGAAGACGTATTTGTCATCGGCAGCACAATTGCAATAGAACAATTGTTCCGTCTTTTCGGTATCATAATTAACACCCATCTTGACCGTGTCATCATTGTTGGTGCAAGTGTTATCGGAATTGAACTGGCACGTTCTCTTGAAAGTAATGGAACAGATGTGAAACTGATTGAGACGGACGAGAAACTCGCTGATCTCGCTTCACAAACACTCAGACGCACGACAGTTCTACACGGCGATTACCTACAATTTCAACTGTTGGAAGAAGCGGGTATTGAAGATGTTAGCGGATTTGTATCGGTAACAGGTGATGATGAAAACGATATAATGGCTTGCATGACCGCTAAGGAACACGGCGCACAACGTGTTCTGAGTTTAATTCAGCAACCACGTTATCTTCCGTTATTGGCACGTATTCACCGTTTAGATGGTGCAGTTAGCAGACACCTGACCGTTGTTAGCAATCTGCTGAGACTTATCCGGCGCGGCAATATTGTCTCTGTTGCTTCTCTCCATGAAATTGATGCGGAAGTGATAGAACTCGTCGCAGGTGTAAATTCGAAAATCGTTCACAAAGAACTCAGTTCATTAAAAACAAAATTCCCCGAGAATGCCTTTATCGGGGCAATACTCCGTCGCGAAAATCATATTGTTCCACACGGCAGCACCGTTATTCAACCCGCTGACCGCGTAATTGTCTTCAGTATGCCAGATGCTATACCGGTCGTAGAGGATATGTTTGCTGCGCGGAGAGTGTGATGGTTATATGCGTCGAAAACTTGTTTTCCACACACTTGGAAACCTACTAATCTGCCTTTCCGGGACAATGCTGTTACCATTAGGTATTGCAGCATACTACTATTTTAATCCAGACGCGGGAGAATCTAATCTACCTGCGTTCGTTTACGCTACAATAATTACATTCACTGTCGGTCTGATACTCCGCTTTACAGTAAAACCTGCTGAACCGGATCTCGGCATACGTGAAGGTTTTGCCATCGTAACGTTAGGTTGGGTTGTTGTCGCTCTCTTCGGTTCGTTTCCCTATCTATTCGCAGATGTTTTTGCAGCAGATAACCGTCCCCCTCTGACAGAATTTGCGTTCTGCTATTTTGAATCTATGTCCGGTTTTTCAACGACCGGAGCCACAGTGTTAACAGAAATTGAATCTCTATCCAAGGCAATGCTGTTTTGGCGTAGCTTCAGTCATTGGCTTGGGGGTATGGGGATTGTTGTGCTTGCGGTCGCAATCCTCCCAATGCTCGGTGTGGGTGGTATGCAGCTATTTCGCGCAGAAGCACCTGGACCCCAAACAGACAGACTCACGCCGCGTATTGCACAAACCGCAAAATTGTTGTGGGGAGTATATATCCTTCTATCAGTTGTGGAAACCGTTCTACTTTGGCTTGGCGACATGAATCTCTTTGATGCGTTGTGTCATACATTTGGCACGATGGCAACGGGTGGATTCTCGACCAAAAACGCCAGCATTGCACATTTTGATAGTGTCTATATTGAAACGGTTATCACTGTTTTTATGTTTATTGCGGGAACTAACTTTGCTCTGCACTATCGGGCACTTCGGGGTGATGTTAAAGGGTACTTTAAAGATACGGAATTCAGATTCTATTGTGTTGTCATCCTCATCAGCATCCTTCTTGTATCTTGGAACATTTTCAGGTTTGAACACATTGATGAAAAGGTCCCCAACATTTCGGTAGGGGATTCAATCCGTTATGGAACATTCCAAGTTCTATCTATCACGACAACAACAGGTTATGGCACAGCTGATTTTGAAATGTGGCCCGCCCTATCGCAATTTATCTTGTTAACGCTCATGTTCTATGGTGGGTGTGCTGGGTCAACAGGTGGTGGTATGAAACAACTTCGCTTCCTATTGCTAATTAAACAGAGCGGCGCAGAAATCAAAAGACTTATCTTTCCACATGCTGTGCTTCCTGTACGTGTCAATGACAGGGTAGTCCCTCCTGAAGTACTAACACATGTATTGGGTTTCTTCTTCTTCTTTATCGGTATATTCGCAATCGTTACATGTATCATGGCGACACTGGGATTGGACTTAATTACCGCTGCAGGGTGCACAATTGCTACGATGGGAAATATCGGTCCAGGCCTGGGTGATGTAGGACCTATTGACAATTATGCTGATATCCCCTCTATAGGTAAATTTATCCTAACGTTTTGCATGCTATTGGGACGACTGGAAATATATACTGTGCTAATTCTCTTTTCACCGAATTACTGGAAAAAATGACATGAACACCGACAACCTACGTAGAGAATATCAACAACATGGCGGCTTGACCGAAACCGATGCAACAGATAATCCTTTTGATCAATTTGAAAAGTGGTTTAGTGATGCTATAGAAGCAAAAATTGACCTGCCAGATGCGATGACGTTGGCAACTGCAACCGCTGATGGCATTCCCTCTGCACGTATGGTCGTCCTCAGAGGTTTTGACAAAAAAGGCTTCTGTTTCTATACCGACTATGATAGTCAAAAAGGAAGCGAATTGGCTGCGAATCCGCACGCTGCTGCGGTCTTCTATTGGCGAGAACTGGATCGACAGGTGCGCATTTCAGGGACAATTGTGAAGATGACTGATACCGAATCCGACGCGTATTTCGAAAGTCGTCCCAGAGATAGTCAACTTGCAGTATGGACAGAACGTCAAACCGTTGTGATTTCTGGACGAGAACATCTTGAGCAGAACTTTGAGAAAGCGAAATTGACTTATGCTGATAAGCATATACCCCGACCCACACATTGGGGAGGATATAGACTCATGCCAACTATGTTTGAGTTTTGGCAGGGAAGTCCAAGTCGGTTGCATGATAGAATACGTTATACTTTGATGGAGGATGGAAACTGGACAATAGAAACATTATCACCATAGAATCTACTCTATAACTCAAGTTGCCACCTTGTAGCACAATCTGTTAGATTGTTCCTGTGCAACACAAACTAACATTTTGCGCTACAAATACTGGCTTATTATCAGCTTAGGTTATATAGACTTTACTATATATTGGAGGAATTTAGATGAAAAACTATAAACAAATTTCAATAAGGCACATACTAAAACAGGCACCCATGTTTATTTTTGTACTGTTAAGTCTAACGTTTATATACCTTTCTTGCTTTATAAGTGCACAGGAAATTTTTGCCCAAAATGCACAAGAAGTGGCACCCACATCTAATAACAAGCCAGGCACATGGACACAGGTGATGGGTCCACAAAGTGTAGGAACTACAGATCTGTTCGTCACTTCAAAGGGAACAGTACTTGCAGCACTCATCACAGGTATATACAGATTAACAGATGAGAGTAATGGGTGGGAACGTACTTTCACAGAGTTCCCCACAAATCGTTATAATAAAATGCCGATGGCAGAATGGGGCGGAAAACTCTATATCGCACTTGACCGAGACATACATGCGTCCAACAATGAGGGTTTGACCTGGGACTTTGTTACATATCGTCCAGAAGGTCGTACGGTTGGTTTTATCGTCACACAGTCAGGTTTTTATTTAGCGCACAGGAATGGCATTTACAGAAGTTCTGTTGGACCTGGACTACGATGGAACGAGATAAGTTCAGGTTTGGAAGACCAAGAAATAAAGACTATCTGTGCAATAGGCGATACGCCGTTTGTTGGCACTGATCAAGGTCTCTATCGCCTCAATGGCACAGTCTGGCAACGTCTAAATGCAGAAAACATAAAATCGGTTAGCTCAGTTAAAGTCTCTGGCAATTCACTCTATGTAGGAACGAGCCTTGACGATGCCGATATGGAATCTATCAAAAATAACTTCAAGAAATTATCGCGTAGACCTAACAATATGGAAGACGGCATGTTATCCCCATACAATGTTGCATGGAGAATATATCGATCAGACGATTTAGGAGAAACTTGGAACAATATTACCCCCATTTCCAGTAATCTCCCAGCAGGTATACCTGAAATAGAGCTAATAGTGTTTGGTGAAACAATATTGGCTATTAGTGTGGAATCCCACCGTTCAAGAGATGGCGGTAAAACATGGACAAATCTTGGAATGATAAAAGATGTAAGATTCTTTTACGATTCTACACTTGTCGCTGTGGATGAAGATAACTTTTTCATGGGGGGAATGTATCACATCAAACGCACAACCGATGCTGGCGAATCTTGGCAGAAACACATGAACGGTATCATCGGCACTGAAATTAGGGACCTGGCGGCATGTAATAATATACTTTACGCAGAGATTGCATTTGAACTAGTTTTTTCCACCGATGACGGGAAAACTTGGAACCCTGTGCATGTTGATTCCGGCAGAGGCAAATCTTATTATACGGCAGAGTTTACGGTTGTTGACGAGACATTGTATGCTCTTGCCGTTGATGGAAACGAATACGTTAGAATATGCCGAATTTCTGATCATGGGGATGAATTAATACCCATTAAGGATATACC
>VXOP01000421.1 GCA_009839975.1 Candidatus Poribacteria bacterium
GAAGTGCAATGGATACTGCAAAAGGTGTGAATTTCCTACTAACGAACGGTGGAAAAATGGAAGACTATTGGGGAACGAACAGAGCAACAAAACCTATGCTGCCATCTATCGGAATCCCTACAACCATTGGCACTGGAAGTGAGGCACAATCCTATGCACTCATTTCACAGGAAAATACACACATCAAGATGGCTTGTGGCGATAAAAAAGCACAATTTAGAACGGTAATATTAGACCCGACACTCACCAAAACTTTACCGAGAGATGTAGCAGCAATAACGGGAATTGATGCAATCGCACATGCAGTTGAAAGTTATGTTTGCACAAAACGCAACCCAAGGTCCCAGATTTATTCATCACACGCTTGGGATCTTCTTAATGAACACTATGAACCAGCACTTGAAAAGCAGAACAGTAAGGCACGTGGAGAGATGTTATTTGGTGCGTATCTGGCAGGTCTGGCAATAGAAAATTCCATGCTCGGTGCAGCACATGCGTGTGCAAACCCATTAACGGCAAAATACGGACTCACACACGGAATCGCTGTAGCCTTGATGTTACCACATGTTATTAGATTCAATATAGAGACCATTGAAGAACTTTACAGCGAAATCTACCCTGCAAAAACTATAGTAGACAGAATCAAACATCTAAAGAAAATTGGAGAATTACCGAACAAGCTACAGGAATGTCATGTCAAAAATAGTGTAGATTCTAACGACATACCGACTTTAGCAAATGACGCCGCAGATCAGTGGACTGCTCAGTTTAACCCGCGTCCTTTACAAATCCACGATTATATAGAACTCTATAAGGAAATTTTTTGAAAATTCAATGTAGCACAATCTGCTAGATTGTGCCTGTGAAACGCAAACTAACAGTTTGCACTACAATATTAGCTAATTAGCAATAATCTACAAGACTATGAAAAAATATAAAAAAATAAAGATAATCTTACTAATATCTGTTCTGACTATCTTTATTGTCCAATATACATATTCTGATTGGACAAGTTTCCGCGGAAATCCGCAACTGACAGGGGTTGCAAACTCACAACTTCCTGAAAAACTGGAATTACTCTGGACTTTTAAAGCAGGGGACATGATTGAGTCTACTGCTGCAATTGTGGATAATGTTGTGTATCTGGGAGCATTAGATGGTGTTCTCTATGCGATTGACGCACAAAGTGGAGAAAGCATGTGGACGTATACTACGGAATCATCTATTAAATCTTCACCGTCCTATCAGAATGGTGTCATCTATTTTGGGGATGGCGATGGGATTTTTCATGCTGTGGATATAGCAACGAGAAAAATGAAATGGCAATTTCAGACTGAAGGGGAAATCATCTCATCAGCAAACTTTTTGGATGATAAGGTACTGTTCGGCTCCTATGATGGGTTCCTATACTGTCTCAACAGTAATAGCGGTGACCTGATATGGAAATACGAAACTGAAGGATATGTTCACGGAACACCTGCCGTCTGGTCACAGCCTGATGATGGGACGAATAGCAAACAGACCCCGGATATACAAAATTATGTAATTGTCACGGGTTGCGATAGTTATCTACGCGTGATCAACATCCATGATGGCACACAGACTCAACAGGTTGATCTCGGTGCTTATGTCGGAGCAAGTCCAGCCATTTCTAACCTGACTAATCTTAATGGTGGAGCAGATACACCATCTGCCGTTGGTAATAACTCGTGGAGAGCATTCTGTGGTACGTATGGAAACGAGGTATTAGGTATTGATCTGACATCCGGGGATATTGTATGGCAGTATGAAAATCCTGATCGTCAACTACCGTTTTTTTCGTCTGCAGCCATAACTAAAAACATCGTTGTCATTGGTGGAAGAGATAAGGTGGTGCACGCGCTGTCACCTGACAAAGGCGAAAAAATATGGACCTTCACTGCGAAATCACGAATTGAATCATCGCCAGTCATCGTAGGAAATCGTGTGTTTTTCGGTACGACTCGCGGCGTTTTTATCGGTTTGGATATTGCCAACGGAGAGAAAGTGTGGGAATTTGAAGCCGCTTCATCTATCGTCGCATCCCCGAGTGTTGCTGATGGCAAAATATACATCGGAACAGAAGATGGTATTCTATACTGCTTCGGTGAGAAATAGCGAAGTTAATGGGTGTGTAAAGTTTTGGTTACATTTTAACCGCGTTACACAATTTTTTAATCGCGTTACACTGAAAGGATTTCTACAAAAATTTTACACACCCGACGTTAATGAATGCTTTGTTTTTTGGGTATATTTGTGGTAAAATTATAAAAACAAATGCTTAATCCATACGGCGCACGAAAAGGATCAAAATATGTCTAAATCATTACCCGAACCGGCAACAGCCGGAATTGAGTCAAAAGATACAACAGTGGGGAGTGTTTTTGTATCCAATTATCCTCCATATTCTGCATGGAATGAATCTACAGTGCCTGAAGTACATCAGGCATTAACCGAGAAACCACGTAAAGATGCAGTTCTTGGGTTGTATATGCACATTCCGTTCTGTCGCAAACGATGTAAATTCTGCTATTTTCGCGTATATACGGATAAGAATAGCTCAGAAATTGACACTTATTTAAACGCTCTTGCTAAAGAGATAGAAATTTACAGCAGACAACCAGCAATTGCAGACAGACCCTTACACTTCGTTTATTTCGGAGGCGGAACACCATCTTATATCAGTGTCAAGCATCTGACGAACTTGGTAAATAGAGTGAAAAATGTAATGCCCTGGGATAAGGCTGAAGAGATAGCATTTGAGTGTGAACCCGGCACTCTTACACGGAAGAAATTAGAAGCAATAAAACATATCGGTGTAACACGTCTAAGTCTCGGCGTTGAAAACCTGAACGATGAAATATTAGCAGAAAATGGAAGAGCACACCTATCAAAAGAGGTATATCGCATCGCTCCTTGGATTCAAGAGTTGGATTTTGAGCAGGTCAATATGGACCTCATATCAGGCATGATCGGAGAAACATGGGAAAGTTGGAGAGAAACAGTAAAGAAAACTATAGAACTTGACCCAGATTGTATCACAGTATATCAACTTGAGTTACCATTTAATACTGTATATTCAAAAGATATTCTCGGAGGAGACGCATTACCTGTTGCTGATTGGAAACTTAAGCGAGAATGGCATCAATATGCATTTGAACAGTTTGAGAATGCGGGTTACGCAAAATCAAGTGCATACACTGTAATTAAGAAAGATCAACCCTCAAAATTTGTATATCGGGATGCAGTCTGGCAAGGAAACGATATGATCGGAACTGGTGTCGCATCCTTCTCACATCTTAGCGGAATTCACTTTCAAAACGCCCCCTCATGGGGAGGCTATCTCGGTAATCTTGCAAGCGACCAACTTCCAATATACCGAGCACTGAAACCGACAGATGATGAGAAATTGACACGTGAGATGATCCTGCAACTTAAACTCGGTAAAATCAGACCCTCCTATTTCCGGGCAAAATTCAACGTAGACATTCTTAAGATATATGCCGATGCATATCAAAAACTCCAGAACGATGGCATGTTGGTCATCAAGTCAGAATCTGATGAGATACAATTGACAGAACGCGGATTGCTACGGGTTGATAGCCTTCTACCAGAATTTTATGCACCCGAATATCAGAATACAAGATACACGTAGCCTGTGCTGGAATTACATTTTTGAAACCCACGGAGGTGCAAAACATGGATATGAAACTAATCCACTCAGACCCTTCAATAATGATGGGTAAACCTGTGGTTGCAGGTACTCGTATTACTGTTGAACTAATATTGGAAAAACTTGCTGCAGGTGAAACGGTCCAACAATTGCTTGATGAATACCCTCGGTTGACTAACAAAGGAATTTTCGCTGCGCTCAGTTTTGCTGCACAAGCTCTTCGTGCTGATGTAATTTACCCCATCCGTGAAGAAGGTTAATGGATATCATAGCAGACGAAAGTATTAGCAGATATGTTAATAAAAGAACAATTACATCAATTCCGTGAGATGCTCAAGCATGTTTTGGAAACAAACACATTCTATAAGAATAAATTAAGCGATGTCGGGATTACACATCCAGATAAAATACAGACTCTAACTGACTATCAAGAATTACCTTTCACCACAAAAGATGAGTTAAGCGCGGACCAGGTATCTCATCCACCTTACGGTACAAATCTCACATATCCTTTAGAACGTTATACTTGTCTGCACCAAACATCTGGCACGACAGGGGCACCCTTAAGGTGGTTAGACACAAGAGAATCGTGGGATTGGTGGGGTAAATGTTGGAGAGACATCTATAGAGCAGCAGGTGTTACATCATCAGACAGGATAATGATGGCGTTCTCATTCGGTCCATTTATCGGTTTCTGGAGTGCTTATCATGGGGCGCAGCAACTGGGTGCACTTACAATCGCAAATGGTGGATTCTCATCTGAACAACGTCTTCGGGTTATCTTAAGCAACGGTATTACTGTATTGGTTTGCACGCCAACTTATGCACTCAGGCTTGCAGAAGTCGCAAAACAGTTAGGAATCAATCTCAACGCAGATTCCAAAATACGTGTGACGATACACGCAGGTGAACCGGGGGCAAGTATACCCGCAACTAAACAGAGAATTGAAGACTGTTGGGGGGCACGCGCTTATGACCACGCAGGTGCAACAGAAGTTGGTGCATGGGGTGTCATGTGCAATCCTCAGACAAGTGTCCACTTAAATGAGGATGAATTCTTATGCGAAGTGCTTAATCCGGAGACAGGAAATCCCGCTGATGAAGGGGAGTTGGTCATAACTAATTTAGGACGCGTTGGCATGCCTGTGATACGATATCGGACAGGGGACTATGTTAGGCTGAAGTCGGTTGCATGTGAATGTGGTAGCAGACATCGTGCACTTGAAGGAGGCGTCATCGGAAGGTTAGATGATGCAATCATCATCAGAGGATTGAACGTGTATCCCGCTACGATTGAAAATATTATCCTTCAATATCCCGATGTGCAAGAGTTTTCTGTCCGCACTTATCGCACAGAAACACTTGATGAACTTGAAGTCCAAATTGAATCTACGAATCCAAATCCTACTGATACAGCAAGAGCAGTAACGGATGCAATCAGAAACGCTTTAGGTCTACGCACAATCGTCAAAATTGTCCCACATGGAACTCTACCAAGATATGAATTGAAGTCAAAACGATTTACGGATGAACGACCTTAAGAGAATAAATAAATGAAAAATCAAGAAAACTACGATGTTATTGTCATTGGTGGGGGACCGGCAGGAAGCACCGCTGCGACACTCATCGCACAAAATGGACTCCGTGTGCTACTGTTGGAACGCGACGCTGAACCGACATTCAAAATCGGTGAATCCTTAATACCCGCAACATATTGGACATTCAAACGACTCGGTACCCTAAACAGACTGAGACAAAGTCATTTTCCACAGAAGTATAGTGTCCAATTTTACTCACGCACAGGAAAAGCCTCTGCCCCCTTCTATTTCTTTGAAACCAACCCGCATGAAAGTTCTGTGACATGGCAGGTATTACGGAGCGAATTTGACCAGATGCTATTAGATAATGCAACGGAGAATGGGGTAGATGTTCTCAGAGGTGTTAGTGTCCGTAAAGTGATCTTTGAAGGGGAAAAGGCAACAGGAGTTGTTATTCAAAATAGAGGCAATGCAGAACTATCAACTTCGGATAAGAACACCGAAACAGTTCACGGAACAGTAATTGTAGATTCAACAGGTCAAAGTTCTCTCATTGGCAGACAGTTGAAACTGAACAGTGTGGAACCGAACCTGAAGAAAGCATCGCTCTTTACACATTATGAAGGTGGACATCGTGACAAAGGTATTGACGAAGGTGCCACACTCATCTTACATACAGCGGAGAAGGATTCTTGGTTTTGGTCAATCCCGCTACCCTACAATCGCACCAGTGTGGGGGTCGTTGGTGAATTAGATTACCTGCTTCAAAATAGAAGAGCTTCCGATGGCAAACTTAATGCTCAGAAAATATTTGATGAAGAATTGGACAGATGTCAACCTCTAAAGCAAAGGCTTAAGGGTGCAAAACAACTGTTTCCGATACAGACGACTAAGGATTTCTCTTACCGTGCAAGCAAAATCGCAGGTGAAAATTGGGTATTGATCGGTGATGCATTCGGTTTCTTAGATCCAGTTTATTCTACAGGCCTTTTCTTAGCACTGAAATCCGGAGAGATGGCGGCGGATGCAATTATTGAAGCATTTCACGCTAATGACTTTTCAGAAACCAAACTCGGAGAATTCGGTCAGAAGTTTGTTGATGGGATGGAAGCTTTCCGTAAACTTGTCTACGCATTTTACACGAAGGATTTTAGTTTTGCACGTTTCCTGTCCGAGCATCCGCAACATTTAGGTGGAATTGTTGATATATTAAGTGGAGATGTCTATCGCAGAGATGTAACGCATATCTTCCCTGATATGTCTAAAATGTGTTATTTTCCACCAGAAGTTCCACTTAACACCGTAAGGTAATGACAGACTATGCATTTTCATTTGGTTACCTACAACATTAATTCAATATAAAAATAAAATACGCTTGGAGAAAACTATGAAGGTTACAACTACTTATTTCACAATTTTCTGTCTTATTTTCGCTTTATGTTTCACAATAGGGTGCGACAATAAAGATAAACAATCTGCAGAAAATGAAACAAACGAAAACAGTACTGAAGAAAAGAAGACTGACACAAGTTATATAAACATCGGTACTGCACCCAGTGGTGGTGTATTTTACCAAGTCGGAGCAGCAATAGCAGGTGTCGTTGAGAAAAACATTGAAGGTTTGGATTGGAAAGTTACAGCAGAATCTACGAAAGGTTCACAGGAGAATATACGTCTGCTTGTTAGCGATGATAGTAAAACGGAATTTGCAATGGCAAATGCTGCAATTTCCTATTTTGCTGTGCGGGGAGAAAGGGGATGGAAAAAAGAACACTCTATCCGTGCTGTCATGACACTTGCACCCAACATAGGTCTGTTCGTAACAACGAAAGCTTCGGGTATCAAGTCAATAGCAGATTTGAAAGGAAAACGTGTAGTAGTAGGACCCGCAGGTGCAGGCTTTGAATACTTTCTAAATCCTGTATTAGAAGCGCATGGTGTTACTTATGATGATTTCTCATCGCTCAATGCAACATACTTCGGCGCAGGAGAAATGTTAAAAAACGGTTCTGCAAATGCAGCGTTCATGGGGGGTGCAATACCTATTCCCGCAGTTGAAGATGCATCAGCTACATTGGATCTCTTCTTTATACCTTTTGAGCCAACAGCGATAGATTCTTTGGTCAAGGAGTATCCTTTTTTCGACAAAAGAACTGTTCCTGCTGAGGAATATGAAAAAATCCTCACCGAACCTTTTGATTCTTTGAATGTTGGATCCATGCACCTAATTACTGCAGAGCAGGTAGATGAAGAGACAGTCTATAATTTCACGAAAACGGTGTATAACAACCGTGCAGAGGTCGTCAAAGCACATAAAGCGGGAAGAGCCATCAATGAAAAGAATGTTGTAATCGATGTTGGTACACCTTTCCATCCTGGTGCTATCCGATTCTATAAAGAAATAGGGATTTGGCCAGAATAGTGGACTGACCCGTTCTTAAAATGCTTGATTTTTTCCTGCATCTAAACTACAATGTAAAGACCGATTTTAATGTAGGAAGGTGATTTTTATGACCGGAACCGAATTTATGACCCTTCGAGAAAATGAGGATGTCAAAATCGTTGATGTAAAGGCTGATTTGAGCAGCTACGCTGCCTCAGATTTGCGGAAGGTTTTAGAGAATCTACTAAACCAAAAAGTAGATAAGGTTGTTGTAAATTTTAGTGAAGTGAACCATATCAACAGCACTGCGGTAGGCACTTTAGTCGGAATCGCAAAACGGTTACGTCAAAACGATGGCGACCTAAAACTTTGCAACTTAGCATCAACACTTACCCGAACATTTAATCTCATAGGGGCATCCAGTGTCGTTGAAATATATGAATCTGAAAAAAGCGCAATAGCGGCTTTCCAATAGATAAGCAAATAAAAAAGTGGTGTCAGTCTATGGAGAAAGACTATATTGAGTTGAAAGTACCGAGCAATGTGTATTACCTTGAATCGGTCCGTGCATTTATCGGAAAGTTGTCTGAAACGCTCAGATTTTCAAAGAAACGTATCGCAGATATTCAACTCACCGTTGACGAAATATGTAGCAATGCTGTCTATCACGGTTCCACGTGTATGTCAAGTGGAATCCTGATGCAAGTGTATGTAAACACCCAAAAACTAAAAATTGTCGTTAAAGATAAAGGTAAAGCGGATACACGTGAATGGCTAACACCTAAGAGGTTAGAGGAAATTCAAGCGCGACGTTCACCTACAGGTGAGAGCGGACACGGTTTATACCTTATTAAATGTCTCACTGATGCACATAACCTAAAGCAGAATAACGTTGGTGGAACTGACGTGACAGCAATTTTCTATCGGAAAGAACGTACAGACGAAGATTAACCTTGAATTGCAATGATCGTTAAGTCATCCTCATTCGGATAGCCATTCGCAAAGTCAGTGATTGTATCAGATACTTGCCGGATAAGATCTTCGGGTGTTTTAACGTTACATGTAGCGATTGTGTTTTGTAGTTGTTCCACCGTAAATTGCTCTCCATGCGGGTTTTTAACCTCATAAGCACCATCTGTATAAAGAAATGTCCTGCTTAACGCATGAAACGGGTAAATGCAATTCTCATAAACAGATTCACCGCTAATACCTAATCCGTTTCCAGTATGTTGATGTGTAATCAGTTCACAATTGGATTGGGGTGTGTGTTGCAAGAAAGGCAATGGATGTCCAGCGTTGGCACAGATAAGCTGTTCTTTTTTTTGATCAAAAACACCACAGAAGGCAGTGGCAAACATATACAGATGTGAACTGATTATATTGTTGAAGCGCGTGTTGAGGATGTGTAGTAGATGTGCAGGATCATTGCTGAACTTATCTCTATGTTCCGTTACAACAGTTTTGATAAAGACTGTGACAAGTGCTGCAGAGGCACCGTGTCCCATTACATCAGAAATTAATACGCCTAACCTATTTTCGTCTATTTCCCATAGGTCAAAAAAATCTCCACCGATTTCAAGAGCTGGAGAACAGTGTGATGCTACGTTAAAACCTGCGATTTCTTGTGAACCGTTCTGGGGGATCAGGATATCTTGAACAGTTCGCGCCATCTGCAGTTCTGCTGCTAAACGTTCGTTGTGTTGTTCAAGTCTGTCGTGATAGAGTTTTATGCGTAAAAGCGATTTAATCCGCGCCATTACCTCAAAACTATTGAAAGGTTTCTCAATGAAGTCGTCTGCCCCTGCTTCAACTGCTTTAATTCTATTTTCGTGTGTATCGCGTAGTGCGGTAATCATGATAATAGGAATAAACTCTGTCTTTTTATCTGCACGAACTCTTTTTACGACCTGAAATCCATCTACCTTTGGCATATTGATATCTAACAGAATAAGGTCTGGCGGTTTATCTGCTATAATCTCTAATGCATCCGCCCCATCACCAGCGGTTAGTACGGTATATCCGCGAGCTTCAAGTTGTATCTGAAGAATTCTGACGTTGCGAGGTTCATCATCAACAACAAGTATTGTTGCTGTCTCTTCAATCATCATTTTTGTGCCCTTTAAGATGATGTGCAACGCGTTCTAAAAGAAAACGGGTATCAATCGGTTTACTGAGGTAATCATCACACCCCGCATTGAGCAGTCGTTCACGGTCACCAGACATCGCTGCGGCGGTTAATGCAATTATCGGAATTTCAGACCAATTCGGGTCGGTTTTTATTTGTCGTGTCAAATCTTCCCCGCTTGTTCCCGGAAGTGCGATATCCATAAGTATGAGTGCGGGATTGGTGGTTTTTAGACAAAACAGTGCCTCTGTAGCGTCAGATGCTTCAATCACCTTATATCCTTTAGATTGCAGGACGATACGGACAACCTTTCGATTCAATGCTTGATCTTCTATCACTAAGATCGGTATTGCCTCATCCTTGCTCAATTCATCACCTCTATAGCAACAAGTTTTTAGATGTTTTTCTGTGTCTGATAAGTCGGAATATTGAAAGAGAAGGTACTCCCTTTTTCTTCTTCGCTGGTAACGCTGATTTCACCACCATGCAACTCAATCAGCCGTTGCGTCAAGGCAAGACCGAGTCCAGTACCCCCATATCGTCTTGATTTTGAAGTATCTATCTGTGTAAATGGAGCAAATAGTTTCATCTGATCCTCTTCCGCGATACCTATTCCTGTATCTATCACTTTAACTTGTAATTCTGTAGGTGTAACCTGAAGATGAGTTGTAACTTTACCCCCATCTGGTGTAAATTTGACGGCATTTGAAAGTAAATTATAGAAGACTTGCTTTACTTTAACACGATCAGCTTCAATTGCCTTATTTTGGTTAAATGTTAGGTTAAGTTCAATGTTTTTCTTGAGTGCAAGTGCATTGATGATTGTGTTAACTTCCTCAACGGCATCAACGATTGCGAACTTTTCAAGTTGTAACGACATTTTTCCTGCCTCAATTTTTGAGAGATCCAGAATGTCGTTAATCATTTCAAGTAGATGTTGTCCACTCATGCGTATATCGTTGACACATTCCTGTTGATCATTGTTAATCGGACCGACGAGTTCATCTCTAAGTATCTCAGCGAATCCTATAATTGCGTTCAAAGGTGTTCTTAATTCATGGCTCATATTCGCAAGGAAGTCGCTTTTTGCTCTACTTGCGTATTCTGCAGTTTCTTTAGCACTTTGCATTGCTCTTTGCGCTTTAATCCGATCCGTATTGTCTAATGCCATGCTGATAATGATCCGCTGTCCATCTGGTTGAATACCGAGTAAAGATGAGCTGAATTCCCAGATCTGTTTTTTCCCTGCTTTTGTCATAATCTCGTATTGTTGTGGTGCTGTACGTCCTTTGTCCTGATTAACATGTAGGAGAGATTCTTGGATCTTTTCGCTCAATTCACTGTTTGCTTCTCCCAACCAATCGGACACAGTTGTCATCTCATCAGACGTATAACCGGTGAGTTCTGTCCATGCACGGCTGATGAGAATTACCTCACCATTCTCAGCATGGATCATAATCGGTAAGGGTGCATTGAGTACTGCCCGACGGAATCTATCCTCGCTTTCCTGTAATTCAGTTTCAGCATTTTTTCTGTCGGTGATATTTGTTGAATTGACGACAAACCCGACTATTTCCTGATCGCGTGTGATGGGTCCAACCCATGAGGCGTACCAATTTCCACTCAATTTACCTTGTATTTCATACCCCGCGACTTCCCCTGTTTCAATTACTTGCTGACATGCCTTACGAAATCCATCATGATGTTCCTCTGTCAGGAAATCAAAGATACTGTCTCCAACGATATCGTCTGGCGTAATGCCAAGCCCTGGTGGTACACGATTAACAAACTGCAATGTGTAGTCTATATCGATCGTTGAGATAATATCAGGCGCACTTTCGACCAATGATCTCCATTTTGCTTCTGAGTCTCGTAGTGCTTGGTCTGCAAGTTTGTATTCTGTGATGTCTCGGGAAATGCCACATGTGCCTTTGATACGACCGCCTCTATCGCGAATTGGAACTTTCGTGGTGGATACCCATGTATCTTGTCCACCGGGCCAAGTTTCTTTTTCCTGTTTACCCTCAATCGGTTTTCCCGTATCAATGACTGTTCGTTCATCTTGATATGCTTGCTGAGCATGTTCGCGTGTAAAAAAATCGAAATCGCTTTTGCCAACGGCTTCCGCGGGATTTTTCAATCCGAAATGATTAGCAAGAGAACGGCTAATGCGAATAAATCTGCTCTCAATATCTTTAAAATAGACATGGTCGGGGTTGTTATCCATAAGTGTATGTAAAAAATCAACTTCCTGAGAGTGTGTTTGTGCCAATCGCTTAAAACGTTTTTCGCTTTCTCGAAGTTTTGTCTCAACTCTTTCTTGTCTGGTTACATCCTTGACAATGACACAATAACGCGAGTTTTCTTCGTCAGACTCCAATGTCCAGAAAAGATGTCTATAATTTCCATCACTGCATTGAACCCGATTCACAATGAAAATAGAGAGGGTGTCTCCTGATTTTAGTTTTGCTAAATCTATCTCAGTTGATTGTCGGTCATCGGGATGGATAAGTTCCATCCAATTTCGTGTCTGGAGTTGTTCACAGGTAAAACCGAGTGTTTTTTCCCAAGCTGGATTGAGAGGTAGGATTTTACCGTCAAAATTGATATACCCAAACATGTCTGAGGACATCTGAATAAAATGGAAGGAGTCAAACAGTTCAGATGTAGGTGCCATGAGGGTCCCCCATTATTTGGTTTTATTTGGTTACTAGGACGGCACGATTTGCGAGTTTTACTACAGTTTGCGTGGTGCTTTGGAAAACCATTTCATATAATCGTCCATGATGACTTGCACTAAGAGCGATCAGATCACAATCATTTTCCTCAGCATTTTCTAAAATGTTCGTTACTGTGAAACCGAGGGCAGTATGGAATTCAGTAGATACATCATAATAGTGTAGATAAGATTCCATCTGCTGCTTAATCTGTGCTGCTTCTTGGTTAGTATTTGAAAGTGCGAGTCCAAAGATACTTGCTTTCGTTAGCTCACCAATTTCAGCAGCGAGTGAAAGTACGTGGTCGGAGTATATATCGCCATGGTGAACAGCTAATATCTTCCGTAATAGCGTACACTGCTCATGTACGACAATAATAGGTTTTGTGATATGTGCGACAATATCATCTATTTGATTCTGTATTAGTTTTAAGCCGCGCGTTTTAATGTCTTCAGGTAGACCGACGACGACTAAATCTGCTGATTGCGCTTCTTGACAGATCATCTGTCTCGGATTTCCTGCTACGACATCAATATGGTAATCCAAAAAATCGTAAAGCGAGCATTCCTTTTCTGTGCGACGGAGTACTGTTTCCGCGAGGTCAGCACTTCCGCCGTGGGATGTGTCCTGAAAAAAGACGCACGAAAGATGTGTACCTAAAAGGACTGCAAGTTGTCCTGCGTAATCAAAGGCGTTTTTCTCATAATCAGTATCGCCTATTGAAACCAGGATATTCTTAATCATAACGTATCCTATAGGAGTTATTGCGGTGAATCGATGGAAGGATTAAGGAGTGCCCATACAGCCTCGTCTTCATTCTCAAAGTTGCGAAAAACAGTAATCAATCTCGCCATAACAATAAGATTTTTGACATGTTTGTTTACATTTATAACTGCAATGGAACCACCGCGAGGTTGTATATCAGCATATATTCTCATCAAGGCACCAAGTCCAGAACTATCCATACCTGTAACATCTTTGAAGTCAAAGACGAGTTTGGGAGGATCATCAATCCCCGCCAGCGTATTTTGAACAGTGTCTGATAATTCTTGGACGTCAGGTGCTATGATTCTACCATCAAGTTTAAATATAATTACACCATCACGTTCTATAA
Source organism: Candidatus Poribacteria bacterium (assembly GCA_009839975.1). GTDB lineage: Bacteria > Poribacteria > WGA-4E > WGA-4E > WGA-3G > MSPOR6. Next base: position 13,569 of record VXOP01000421.1, read on the forward strand.
TTGGGTGATTGCCATCGGTGCAGTCTCCAGTCTGATGCGTGATGAAATATGGATTACTTGTCGCTGCCTAATGTTGAGACAGCTTCATCTTCAGTTGTGAAATGTTCAAAGATACTCGCAAGGCGGCTTCGTACAATTAAGTTCTTGATGTTCTTTCCAACATTTAGAACACCAACCCGACCCCCTTGACGCGTAATAGTGACATGTGCCCCCATGAGGGTTCCGAGCCCGGAACTGTCCATCATGTTGACTTTTTCAAAATCTATCAGAATTCGCGGTGTATCAGAGGCATCTACCTCAGCGGTAATTACCTCTCTCAACTCGGTTACCCCAGCACCCATAATCTTGCCTGATGGTTCCAAAATTGTAACACCATCTCGGTAGCGAACCGTGGTTGCCATGTTTAGTCTCCCTTTATCATTTTTATAGTTTTGCGGCATTTTCACTAATTCTATATCTATTTTACAGAAAACTTGTATGTTTTGTCAAGCGATTTACCATACATATTAGACATTTATAACCAATTGACGTTTTTGTTGATATATTGTTTACAGATTATCAAGACACTTTACGCTATTTGGATATTTCATCAAAATTTTCACTTGCCATTTTTATCCAAAGTGACTATACTTTAATTAGAGCAACCTGAGTTTGATATATAGCAAATTCTAAACATAAAAGCAAATTTCGTAGGGGTTAGGTTTCCTAATCCCTACGGGCGAGAGAACCTCGCCCCTACGACAACTCCAACATCTTGCTTTATCAAACTCACGTTAGATTTTCTTGCGAATGTATATACAAAAAAGGAGCGAAATAAATAGAGGTGACTTCACTACTACAAGGAATACCAGCAGATGAACGTCCGAGAGAAAGACTATATAAACACGGACCTGAACAGTTAAAAACTTCTGAATTAATTGCGCTTATTCTAAAGAGCGGATACGAAGGTACAACTGCTGTTCAACTTGGAGAACAGATTCTGAATACGTTTAATAACGACCTAAAACGCATGGCGGCGAATCGTCCAAAACAGTTTGAATCTGTAAAGGGTGTCGGATCCGCAAAAGCCGCACAACTTGTTGCTGCTTTTGAATTAGGTCGTAGATTAGCACGTTCACATGCTGACCGGACTAAGATTTCTTCACCAAGTGATGTCGCTGACATGCTGATGCCACTCATGCGAGACCTGCAAAAGGAAATCGTCTGTGTACTGTGTCTTGATACCAAAGGAGGTATTACAACACAAGGTGTTGTCGGTGATGCAGACAACGAGATTGATTGGGGTCGGAGCCTCGTCGTTTCAGAGGATACAGTGTTTGAAGGTACTCTCAATGCAAGTGTTTTTCACCCAAGAGAAATATTTCGTTTTGCGATTGAGGAATCAGCAAACGCCATTGTGCTAGCACATAACCATCCATCAGGAGACCCTCAGCCGAGTCAGGAAGACATCCGCGCGACCAAACAATTGATTGAAGCAGGAAACTATATCGGTATCAAGGTATTAGACCACATCATAATCGGTGACGGTATCTTTTACAGTTTGAAAGAAGAAGGTGTTATTTAGTACCCCGTTGTCGCAGTACCTCGTATAACAGAACCCCTGCCGTGACGGAGACGTTCAATGAACTAATCTGACCTAACATCGGTAGGTGAACAAGATAATCACATTTCTGCTTAACAAGTCTCCTAATCCCACTCCCTTCGTTTCCTAAGACGATACATAACGGTACCGTATAGTCGGCTGAAGTATAAGACGTCTCTGCATCATCAGAAGTACCAACAACCCAAATTCCAATTGACTTAAGTTGTTCAATCGTCTGTGCAAGATTGGTCACTTTAGAAATCGGTATGTATGCTGTACTACCTGAAGATGCTTTATGAACAGAAGCCGTAATCTCAGCGGCGTTGTTTTTTGGGATAATCACACCGTCAGCCTCAACTGCATTAGCAGTCCGAATGATCGCACCTAAATTTCTTGGGTCTTGTATCTGATCTAACATGAGCAAGACAGGAGGGACATCCTTTTTGTTCTGGACTTTTTTCAGTATGATTGACAGGTCCGAATACTGAAACGCACAAATGAATGCTATCACCCCTTGATGGTTCGGATCTTGTCTGTCTAAAAGATGTCTGGGAGATCGCTGAAATGGGATTCCCTTCCACGTTGCAGCATCAATTATTTCACGGATACGTCTATTCTCATTACCTTGCGCTATCAAGATTTTTTCTATTTGAGGTGCACCACTTCTGAGT
>VXOP01000183.1 GCA_009839975.1 Candidatus Poribacteria bacterium
CTTCTTCCTTTCCCAACACGCATTACCCGATTAACATGTATAGGTCTTTCTTCAAATTCATAATCGTCAGGATTAATTCTTTCTTTTTGCAAAAATATCTCCTCTCAAGAGCTTAGGGGCAGTTTTAAAACTTAAGCCCTCCTTCTCTTGCAGCTTCTGCGAGAGCTTTAATTCGTCCGTGATATAGATAACCAGCCCGGTCGAAAATGACTCCCTCAATGTTTCGTTCTTTTGCCTTCTGAGCGATGAGTTGACCAACGTTCTGTGCAATTTCTATTTTTCCACTGTCAGTAGTATTTCCTTTTACTTCTGGGGACAAACTTGAGGCATGAACCAATGTTTCGCCGTTCTCATCATCAATTATTTGTGCATATATATGCTTTAAACTTCTATTTACAGCAAGCCTGGGACGTTCTATCGTCCCATTAATCTTGCGACGTACTCTCTTCTTTCGTCGTAGATAACTGAACTGTTTTCTTTTCGCCTTATCCAACCGAAAACCTCCCGTAACTAACATTCAACGTTATATTTAACACAACGATTTGACTATTTTCAGATAAATTAACCAGCAACTTTACCTTCTTTATCTCTTACACGTTCACCTTCGTACCGTATCCCTTTGGAAGGTTTATAGGTTTCAGGTTTCTTTATTTGACGGATAGAGGCAGCAACCTGCCCGACAACCTGTTTATCAATACCGCTAACTACAATTGGAATATGCGTCTGACCATCAATATTTTCCGATTGGTCAACAGTCAACGTAATGCCTTCAGGGGGAGTGTATGTCACAGTGTGTGAATACCCTACATCAAGCGTAAGTACATTCTGACGACTGACTTCAGCTCGGTAACCTGTTCCCACGACGCGTAGTTTCTTCTCAAAACCTTCAGATACACCCTCAACCATATTTGCGATGAGGCTACGTGCCAAACCGTGTAATGCTTTCTGTTGTTTCCTATCACTCTGGCGGGTTAATGTGATAACATTGTCTTCTATACTCGCACCAATTCCGTCTGGTATCACCCAATTCAATTTGCCTTTAGGCCCTTCTACCTCAACTCCACTATCGTTGAAATCAACTTTCACCGAACTCGGAATTGAAATTGGTGTTTGTCCAATGCGTGACATTCTATATCTCCAATCTACAATTTCAACTTGCAGGTATGCTTGTTTTCTTATACGTATGATTACCAGACATAGCAGAGGACTTCTCCTCCGACTTTGGCGCGTCGACATTCCAATGAGGTCTTTACACCCTCTGATGTTGATAGGATAGCTATCCCAAGATCACCAAAGACTCTCGGCAATTTGCCTGATTTTGCGTAAACGCGTCTCCCAGGTTTGCTGATACGTTTCAGATCTGTAATAGCTTTTTCTTTGTTACTTGCCCCGTATTTCAGATATATACGGATGATCCCTTGCTTCCCATCATCAATTAGACGGTAGTTTCTGATGAAACCTTCTTCTGACAAGATACGTGCTATCTCCAATTTAACCTTTGACGCAGACACCTCAACACGCTCATGTCCTGCCATATTAGCGTTCCGTATCCGAGTTAACATATCTGCGATTGGGTCAGTCATTGACATGAATAATCTCCTTCTTACCAACTCGCCTTTCTGACACCAGGTATTTTGCCTGCTCGTGCAAAAAGACGAAAGCAAATTCGACATAATTCAAACTTACGCAAATACCCTCTCGCTCTGCCGCAATGCTTACAGCGACTGTATTTTCTCGTGCGAAATCGAGGTGTTCTTTTATTTCTGGCAATCCATGATTTACTCGCCAACTTTAATACTCCTTATAATCGTTAAGTGCACTTCGCAATTATTCAATCAGAATGGGGTTACTGTCTAAACGGCATACCGAGCTCACGCAGCAATGCCCGCGCTTCTGCATCCGTTTTCGAAGTCGTCCCGATCGTTACGTTCATACCGCGGATATCGTTCACATCGTCATAATCAATTTCTGGGAAAATGAGTTGTTCGGTTAATCCTAATGAGTAGTTCCCGCGACCGTCAAAAGCATCTGGTGAAACACCCCGAAAATCTCGAATTTGCGGCAGAACAACATTAATTAGGCGATTAAGGAACTCATACATCCGAATCTGACGAAGCGTAACTTTACATCCGATTGCAGAACCCGGGGTCCGTGTCTTCTTTGACGGACCTCTAATTTTGAAAGCAGAGATAGACCTTCTTGCACGCGTTATGACTGCTCGTTGTCCAGCAATACGTGTCAATTCTTCAACAGCATCTTCAAGTGCCTTCTGGTTTTCTAATGCCTCACCAACACCAATATTCAATGTGATTTTTTCTAACTTCGGTATTTGCATCACATTCTTGTAACTAAACTCTTTTTGTAATGCAGGAACGACTTCTGTTTGATAAAATTCTTTAAATTGACTCATCTGTCAATCTTCCTTAAGTTTGAGATGTGAATGGTTCCTTCTCGTTCAACAATTCCGCCTTGTCCCATCTGATTAGGACGCAAGTGACGTTTGATAAAATGAATCCCTTCAACAACTGCTCTTTCTTTTTTCGGGTATATTTCCAATACAACGCCTTGTCTGCCTCGGTCTTTACCACTCAAGACCAATACTAAATCATCTTTTTTTATATGCAGCTTTTTCTTTTTCGGCATAATCTGCACCTCCTAAATCACCTCTGGTGCAAGAGAAACGATTCTGGTGAAAGATTTTTCGCGTAGTTCACGAGCAACCGGTCCGAAAATGCGTGTACCCCTCGGCTCATTTTCCGCATTGACGAGGACTGCTGCATTCTGATCAAATTTGATATAGGAACCATCTGGACGTCTATATTCTTTTGCCGTTCGAACAACTACAGCGCGGACAACTTCACCCGCTTTGACCTGTGTATTCGGAGCTGCTTCTTTAATACTTGCGACTATTATATCACCAACGCGCGCATAACGTCTTCGGGTACCCCCAAGTACGCTAATACACATGAGATTTCTGGCACCAGAATTATCAGCGCAGGTTAATCGTGTATAAGATTGAACCATTGCGGTACCTTCCTTCCAAGTTAATCAGTAGCAGATTGTGCTGCTGATATTATAGATTGCACCCGCCACCGTTTATGACGACTAAGCGGCCGAGTTTCAACCACTTGAACAACATCACCAACATTGCATTGATTCTGTTCGTCATGTGCCAAGATCTTTTTGGTAGATCGTATAACTTTTTTGTATAGCGGATGTTGATAACTCCGGACAATTGCAATGCTAACAGTTTTCGCCATGCGATTACTGACAACAGTACCTGTACGGATTTTACGGTGTCTACGTTTTTCCACTTCCAATTCGTCCTTTATATTCTATCTTCGGTTACGGCACACGGAGTGTGCCTACTACCTTTAAGTTTGACTTTCGCTCTCTAATTCGCGAGCACGTAGTATGGTTTTAACACGTGCAATGTCTTTTCTAAGTTTGCCAAGAAGCGTTGTATCTTCTAACTGACCCAAAATACCTCTGGCTTTTTGGTTGAATAGATTCTCTTTTAAATCTTCCAATTCTGTTACCAGTTCTTCAGTGGATCTACCTCTTAATTCATGTGCTTTCATGACTATACCTCATTACGAACAACAAATTTTGTCTTAACTGGCAACTTATATGCAGCCCGTTCCATAGCGTCTTTGGCAACTTCACGAGGAACCCCACTTAATTCATAAATTATCCGACCGGGTTTTACAACAGCAACCCAGAATTCAGGATTACCTTTGCCACCCCCCATGCGTGTTTCAGCGGGTTTTTTCGTGATAGGTTTATGTGGGAATATCTTAATCCACATTTTACCGCCACGGCGAACAGCACGAGTAATTGCAACCCTTCCAGATTCTATCTGGTTGCTTGTTATCCATCCTGCTTCCATCGCTTGTAAACCGTATTCACCGAAGCTGATTTGTGACCCACGTCGCGGTTTTCCTCTGCGTTTTCCACGGTGTACTTTTCGGTGCATTACACGTTTCGGCATTAACATCTGAATATGACTCCTTTATATACAATTCACCAACGGAGGTGCAAACGAACCCTCATTGTACTATTTACGATCCCGCTCGTTAGCAGCTCTTTGCTGTCTTTGTCTGTTATTTCGTTGTGTTCTTTGTCCGCGTGATGTATTGCGGTTTCCTGACTGCCTGTTTCCTGACTGTCTGTTCCCAGATTGCCGGTTTCCTGACTGCCTGCTCCCAGATTGTCTGTTTCCTGATTGCCTATTCCCGCCTTGACCACCACCAGACCGTGATTCTCTTGTATTACTCCGTCTACCGCTCTGCTGTTTCTGTCGGGAGTCGAATTCTCCACTTAATTCTTCAGGAACACCCAGTATTTCACCTTTGAAAATCCATGTTTTGACACCGATTTTCCCATAAGTCGTATTCGCTTCAGTAAACCCATAATCGACATTAGCTCTGAGTGTATGTAACGGCACTCGTCCTTCCAGACTGGATTCTGATCGTGCAATTTCTTTACCGTCTAATCTACCACTCACCATGACTTTAACACCTTGTGCCCCAGCTTGCATTGAAACAGCGATGTTTCGTCGCATCGCCTGCTTAAAACTGGTACGTCGTTCAATCTGTGTCGCAACAGCTTCAGCGAGGAGTTGTGCATCAAGTTCTGGCACTTTTATCTCCTCTACCTCAACTTTTACCGGACGTCCAACGAGTTTATGAAGATCCTCTTGTAATTTCTCTGTTTCAGCACCACGGCGTCCGATCACAATACCGGGACGAGCGGTATGAATGAATACACTACATTTTTCAGCAACTCGTTCAACTTCTATTTTAGAGATGCCTGCCCGAACCAATTTCGTCTTGATGTGTTGCTGAATCTGTAAATCTTCATGCAACCATTTGGCGTAATCCCGGTCACTGTACCACTTGGAATCCCAAGTCTCAATTATTCCTAAGCGTAACCCGCGCGGGTGAGTTTTTTGTCCCACACAAACCTCCTGTTGGACACTTGCACATCTGTTTTTGAGAAGGCGTTGGTGTACAGTAGCGTCTTCTACTCAACATCATCATCGCTCTCCTCATCCACAACAACAGTGATATGGCTTTGACGCTTAAATATACGGTTAGCCATACCTCTCGCACGGTGCCGTATCCATTTTCGTGTAATTCCTTCATCAACACGTATCTCTTTGACGTACAAATTAGCGGCATCAACTGTGGGGTCTTGATACTGAACATTTGCTGCTGCAGATTGAATCAACTTGTAAATCACAGGGGCCGCCGCTTTATGCGTAAAGAGCAGTTGATTTAGGGCATCATCAACATACTGATTCTTGACCAAGTCGGCAACAAGCCGCGCTTTACGCGGTGCTACCGAAACGTTCCGAATCTTTGCCCTTCCTTCCATTAGTATCTCCTAAAACTTTATACACACTATCTTGCTGAGAGTATCTTGCAAAACACCCATTTATAGATTTAATACCTCAAAATAGAGAAGCACTCTAACCTAATATTACTACATTTACAGATGTATCCTGAACGCGATTATCTCCTCGATGCTCCGCCAGCGTGTGAACGGAAAGTCCGTGTTGGGGCGAATTCACCGAGTTTATGACCAACCATGTTTTCTGTTATATAAACCGGAAAGAACTTCTTACCATTATGAATCGCTACGGTATGTCCAACAAATTCCGGCGTAATAGTTGAACTGCGAGCCCATGTACGGATGACGCGTTTACTCCCTGATTGTTCCATCTCTGCTATATGTTTGGCAAGTTTTGCGTCAACGTAGGGACCTTTTTTAATTGAACGCGGCATTCAAGTCTCCTTTTAATACATGTCATGCATAATCGGAAATGACATCTTACTTACGTCTACTCATGATATGTCGACTGGATCTCTTCTTAGGATTCCTTGTCCGATACCCTTTTGTCGGTACTCCCCAAGGTGTCACCGGGTGTCTACCACCTGAACTTTTCCCTTCACCACCGCCATGGGGATGATCAACAGGATTCATCGCGACCCCTCTAACTTTTGGACGTTTGCCTAACCAACGTGAACGTCCTGCTTTACCGACAACTATCGTTGTCACATTTCCAACTTGTCCGATGGTTGCCATGCACTTTACAAGCACAAGACGTATTTCACCGGAAGGTAATCGTATACGGGCATATTTGCCCTCACGATCTACTAACTGGGCAGATGCACCCGCACTACGCACAAGCTGTCCACCTTTACCCGGTTGCATCTCTATGTTATGGATAGAAGAACCTAAAGGAATCTTTTCAAGCGGTAATGCGTTGCCAACACTTATTTCTGATTCTGCCCCAGAGGTAACTGTATCGCCAACACGTAAACCGACTGGGGCAAGGATGTACCGTTTCTCCCCATCCGCGTAATGCAGTAATGCAATATGTGCGGAACGGTTCGGATCATACTCAATAGAGGCTACCTTGGCTGGAATATCAAACTTATCACGTTTGAAATCAATGATGCGATATCTACGTTTGTGTCCACCGCCGCGTCTGCGCACTGTTATACGACCTTTACTATTACGACCAGCGTTTTTCTTTAACCCTTTAACAAGCGATTTTTCAGGTTTCTGCCGTGTAATCTCTTCAAAGGTATATCCAGTCATGAACCGACGACTCGGTGTGACAGGTTTATATGTCTTAGCCACTTTTAATTCCTCTGATTTAATACATTATATACTCTCGAATACCGATATTCGAGTTCCTTCTGTTACAGTAATAATAGCCTTTTTCCAATGGGGTCTACGTCCCTTCTGATAACGATTCATTCTGCCTTTAACTTTTCCACGAACTTGCATCGTGTGAACGTTTATAATATTCCCCTTAATATCAAACATTTCTTCAGCTGCTCTTCGGATATCTTTCTTCGTTGCGTCCCGACTTACAACGAAGGAATACTTATTATCCTCACGGAGAAGTGTGCTTTTTTCTGTGATATGAGGCCTTAAAATAACTTGGTATTTATCCTTCATTATGTTACCCTTCTAAATTTGCAAACTTTGCTTCTAATTTCTCTGACGCACGTTCCGTAATCACCAGTTTATCATGCCACAATACTTGATATATATTGAGCGTATCCCAGGTGCAGCTATTGACTTTAGGAATATTGCGTAGAGAAAGAAAGATATTTGGGTTATGCTCATCAAGAACGAACAACACTTTTCCCTCTAAGTTCAGAGCATCCAACAGAGAAACAATCTCCTTTGTTCTCGGACGTTCAAGCGTGAAATCTTCAATAAGAACACACTGTTCATTTTGGAAACGGTCAGCAATAGCACATTTTAATCCAAGTCGGCGGACCTGCTTAGGCGTATGCTGACGGTAACTACGCGGTTTTGGACCGAACGCGACGCCACCGTGTACACGTATCGGAGACCTTGCGTCACCTACACGCGCTCTGCCCGTTCCTTTCTGTCGGTATAACTTCCTACCGCTTCCACGCACTTCACTTCTACTCTTTGTTGAAGCAGTTCCAGTTCGTTGATTAGCAAGATATGCCACAACACATTGATGTATAACAGCAGTGTTGACTTCAGCATCTATGAATGAGTCCGATAGTTCTTTTTCGCGAAGAACCTCTCCCGAACGATTATGAACGTTTAACGTTGCCATTTTCTTTTTCTCTTTCTCCGATATGCAATACTTGACATGAATTACCCCGGCTCTCTTATTGAGGGTGCTGGGGTTTCAGGTTTTTATCTATATCAAGCTAACTTCCTTTATTGTCCGTTTCAGACGTCTTTACAGCCTTTTTAATGAGGAGGATACCGTTAGGTGGTCCCGGAATTGAACCTTTTACAACTAACAAATTCCTTTCAGCATCCGCTTGAATAATCTGTAGATTCTGAACGGTGTGTCGTTTCGCACCGTATCGTCCTGGCATTTTCTTTCCTTTAAACACACGCGAGGGTGTAGCACTAGCACCGATAGACCCCGGACGACGTAGGTCTTGCTCACCGCCATGACTCTTTCTGCCACCCTTAAATCCGTATCGTTTAACAACCCCAGTAAACCCGTGTCCTTTTGATGTCCCCGTTATATCAACAAGTTCACCTTCAGAGAACAAACTTGCATCAACAGTTTCACCTACATTAACATCTTCAAGACTCTCCACACGAAATTCCCGAAGTACACGGGTCGGTTCAACATCTGCCTTAGCAAAGTGTCCACGTTCAGGACTGTTGAACTTGTTTTCCTTGCGTTTACCAAAACCTAACTGAACTGCTTGGTATCCGTCCCGTTCCTGCGTCTTTACTTGAACAATTGGACAAGGACCTGCTTCAATTACAGTAACCGGAATAACTCTTCCCGTATCTTCAAAGACTTGTGTCATCCCAACTTTTCTACCTATAATACCGTTAACCATTTCCTCGTCCTTATAGTAATGTAATTTTGACATCAACACCAGCGGGAAGGTCAAGCCGCATCAGTGCATCCACTGTTTTGGGTGCAGTCTCAAGGATATCCAATAACCGTTTATGTATACGCATTTCAAATTGTTCTCTTGACTTCTTGTCCTTAAAGGTTGACCGTTGCACTGTATAGATATGCTTCTTAGTAGGCAACGGGATTGGACCTGATACCCTCGCCTGAGTCTTTTTAGCCGTTTCGGCAATTTGCCTCGCCGACTGGTCAAGCAGTCGGTGATCATAAGCCTTTAACCGAATGCGTATTTTCTGATTGTTCATCACTTCTTTACCTCTTCAAAAGTAACGATGCGCTCCCGTGTAAACCTCTCTTTATTGCATGTATCTTGTCAGAACCTATCAAGTTATATCAACTATTGTGTTTTTTACCTTGACCATCCTGACAAGATACCTACCACACTTACATAACAGATTTACGAGGAACGAACCCTACAAATACCTCACTCGTTACTCAAGAATCTTAGAGACAACACCCGCGCCGATAGTATGTCCGCCTTCACGGATCGCGAAACGCAGTTGTTCTTCTAATGCAATCGGTTTAGAGAGCTGGACGGTAATCTGTGCGTTGTCACCTGGCATAATCATCTCAACGCCTTCCTCCAGATTCATTTCACCCGTAACATCAGTTGTGCGGAAATAGAACTGCGGACGATATCCACTAAAGAACGGATTCCAACGTCCACCTTCCTCTTTTGTCAAGATATAGGCTTCCGCTTCAAACTTCGTGTGAGGTGTAACGGTACCGGGAACAGCCAATACTTGTCCGCGTTCAACATCATCTCTGTCAATACCACGAAGCAGTGCACCGATATTGTCCCCTGCTCTACCTTCATCAAGGAACTTATTGAACATTTCAACACCGGTAACAACTGTATCAGTCGTATCACGTAATCCGACGATCTCTACAGTATTACCAACTTCAACGATGCCGCGTTCAACACGACCCGTAACAACTGTACCACGACCACTGATTGTAAAGATGTCTTCAATCGGCATCAAGAAAGGTTTTTCAGTATCGCGAATCGGTTCTGGAATGAACTCGTCAACTGATTCCATAAGATCAAGAATCGGTTTACATGCTTCACTTGTCGGATCTCCAGCAGATTCCATCGCTTCCAGTGCAGAACCCGCAATAATAGGCGTATCATCTCCAGGAAATTCATATTCGCTCAATAATTCGCGAACTTCCAAATCAACGAGTTCCAGCAGTTCTTCGTCATCCACCATGTCTGCCTTATTAAGGAAAACGACCAAGGAAGGCACATTCACCTGTCTAGCAAGTAGCACGTGTTCACGCGTCTGCGGCATAGGACCATCTGCTGCGGAAACAACCAGAATAGCACCATCCATCTGGGCAGCACCGGTAATCATATTCTTGATATAGTCAGCGTGTCCAGGGCAGTCAACGTGCGCATAATGACGGTTTTCTGTCTCATACTCAACGTGAGCTGTGTTAATCGTAATGCCACGTTCTTTTTCCTCGGGTGCTTTGTCAATATCCTCATAGGTCATGACATAGTCTTTGTCAGCGAGTTTTGATAAGACCATCGTAATCGCCGCTGTAAGCGTTGTCTTACCATGATCAACGTGGCCAATAGTACCAATATTAACGTGAGGCTTTGTCCTTTCAAAAGCTTGCTTTGCCATTTGTGTCCAAACTCCAAATTATAGGTTAGGTATCATGGGTTTTAAATATCGCTAAACCCGAGTTCCATTCAAATTCTCGTCAGCCTACATAGTAGGCACACAACATGTTTCAATTATGTCCGAACTTTTCGGACGTTTATCTTCTGCCTTACGATTTTTTTCGTGTTGGCATCAATCTTTTATATAATTATGATTAAGTAACAATAGATAATGATTGTGTTCTTTACAAATACCGCAGTACGTCAGTTCTATGAAGAGGATGCTGCACTTGAGATCAATTCCTCGGCAACACCTGTCGGAACCTCCCGATAATGTGCGAATTCCATTGAATAGTTAGCGCGCCCCTGGGTCAACGAACGCAACGATTTTACATAACCAAACATCTCAGATAACGGCACATCAACCCGAACAACCTGAATGCGGGACTTATCATGCACCTCAGTATCCCGAATATGCGCACGACGTGAATTCAGATCCCCGATCACTTTCCCGAGATACTCATCCGGCACTATGACTTCAACTGCCATAATTGGTTCAAGTAATACCGAACCTGATTTTTTCGCAGCTTCTTTGAACGCCATAGAACCAGCAATCGAAAACGCCATCTCTGATGAATCTACTTGATGGAATGAACCATCTACCAGACGAACCCCAACATCAACAACCGGATAACCGGCTAATGTTCCAACGTTCATCGCATTTTCAATCCCTTTACGAACTGCGGGGATATATTCTTGCGGAATCGCACCACCCCTCGTCTCATCGCTAAATTCGAAACCAGCACCTTTTTCAAGTGGTGATACTTCTATCACAACATGTCCGAACAATCCCTTACCACCTGACTGACGGACAAATCTGCCTTCAACTTTGACCGGTTTCAGAAGCGTTTCACGATATGCAACTTCAGGAGAACCGACATTGGCAGATACGTTAAATTCTCTCACTAAACGATCAACTATGATTTCCAAGTGAAGTTCACCCATACCAGAAAGAAGCGTTTGACCTGTATCCGGATCTTGATGAACTTTGAAAGTCGGATCTTCCTCTGCCAACTTTGATAGTGCCAGGTTTAACTTGTCAATATCTGATTGTGAACGCGGTTCAACTGCTACAGACATGACAGGCAGCGGAAATACCATCGTCTCCAATGCAATCGGTGCCTTGGGATCACAGATAGTGTCCCCCGTACTTAACTCTTTTAGTCCGATCGCTGCTACAATATCACCCGCACTGACAGATTGGTGCTCTTCACGTTTATTTGCATGCATCTGCATCAACCTACCGATACGTTCATACTTTTCTGTCTTACTATTATAGACAGTATCACCTTTGTTCAATACACCAGAATAAACGCGAAGATATGTGAGTTTGCCAACATGTGGATCGGTAGTGATCTTAAAGGCAAGGGCACAGAACGGGTCATCCCTGTCAGCAGCACGTGTCTCTTCTTCCTCAGTTTTCGGGTTGAATCCAACTACCGATTTTACATCTGTGGGGGCGGGAAGGTAAGTAACAATGCCATCTAAAAGAGGTTGAACTCCTTTGTTCTTTAATGCGGAACCACAAAGCACTGGAACAACCTTACTACTCATTACTGCTTGCCGCAACCCCGTTTTAATTTCTTCTGGTGTGAACTCCACGCCGTTGATGTACTTTTCACAGAGTTCATCGTCCCATTCACCGATGGCTGCAAATAACCTATCCCGATATTCGTGTACCATCTCTTCCATCTCTGCGGGGATATCTGTTTCGTGAATAACTGCACCGAGACTCCCTTCGTCCCACAATTGTCCCTTCATTGAAATAAGATCAACAATGCCTTTAAATTGTTCTGCGGACCCGATGGGTAGTTGAATAGGAACAGCTGTTGTACCTAAACGCTCCTCCATCATTTCAACGGTTCGGAAAAAGTCTGCACCAGTCCTGTCCATCTTATTGACATAAGCGATACGAGGGATCTTGTACTTATCCGCTTGACGCCATACAGTTTCAGATTGGGGTTCAACACCACCTACAGCACAGAAAACAGCAACAGCACCATCCAACACTCGCAATGAACGTTCTACTTCTACCGTAAAGTCAATATGTCCGGGGGTATCAATGATGTTGATATGGTGGTCCTTCCAGTTGCAAGTCGTTGCAGCAGCAGTAATCGTAATACCGCGCTCCTGCTCTTGCACCATAAAATCCATGGTAGTTGTGCCATCGTCAACTTCACCGATACGATAAACCCTACCCGTATAGAATAGAATTCGTTCGGTTACGGTTGTCTTACCCGCATCAATATGCGCCATAATACCGATATTTCGCGTATGTGATAGGGCTGAACTACGTAGCACCCTTTGCTTCTTTTCCGACACTGTCTTATGACTCCTTATTCCGTCAGACTTTATGAAACCTTTATTTAAGTTATACAATCAAATATGATTAATACGTATTACCATCTATAATGAGCAAATGCTCTATTTGCTTCTGCCATCCGGTGTTGTTCCGATTTCTTACCGATTGCGTTGCCTTCATTCTGAGAGGCATCCATCAACTCACCCGCGAGTCGTGCTGCCATACCTTTTTCACCTCTGCCACGTGCAGACTGAATAATCCAGTTAATCGCTAAGGTTGTTCGCCGTTCTGCTTTTACATCAACTGGCACTTGATACGTTTGACTCCCTACGCGACGTGGACGAATCTCCAATACAGGTTTGACATTATTGATCGCTTGGTTAAACACTGTAAAACCTTCTTCGTTAGTCCGTTCTTCAATAATCTTGAAACTTGAATACACAATCCGTTGTGCCGTTCCTTTCTTGCCATCCCACATCAGATGATTAATGAATTTTGCGACTAACTTGCTATTGTGAATTGCGTCGGGACTCACATCTCGTTTTGCAACATTTCCACGCCTCGGCATCTCCAACTCCTCCAGAAATCGTCTCTTATAGGTTTTACAAAATATATCTCTTACTTCTATAAGAACAATCTATACTATAATATCTAATTAGGTTTCCGCGCGCCGTATTTAGACCGACCTTGACGACGGTTCTCAACGCCAGCCGTATCTAATTTACCACGAACAATATGGTAACGAACGTTAGACAAGTCCTTGACTCGTCCGCCACGCACTAACACAACTGAGTGCTCTTGCAAATTATGGTCAATCCCTGGAATATAACAGGTCGCTTCATCAGCAGATGAGGTAAAACGCACACGAGCAACCTTACGCAAAGCCGAATTCGGTTTGTTCGGCGTTACTGTTTTCACCTGTAAACAGATTCCTCTACGTTGTGGACACTGTTGTAGAATCGGGGATTTCGTCTTTTTGCGGTATTTCTTACGCGGTTTTTTGATTAGTTGATTTATTGTCGGCATTTCAATTCCTCACTCATTATGTTGAAAACGGGTCACAGGGACAACTACTATACAAAAGAAAAAGCCCTCACAGGGGCTCATTTTTCAAGTAATACAACAACGTTGCTCTGAAAAACGACGTCAGACTGCTTCCAAATTGAATGCCCCCTATGTTTTTTCTGACAAAACTTAGACTCTAACACTCAAAACGTTAATTATAATACCAATCATCACTTATGTCAAGTTAAATTCAAAAAAATTGTAAAAAATATGAGTGATTTATTGCAAAATTGTGAATTTATGGCGTTTTAACCACTTTTCCACGCAAAATTACAGACTGAACGTTCAATTCTTTATCAACGATTACCAAATCAGCAGCCTTGTCCGGGGCAATTGACCCTATACGATCATCAACACCTAAATTTTTAGCGGGTGTTAATGTCGCCATCGTTAAGGTTTCTTCTAATGAATACCCCCATTCTATCACATTACGCACGCCATCCATCAGTGTAATGATCGCACCCGCGAGCCGTTCAGTCGATTTGCCGACATCCAGCCACATTGCACCATCTCTTATGTATTTTGGAGGAGACTCAGAATCTGATGCGTTCAAAAGGTATGCATCAAGTTCGGTATTGTAAACAGCATTTTTCTGCCACTCTTCTGCAGCTAAACCTGCATGTTCAGTGCAATCGGTGATTAAACCGACACCTGATATCCCTTTTTTCTCTATAAGTTGTTTACCCCAAAATGGATGGACATGATGCTCGTCAACAATCAATTCTGCATGGATCTCAGGGTGGTCTAAAACCGCCTCCAATGCTCCCAAGTTTCGGTGGTGCATTCCGCTCATACCATTATACGTATGGGTTGCACGCGTAATACCTGCATCAATTGCATCCATTGCTTGTTGATACGTTGCATTGGTATGTCCCATCGCTATCACAATGTTGTTATACGCATCCGATCTGAATTCTGCCAGATGTTTAACAAACTGCAAGTTTTCGTCGTTCTCTGGCGCAAGAGAAATTACCTTTAGTGTACCATCAGACGCTGCCCACATTGAATGGAACTCTTCAAAGTTCGGAGGCGTAATGTATTTTGGGTCCTGTGCACCGTTTTTCTCAAGGCTACCAAATTTGCCTTCAACATACGATCCAATGAGTCTGGCACCATCCTCTACAGGTTCGTCAACAACATTCGCAATCGCGGTCAAGGAAGCGTTAATCTGATCCATACTACCGGACGATATTCCCACCACTAACGCGGTAACACCGTGTGATGCATGTGCCCGAGCAATTGTTTTAATGTCATCCACCTTACCGGTCATACTATCACAACCGCCGCCCCCATGTATCAATCCATCAATTAACCCAGGAATAACATAATAACCTTCAGCATCTATAGTCGCATTAGATGTAGGTGGGTGTTCTTTCGTTAATGTCGTGATTGTATCATCTTCTATGACGATATTGCCATGACCGAAGTGTTTCGGTGTATAAATGTCGCCATTTAAAATTGTGAGTGTTTCCATATCTCCTAAAGTGCTATTTCCTTTCTAATATGAGAAAACTGTATTGATGCGGATTTTTCTCGTCTGCTTCGTGGTCAGTCCGGCTAACTTTTTCCCATTCATTCCAATCAAATTCAGGAAAATACACATCTCCTTCAAACACTGCATGTATCTGTGTCAGGTAGAGTCTAGTTGCATACGGTAAAAACACGGCATAAATCGGTCCCCCACCACATACCATGAGTTCTGTGGTTGCGTTTAAAGATAACGTCTCAGCAGTTCTGATTACATCCGCTACTGAATATGCTACGATACACTCCTTCGGCGCAGTGTAATTCCTATTGCGAGTCAGGATAATGTTTTTCCGCTTTGCCAGTGGTTTAGGAAGCGTTTCGAAAGTCTTGCGTCCCATAACAACAGGTTTTCCGATTGTCATTTCGCGGAAGTGGCGAAGGTCTGCAGGAAGGTGCCAGGGAATGTTAGGTCCGTTACCGATAAGTCGATTCTCATCTATGGCAGCAATCATTGATATTTGCAATCTATATTCTCCTATAGCATTATACTGCACCTGTTAACAACCCATACAAGTCTATTTGGATTTAAACTCAATCAGGCATTCCCACTCAAGTTTCCCACTCTGCAAAATGCTACCACCAAAACTACCATCAAAAACTTCATTCGCCTTTACTAAATTTTTCATAGGAATAGTCCGATTTTCTTTGTGATTTTCGCTGAATTCTATCTCTAAATTGCCTTTAGTAATTTTGAAGGGCCTATTTGTCCTCTGGTCAGGATGCCGCCCACTTAAATAGTGCTTTTCTAGGTCATGAGC
>VXOP01000011.1 GCA_009839975.1 Candidatus Poribacteria bacterium
AAAATTCCAAACGAACTTGCACATGTGAGAGCTTTAATGCCACTACCGGACGATTGGGGAGAAGATGCGAAAAAAGTGTTGAAATCAGAATACCGCCATCTTAACCTTATTGATGCTGGTTCGCGCATAACACTGCTTACAATTCAAATGTTACTACTCGCTATTGTAGGTGAAAATAACCTTAATGTCAGATGCCTCTCAAATGCAGAAGGTGAAAGAATAGAATCTTCAGTTCAGCTTGCCTTGCGCCAAATCCATTTGGAACTTGATGAGATAAATCTGGATCAAATACCCCTTTTCCCCAACTTGAATTTTACCATTGTGTAATTATAATTATTTTGCTGAAGAATATTTTCCTCTGTAGTCCAGGGATACTCAGTTTTAACATTTTCTTTACTATTAACTTTCAGTAAATCTCGATATTTAGAATCTGAATTGATATCAACAGTTTTTTGCCAACTATTACAGGAAGGTAGATATAAATGGCACAAAAACAACCGAAAAAACAGACTGAGAAAGTGTACCGCTCAATGGCAGAATTCAAGGAACACTTCTTTCCGCATTCCTACGCGAAAGAGTTGGCACACGAAAGAAGCCAGGATCCCAAAAGTTTTGGTACTGGTTTAGTACAAGAGCTTTTGAAAGATATGAAACAGCAACTCCGCAAGTGATATTCGAACAATCTGATGTGGATTGTTGTTTTATCTGATGTGGCTCAGGTTTTTGTGTAAACAATAAAATAATTTTTTGTGTAAACAATAAAATAATTTAAAATAGGATTGCCACGGTTGTTAATTTCACTGACAGCGGCAATCCTTTTATTTTAGTAACATCCATTGTATCAGCGCATAGCAAAACCAGAAAACACCCACAAACCCTTAATTTAGTTGTGTGTTTTTGTGATTTATGTTATACTATTCTGCCCAGTTTAGGGTGACACAGTGATGCATGTCTCAACATATCTGTCACCCTTCCTATATGAGTAATCAGGTGATCTGTCGGGAAAACAAATGTCAGTATAATAGGAGTTACCACAATGTTAGAATTAAACACATTAGAATCACTTTATGACCATATAGAAAGTAGTTCTTTGACCGAATTTAATAAACTTAACATTACTGATACAATTCGGAAATTTCGGGATGCCAAACTTGAGGCTAACGATACAGAAGCTGCTGAAAAAGCACAATGGGAAATCCATTTTCTATCATTTTATTTTACAGACGGTGAGATAAGACCCAACGTAGAGCGAGTATATGAAAATGGTAAAGTTTCTATCTATCCGAGTTTGGATCTATTTGATGAAAAGGTCTACGAATGTCTTCGTAAAAGATTAAAAGAAACAAAACATCCCAAACTCAAAGCACACTATGCTCAAATCCTTTGGAACAGTCCTAAAACAAAACATAACGACTTTGCTAAAACAGCAATTGATTGTTATCTTGAGTATCTTGCTGATTATGAACAAAGCGGTTCTGAAGATGATTATTATGTCCATGAAATATGTGAAGTCATGAAGAACACCTATAGTATTGGACTGCACAGTAAGTATAAAATAGATCAATTAAAATCAAGGTTGTTGCATTTCATTCACAAATTCAGTTTAAATGATCCTTTTTTTGTGAGGAATTTTATTAGTTACATGTTGGAAAAGCGAAAAGGTTTCAAAAAAGAAGATTTTGAAGGTTTGGAAAATATATGCTGGCAGATAGCGGAATCTTTTTCAAATGATGCAGATATTGCGATCTCTTATCTAAGACTCGGTGAAAAGATCGACCAAAAACTTCAAAATCAATCTCATGAGTGGATACGTCGAATCGCCGAACATAATGAAGGACAAATGAAATTATTTGAAAAAGCTCCTGAGGTTGCATTGGTTTTTTGTATGAAGGCTATTCATAACTATAAACAAGTTGGCGATTCTGTAAAGCAAAAAGAATTGGAAAATCGTTATTCTGAGCTCAAAAAGTCTACAAAATATCACACAATCAAAACAGAATTTGACATCAAAGACTTTCTTATTGCAACACAAGACTATGTGAGAGAATTTGTCAAAAAAGCCACTTCTGAAGACATTATACGTGTCTTGATCAGTGACAAAATACTACTCTCAACGAAATCTGAAATAGAATCGTCTGTCAGAGAATCTATGAGGATGTCCCCAACGGTACATCTACTGCCAAAGGTCATAACTGATCGTAACAGCAATGTTGTACAACATTTTGACACCCCTGATGAGTTAAAGTATCATAGTTTGCTTGAGAGTTATAAATTGCAGCTTGAGACAAGTAAAATCCACTTTATTAGAGCAATTTTGATTGAAGCAATATCGGAAAAGAAACTGACAATCCGAAACTTGTTACAAGGACTAAACAAGTTTTGTTGGTATGGTAAGATACCGAATTGGGTAGAACTGATCGCGCCAGCACTTAATGAGTATTTTGAGCAGGTGATGTTTTATTTAGACTACCCTGAACGCAATAAACCTAATTTTGTTTTATGTCTTGATTCCCTAACATTGAAAATTGAGGGACTTTTCAGAGAGTTATGCCGTATTTCTGGTGTTCAGACGACTTACCACAAACAAGATCATGCTAATCGACAAATCGCATTTGAAAAGGATATTGAGATGTTATTACGCGAAAAAGCTATTGAACAACTTTTTGATGAAGATGACATCTTGTTTTTCAAATTTCTATTAGTTGAAAAATGTGGCTATAATCTTCGACATAAAATCGCACACGCACTTCTGCCGTTCGATCAATATCACTTTGATCTTATGAATCTGATGATATTAGCCTTATTCCGATTAGGAAAATATGACTTTGCTCAACAGAGTGAGGTAGAAAATGAAAATGGGAATAATGTAGACAATGAGAATACGGACACACGTTGAAGGTTAAACGATAATAGATTAACAGTCATTATCCGTCTCGAGTTAGCAATCAAGTGAATTAAAAGAACAACAGCAAACACTATAGATCAATTTTAAAGTACTCAATTTTCAGGTGAATACAGATATTGACCTGAGTGGTTTCAGTCAGTATATGATAAGATTTCCAAAAAACTGAGTGTATGTTTACAGATAATAGCAAATAACTACATAGAAAGGAAAATTATGAGATCACATATAAGCGACTCTTTACGTACTTGGTATCAGTATTATCCTGTGAAAGATGTTTTTATGAGTTCCCAAAATGCTTCGTTTTCAAGTAACTACGATATAGATTCTACCAATCAAGGTGATAATCCTATCGTTGTAGATAATGAAATCAGGTTTTCAATGTCTGATACTTTAACAGATTTGACCTTGTTTGATATTTCAGCATTTGGCAACTTGTCAGAAAAGGTTTTACTTTATTGGAATTATGAGTATTTGGCTCGGGCGCACGAGGCGTATCAGCAAACAAGTAAAGTTCATCTAAATGAAGTTCGCCGTGAGGCAGAAGAAGCCTACACATTAGATAACCAGATCGATCCTATACCCCAAAAAGCATATGATGACGTTCTCATTCTCTTAAAGGAAGTGTTCCATTCCGGTATTCCAATGCCAGAATTTAGTTGGGCTGAAGATGGAAGCCTAAGTCTCACATGGTTTCTTGAAAACGGAATAGCAACTATGGGTCTATATGGAGATGATATTGTAATATATTCAGTATTCTGTGAGGAAAAACGTCAAGTAGAGGGGGTCTGTGAATTATCAGATATTCCAGTGTTGTCGGGTTTTCTCAGCATACTGTCTAATATTCTACGTAGATAAGGATTTTATATGAAATTATCGCCGGGTGACAAACTTACCCGATTTATCCGTAATAATAGTCATTGTAAAGGTGGCAAAATACGACCAGACGTGTTCATTCCGCCCCATAACAGCGTTGATGTATCTGTATATGTTATATCAAACCTATCTGAAGATCAAATATGGAATATCGCTATTAAGTGTCTAACAACAAAGACAGTAGCAAGAGCGGATATATTTGTTGAAAATGTTTATATAAATGGACTGAAAGTTATTCCAGATAGACCTCCTTCCAGACATGCTAATATTACACCTTTCCCTGAACTGCCAGATCCGACATGTCCAAAAAACGAAGTAAATCTAACAGCGAAAAAAGACCGTCGTGCTCTTGCCAACAAACTTGCTAAAAAAAGCATATTCATACCTCAACCAACAAAACCTTAATGCTTTATGTCAGAATTCTTCCTGTTGATAGACAAGGAATTTGACAAATTATCTGAAATAACGTGAGTTTAAAATGATTTAGAAGTAAGAAATCATAGGTAAATCCTTGATTTCCTGAAGTTTTCGCAGGTTCACCGAGGTTTTGTTCTCCATAAATTGATAAACAATACGAGAATAACTGACAAGGTTTGGAAACTCAGTACACTAATAGACGTAGACGTGTTTTTCATAAAAATGTTTGAACGTCCGAAATCCACTTTGATGGAAGGCAATGAGAATGGTCATTACTTCACTGTCGTGTAAACTGCGTGGATGCCCACGTGTTTCAATCGGTTTATTGTCCTGAAGTGATCGCGATGCCAGAATTGCCTCAAAAACTAAAAAAGTGGTCAATTTTGCAGAAAAGTGTTAAAACACTCATTAGAGAACTCCTTTATCTTTTGGCATAATGACTTCATTATACCCAAAAGAGTTCTCTTTAGACAGAATCACATGAAATATTTATCAAACTCACGTTATATCTAAGCCCAAATGCTGGAGAGTCTGACCCTGGTGGCTCCATCTATGGAAATGAGACGTGGGGTTTGCAACATAAGTATCAGGTAATTCGGTTGGCAGATTTGGACGGTGAATCGTTTTTAGAGACTGCATCGGTTGGATTGTTACCTTTCATATTTTTAATGAAGCCACCCAAAAGTATGGATACGGAGGAATGGTTAAAGAAGTGTGTTGAGAAGATAGAAGCAGCACCCGTTGACACACAGACGCGCGGAACGTTGTTCTTGGCACTATCAACGTTGGGCAACTTAGTCTATGACCTTACACTTTTACAAAAATTTATATCGGAGGAAATGATGCAAGAATTTCCATTTATTGAACACTTAATTCAGAAATATAGTGAACAAGGTTCACGTGAAATGGCAATCAAGAATATTCAGGCTGTGCTAACAAAACGGTTTCCACAGAGCAATGTACAAAACATAGAACAATCACTTGAATCTATTGAAGATCTTGATCGTTTGACAGAACTGCATCTTACTGCAATTGACACTCCCAGTGTTGAAGATTTTTTGCAAGCATTGAACGGATCAGAAGTGTAAACTGATACAGAAAGCGGTCCTGAAATCGTCACGTCCGTTCTCCAACCAAATAGTGAAAACAGCATCATCGTTTTGACCCGTGTAAATATGCGTCTAACCCCCAATGACTTTGATGGTGCTGCACGTTACCCATATTATCATTATGAAGATTCAAATAATAATCGGGTAATTATGATTTTAGTAGTCCGGTGCGATAAGGATATCGCACCCGCCAAATGCCAAACGCGCATTTGGCGTTGATTCACCAGCCTGGGAAGAATCGCTTTTTACCCATTTAATTCCTTAATCTTCATTCAAGGGGAATGCGTAAGTCCTGAACAATTTTCTAACCCCCTAACCCCCTTATCAAGGAGAATGCGTAAGTCCTGAACAATTAAAAAACAATTTTGTGTCAACGAAGAATGACTTAGTTTCGTTTTATTCTAAGTATATAATCCCTTTAGGAGAAGATAATTTGAAGCAATTTGTTAGTTTAATGTTATTCTTCGTTTTTGCTGCAACTGCTGTTGCACAAACAGGTACAATCGAAATCACCGTCTATAATCAAAATACAGAAAAAACGCTTGAAAATGCAGAAGTACATCTCATTGAGACAGATGAACGTGAAAAAAGTAACGCTGAAGGTAAAGTGTGGTTTACGGGAATCCCGCCAGGTAGATATTCTCTTGCTATTTCTCATAGGTCATTTCCAACACCGATAAATGTCACGGTAGAAGTTACGGCTGGACATACAACACAGACGAAAGTATCCCTCGGGGAGGTTTTTGAATTAGAAACTGTGGTCGTTGAAGGTGAACGTATACCACCAACGATCAGTAGAAAAGATATACGCGGCAGTGAACTCCTACGAATTGCTGGTGTCGGTACTGACGCACTGAAAGGTCTAACGACATTGCCAAGTATCGGGATACCGAACGACTTTTTTGGGATACTCTACATACGCGGTAGTGAACCAGGGTCAAATCTATACTATCTTGATAGGACACAACTCGGATATCCATTCCATTGGGGTGGTTTTCTCTCTACTATTAGCTCAGAAACTATTGATAAAATAGATATATATGCTGGGGGCTACGGTGCGGAGTTCGGTTTGGATTCGCAAGCAGTGCTTGATATACAAACCCGTGATAGCATTGAGAATGGTTTAGATGGTAAGTTCAACCTAAATATCCTTTACTCGGAAGGGTTACTTGAGGGTAGAATTGGTGATAGTGGGTACTTCTCTGTTTCTGGTCGTAGAAGTTATTTCGATCTGATCGCTGGCCCTATCGTTGAAGCACAGACAGGAACAGAACAACAGTTTCCATATTTTTCCGATTATCAAATTAAAATCAATTACGAACTGAATGATAGACATGCGTTAACAGTTAACGCATTTGCAGCGACTGATCATTTTAACATTAATGCAGAAGAAGAACCAGACCCAGACGATATTGAACCGGATGTTGGTAGAACAAGTCTATTTTTCAAGAACGGTTTTTCTGCACAAGGTATACACCTCTATTCAGAATTATTGGATAATAGATTGACTTCATATTTATCGTTAACCCGAAATCTGAATACTCTTAATATTGATCTAAAAGATCCAGTTGTAATCTCTTACAAGCTCGTAGATGATCAGGCAGAATTTAAGGATGCAGTATTTGAAGATGGAAAATTAGTTGCTGAAGAGATAATAAACAATTCTTATGACATAAAGATAGATGTCCCGGTTTACACTCTACGTGAAGACATTACATATAAGCTGAATCCTTTCTTACAACTTGAATCGGGTTTTCTTTTCTCATATAGTCCAGCAAATAGTTATGAAGATGGGAGATTCTATGAATATGAACTCGTTGAAGAAAGTAGAACACGTTCAGTTACATTTGAAAACGGCAACAGAATGGAATACTTTATACCTGACAGATATGAGGTTACTGAATTAGAAGAAACCCATTTTGAATTTGGACACGATTTTTATCGGACTGAAGGTTATCTACAAACAAGGTATGATCCATTACAGTCTGTTTCCATTGCTCTCGGTATACGCATGGATTACCTTGACGTTACGGAGGAATTATCAATTCAACCGAGAGGAAGTGTTAACGTTCAACTTCCTAACGATTTCAATTTGCGTTTTGCTTATGGACAGTATGAACAGAGTCCGAGACCTTATCAACTCCTGTCGGAAAATGGTAACCCTGATTTGAAGTCCAGTATCGCACGACACTATATCTTTGAAATTGAAAACGAATTCACACAGCAGACTGACTTTAAGTTTGCAACTTATTACAAAGATACTCAGAATATGGTAATCAATGAAAGAACACGTGGTCCGTTATTACAAACACTGGCAGAATCTGAAGGCGATAGATTGGCAACTGAGGACTCTGTATCCAATTATCTAAACCAAGGTTCTGCTTATGTCGGTGGTGTTGAAGCTTTCTTGCGGCATAGGATTCCTGATAGGTTCTTCGGATGGGTGTCGTATGCTTATACACATGCTGAACAACGAGAGAAAACTGACGCGCTATATAATCCGTATCTATTTGATAATACACATATAGTGAGTATTGTTGCAAACTATAACTTTACAGAGAACACTGAGATGGGGTTAAAATGGCAGTACCTCAGCGGGACATCTGAAGTTCCTATCAGTTCTCTCATACTCATACAAGATCCTGTGACACGGGGGTTGAATCCTTTGTTAGCAAGTGTTGATGAGGAATTGCATGCTGCGCTGAATCCGTATCACAAATTAGATTTCAGGTTAAGCCACAAATGGAGAATAAAGGGTGTTAAATTGGGTGGGTTTATTGATGTTCTAAATGTTTACAATAGAAAGAATAAAATTAAGTTTAGTTTCAATGATTCAACAATTATTGTTCAAGATGAAGAGATTGTGATTGAGGAGTGGGAATCTGAAGATGTGCAACAGCTGCCGCGGATATTTTATGTTGGATTAACGTTGGATTTTTAAACAGGTTCGTCCGTTTTTCTGGCATATTGAACATAGTAAATTGTATAATTTATGATACACACAATCTGGAAGAATGTGCTACAAAGACACACAATCTGGCAGATTGTGCTACAAGGAAAGTTGAGGTATGTACTAACAATGAAGCGTCTAATTTGTTTGGTTTTTGTCTTAGCATTGCCGGTTTCTGTCTTTGCACAAACAGGGGCAGAGACAGGGACAATTGATGGTGCAGTCATAGACAGAATTACAAACGAACCTATAGAAGATGTAGAAATACTTATAATTGAACTTGATATGCGGACTACAACTGATAGTGAAGGAACGTTCTCTTTCAAGGAAATCGCTGCTGGAAAATATACATTACAGGTATCCATCCCAAGATCTGAAACTGATGAGAAAGTAAGTGTTGAGGTTGAAGAAGGTAAGACGTTGACACCAAACATCTTCATTACACGGGTAGACTATCAGTTAAAGGCTATAGAGGTTAAGACCGAACGTGTCCCCAAAACAGTTTTAAGAAAGAGTATAGAATCTGAAGAGATTACGCGAATACCCGGCACTGCCGGGGATGTGCTGAGAGCCCTGCCTGTGATTCCTGGTATAGGTGTTGCTAACGATTTTAGTGGTGCACTCTATATCCGTGGTGGTTCTGATGAAGATAACTTATACTATTTTGATCGTGTTCCTGTGGGATATCCGTTCCACTTCGGGGGATTGGTGTCTTCCTTGAATTCAGATGTCATTGATAGGATTGATGTCTATGCTGGCGGTTATGGTGCTGAATTCGGTGTTGATTCACAGGCAGTGATTGACATTTACTCTAAGGATAACAGTCCTGAAAACCTTCGTGGTAAGTTTAATCTTAATTTACTATTTTCAGAAGGACTTTTACAAGGAAAGATTGGACAGAAGGGATATTGGTATGCTGCAGGTCGTAGAAGTTACATTGATCTGTTTGTGAGTTCATTGGCGTTTGACGCTGGTGCGATCACTGCCTTCCCAAAATTCTGGGATTATCAGGTTAAAGTAGGGTATGACTTTAGTGATAAACATCAACTATTTTTCAATATGTTTGCATCTGGTGATAACTTTGCCCTGACTTTAGATGGTGAAGATGTTGACGCAGACTTTAGAGGCGATACGAGTTTTGAGAGCGGGTTTGAAGGTGCAGGCATTCACCTCCGTTCTTCACTTACAGATAGGTTAACCTCATATCTGTCGTTAACAAGATCAGATTTTCTGTTTGATGTGAATTTTGGACCTACATTGTCTCTTAATATTGATGCGCCAACATACACGTTGCGAGAAGATCTTACTTATCAACTAAACGAAAGGCATCGTTTAGAGTCTGGTCTTATTCTTGGTGTGGAACCGGGCGAGGTAAAAGGTGTGTTCTCTCGAATTCCAGACGAGGGTGAAGTAGACTACGATATTCGCTTTGTTGAAAAAGAGGTTATAGATGAATCTGTCAGAGGACAACGTATTGAAGCCTACTTACAAGATAGATTTAATATACTGCCTTTTCTATCCGTGGTGTATGGGTTACGTCTTGACTATTTTAACCGCATAGATGAGATATCAATACAACCGCGCGGTAGCATTCGTGTGGAATTACCCAATACTTCTGAACTCCAATTCGCCTATGGTATATACAACCAGACGCCAATACCCGCGCAGCTTTCATCCAGTGTGGGTAACCCAGAATTGAAATCCAGTCAAGCGAGTCATTACATACTTGAACTTAAACGAGAACTGTCACAGGATACTGAGATTAAGATGGCTGCGTATTACAAAGACCTTGTGAACCTTGTGACATCTGATGAGGCATCTATATTTTTGAATCAGGGAATTGGTTATGCTCAAGGTACTGAGCTCTTCCTAAGACACAGAAGTGGTGATAGGTTATTTGGATGGGTTTCTTATGCTTATGCGCTCTCAAAACGAAAAGATCGTTTAGGTGAACCTTACCGGTACTACTCATTTGATCAGACACACGTCACCACCTTAGCAGCAAGTTATAAGATTACACCGACTTGGGAGATAGGTGCAAAATGGCAATATAGAACTGGTAATCCGTATACACCTGTGACGGGTTCAGAACGTAGAATTGATCCCCGGTTTCTTGAAGATGTAGAGAGTATTGACGAAATTAGCGCAGTAGATATCGTTGAAAATACAATATATATTCCTATCTATGGTGAGACTAATTCTGAACGTCTTCCTCCATACCATAGGCTGGACATCCGCTTGAGCAAGACTTTCAATTTTAAGAGTTGGAATTTAGGTGCCTTTGTGGAAATCCTGAACGTATATAACCAGAAAAATCTTCTTGATTATAGATACAATACAGACTATTCAGATAAAGAGCCTATTAATCAGTTTCCCCTCATTCCTTACTTTGGCATAACAGCGGAATTTTAAATGACATTTTTTATTTTCAGGTCATTGAAACATCTACTGATATTATTGCTTTTAATAACTGCCTCAAATGCCTTCTGTCAGAATGACGAATCTATAGACGATGATGACGTAGGTGATATTGTTGTCCTGCCACCGATAGAAGTTACTGCCGAACGGATTGAAATGAAACCGAGGCATACACTAAGTACAGATGTGTTTAGGTATGCTACGGGTAGTGGTGGGGATCCGCTGCGTGTATTGAATTTACTTCCCAGTGTGGGGACGCTCAACGATTTCGTAGGCATACTATCTGTACGGGGTGGCGGTCCTGAAGACAATATATACTATTTTGATCGACTTCCATTAGGATATCCATATCATCTCTACGGCATTGTTTCAACTGTGAATGCGGATGTGATTCAGAATGTTGAGGTATATCCTGGTGGTTATGGTGCGGAATTCGGTTCTAACTCGCAGGCTGTCATTGACATCTCTTCCCGTCGGTTGGCGGCATCAAAATTCAGCGGAAAACTCAATCTGAATCCTGTTTATTCCCAAGTGTTCTCTGAAGGTAACATCGGTACGCGCGGTTATTGGTATCTCTTTGGTCGCCGCAGTTATATGGGACCGCTTTTTGAACTTTTACCCCATCTTTTGGAAATAGAAGATGACTTGGTTACACAGGTGCCAAGTTTCTGGAGTTATCAAAGCAAATTCGTCTATCAGTTATCAAAAATACACAGATTAGAATTTAATACAATCGCTGCAGACGATGGTGCTGAATTTAGAATTGGTCCAGATGAAGCATCTGATAGTGACTTACGGGGACCTCTCAAATCGGAGAATCCTTTTGATTCTCAAGGGATACATCTTTATTCTGAGAAAGAAAATAGGTTCAAGTCTGTTTTATCATTGACCCGTTCCTTTTCACGTAATGAGCTGATTTATGGAGAAGGTTATTATTACAGGGATTTAGAAACCGTATTCTCACTTCGCGGGGATTTAAAGTATTGGATAAAATTTCCGAAATTTTTACTTGAATCTGGTTTTGAATTAACCAATCTTCCCTCAAGTTTGACAAGTGTCGGTTCTCGTCCACTTGAAGAGGGTGATTGGGATTACGACCCAAGGATAAAAATAGATGGAGAGAAGGTCTATACACATACTACACAAGACCTACATAGATTTGAAGGTTACCTCCAAGCAACACAGGCACTGTTTTCATCAAGATACATTGATTTTTATGGAACGCTTGGCATAAGAGGGAGTTACTTTAATATTATCGATTCTTTTTCGCTTCAACCGCGGGGTTTAATTGGTGCCACATTAGGATCGGAACAGCATGGTGATGTGGGTGTTACGCTTTTTCCTATAGATGTGCGCTTTATGTATGGTAATTATGTACAGAGCCCTAAATTTTACCAAATTGTACTCGGTCATGAGAACCCAGACTTATCTCCGAGTTCAGCCACACACTATGTTGTTGAAATAGAGAAAAGCATCACATCAGATACAAGATTTGAAGTTGCAGGATATTTAAAGTACTTAAGAGATATGATAGTCTATAACCTACCGGAGAAACAGTATCAGAATGAGAAAACTGGCTTTGTTAGAGGTATAGAATTCTCATTGGAGCATAGAATAGGGAATATGTTCAGGGGTTGGTTTGCTTATTCCTATACGGACTCAAAACGTCAAGATTCTCCTTATGAAAAGGAACGCGATTATATGTATAGCACACCGCATGTATTGACTATCAATCTGAATTACTTCTATTCTACTATAGAATTTGGTGCCAACTGGCAATACAAGAGTGGTATCCTATATGCGCCGTTAGATGGAAATGAGAGATATACTAATCCTTTTACAAACAGACAGGTATGGATACCCATATACGGTGATCCCAAACGCACTGTTCCCTATCACCGATTAGATTTGAGATTTCACTGGTCATTCTTCAATGACATCACAATAGATTGGCTTTTCTTAGAGATTGATAAGTTGAATGGTGGATTTACGATTGAATTGTGGAATGTCTACAACCGCACAAATTCATTACAAGTCCGATATAATTCAGATTTTACTAAAGAAGTTCCCATCGCACAATTACCTATTGTCCCCTTCCTCGCATTTACGATTGAATTTTGAATTGTCAAATTTTTCAATATCTTGTATAATCTTCGCAAACTGTAACACACCGTTGTCTTATAGTGGACTTCAGAATTAATGATACA
This sequence comes from Candidatus Poribacteria bacterium, assembly GCA_009839975.1. Taxonomy (GTDB): domain Bacteria; phylum Poribacteria; class WGA-4E; order WGA-4E; family WGA-3G; genus MSPOR6. Next base: position 12,880 of record VXOP01000011.1, read on the forward strand.
CTCTACAAACGGGCGAGGAAACCTCGCCCCTACGCGGGGTAGTCAAGGAGGTAACGCTTTTGAATGTAAAAATATCTTCATATCAACGTTCTGCTAAATTGACTACCTCACTATGCCTTATTACATGCGTCTTTATCTTCGTAACAGATGTCTATTCTGAATCACACAATCTACAGATTAGAGCATACCGTACTTATGAAAGTATAGAAATAGATGGAGATTTGAACGAGTCAGACTGGCAAAAAGCGGATGCAATCAACAAGTTTATACAGATTGAACCGAATGAAGGTGAAGTTAGTTCTGAACCGATGGATGTTCGGATACTTTACGATAATCATAACATCTATTTTGGTTTCAGATGTTATGATTCAGATATTTCTCAAATTGTCGCGAATGAGATGCGTAGAGATGCTCGGAATATCCATGATAATGATAACGTATTTCTCCTATTGGATACATACAATGACAAAAGGAGTGGTTTCTTTTTCCGTGCGAACGCCTTAGGTGCTATCCAAGATAGAGTCATCACCAACAATGGAGATACATTGAATGACGATTGGGATGCAGTCGTGGCGTGTCAATCAAAGATACATGACACATCTTGGACAACGGAGTTGCGTATTCCGTTTAACCAGTTACGTTTCGAGGAAAGCGACCATATTATATGGGGTATAAATGTTGGTAGGGAACTCATCCGCAATCGGGAAGAATCAATATGGGCACCCGTACCCGCATCGTACGGTGGGTTGGCAAAGTATAGAACAACTAATCTTGCAGAACTTGTCGGTTTAGAAGGAATCGTGCCATCAAGAAGTATTGAAATTCTTCCCTATATTCTACCGGATATGACTCAAGAATATGACGAACAAGCATCCGTTGACACAACGCAAAGATTCAAACTCGGTTTTGATGCCAAATACGGTGTTACGTCGAACTTAATAGCAGACTTAACCTATAAAACAGATTTCGCTCAAGTTGAAGCTGATCAGGAGCAGGTCAATCTGACGCGTTTTAGTCTGTTTTTTCCGGAGAAAAGACCGTTTTTCTTAGAAGGTGCTGGTCTTTTTGATTTTGGTATCCCACGGCAGAGTTTTCGTAGACCACCCCCTATGTTGTTGTTCTATAGCAGACGGATAGGATTATATGAAGGTAATGCAGTTCCGATTATCTTCGGGACTAAAGCAACTGGTAAAGTAGGGGGATACGGCGTAGGATTGATCCATGTCAGAACAGACAAATTCTACGATGAACCTGAAGATGATGACCCAATTGATATTCCACCCACGAATTATTCTGTAATCCGATTGACAAGAGATGGTCCAGCAGGTTCCCGTTTTGGCATGATCGCAGTGAACAAAGCTGAATCCCGTGACTACAACAGAGCAGGTGGCTTTGACTTTGAATTGCGTCCAAACGATAGGTTGGATATTAGGGGTATGTTTGCGAGAACCTTTTCACCTGATATGAGTGGAAAGAACAACGCATGGTATATCGGCACAAGATGGAGAAATGATCTCTTAAGAGTTAGCACCTCTTACACAGATATAGATGAAGACTTCGACCCAGAAGTCGGTTACGTGCGGGATGAAGGTATACGACAGGTCCGTGGAGATGTGCGTATTGCACCAAGACCTAACAGATACGGCATACGTGAACTATGGTCGGGACCAGAGGTGAACTATGTTTTTAACCAAGAGAACGAAATTGAAAGATGGAATATTTCCTATTCACATTGGACATCGTTTGCTACTGACGACTCAATTATGTTCTTTTTAAGACGAGAATTTGAACGACTGGACAAAGATTTTGAAGTACGTGAGGATATTTTTGTACCGATAGGTGATTACGAATATGGCGTTTTCGGTGGAAGATTCTCTACAAGCGACAGTCGTATTCTCAGTATAACGACAGGATTTGAGACCGGTGAATACTATAATGGAAATCTACGAAAATACTATTTTGATACTTCACTGAAACCGACCACAAGGATGAGTGTTAGCTTGGACTATGAATTCAATCGTGTGTTGCTTCCTGATAATAGTTTTGATGTCAATCTGTACTCAGGTAGATTGAATTACTCTTTCTCTACGAAGTTATTCGCGAAGTTATATGCGCAATGGAATACAGAGAAGGAGCAGATTTTGACCAATTTTCTTATTAATTACATTTATCGTCCCGGAAGCGATTTTTATTTTGTTTATAATCAGACCTACGATACGGATAAGACAACGAAGCGTGTACTGCAGGATTCTACGGTAGTTGCTAAAGTGACGTTTTGGTGGAATCCATAAATTATGACAAATTTAGTTGTTTAGATGGCACATGATGTGTTATAGTATTTTAAAAATGTTGACAATTTGTTGTTTAATACGGTATAATTTGTAGTATGTTAGTATAAAATGGTCGTATTAGATTGTATATTGTTGTTTTTTTGATGGAAACCATAGTTAGTCTGAAGTCTGTACGTAGGAGATATTATCATATCTCATTTGATTATAGTCAATCTCACAAACTCCGGTAAGTGTGTTGTAAGCGCGCTATCCACATCACGAGTAAACCCGTAGGAGGAGAAGAGATGAGTAGAAGTTCCGACATAGTATCACAATTACAGAGACGTAGAGCAGAAAGAAAAAAGCCGAAAGTAAATTCTAAGTTAATGAAGGTTAGTCTTGCTGAAAATGAAGTGGATGGCATAGTTACTGCGGCTGGCAATAAACCGCCCCCTATCACGCTTCAGAAGACTGGTGGCAGGAATTCTCTGTCCCTATTCTTTTCTATTGGACTTCATGTAAGTCTTGCTTTGTTATTGGGTTT
>VXOP01000196.1 GCA_009839975.1 Candidatus Poribacteria bacterium
TCTTGACACCACTCCTCAACGTTCCCGTCAATATCGTAGACCACCCATCCAATCGGAGTTGTTTTACCTACATGTAGCGGTACAACTTCCGCTTCACCTTGACTGCGACCAGCATCAGGATACCAACTTTCAGAGACGTTTTTGTGGAATTCAGGGGATAAAGTGTCACCTGTATGAAAGTGTGTTGTTGTGCCGGCGCGACAAACATATTCCCATTCAGCTTCAGTTGGCAGTCTGTATGATCTATCCTCCTTTTGGGATAGCCATTTACAGAAGTTTGAGGCATCAGACCAATCAACAAAGATTACGGCTTCATCATCATCCTTTGAGAAACCGAGTTTGCCACGTAGGTGTCGGTGTTGTGGTTGGAATTTCTCATATTGCGCGTTTGTTACTTGATATATGCCGATATAGAATGGTTTTGTGATGGTGACTTCGTGTATAGGTTGTTCATCCCAATCACCATCCCGCAGGTATTCTTTTTCGGAAATTACTTCGTCTGGGAGGTTTGCTTTTTCTGAACCCATAAGGAAGTTGTTAGGTTGAATTCTGACAAACTTCATGCCGATTGAATTTATGAATGAATTTTTCTCAAGTATAGGATTTTGCATTATATTTTATCGGTTTTTCCTTAGTTGTTACGAATGAATTGTGAAATGACATGCGTAGTATTATTATACACACTCACTGTTAGAATGTCAATAAGTCCTCTCATCTCACAACAGCCAATTTCCTCAAAATAGTATACGTTTCACCTTTTACTTCCACAGAAATCTGACAGATATATATACCAGCAGAAACTGCCAGACCATACGCAGTCTGCTGATTCCACCATGTGCGCCATATACGACTGTCAATTCTATCAGAAACACCATCTATCCTCTTTATCAAACTACCCTTCACATCAAACACGTTAACTCTCATGTCTGTGATCTCCAGATTACCTTCAACCCGAAATTCGGTCTGGTTGCTGGCTCTAACAGGATTCGGATAAACATTGACATCCTTCCAGATAAAAGCTTCATCCAATACAACGGATCGCCTGACAGAATTTGCGCCTAACGGAAAGAGTGCAATGACAATCAGGTTATTTGCCCCCGGAGACAATGGGACAGTAGCAGCATAAGTCTGTTTCTCTTTATCCAACTTTGCGACGACCTCACTCGGGTGAAATACAATCTCTATCGGATAGTCAGTCTTGTAAGTGCCGGTGACTTGAACCGGATTCTGCTTGACGAGAGAAGGTAATTCAAACACAATTTGCGGTAACTGACGGTCGGGTTGAAACATAGTTGTAAGTAAGTTGTCAATAGTTACTAAGACTAATTGCGTCACCTTACTGACTAAACTAAAGTTAACCTTGTCAACAGTATCTCTAAAGGTGTGATAATAAGGATTGGCATCGTAATTCTGAGAATCACGCCACGGTGTTGAACTTTCAATCAATGTAACCGCTGGATACCCTACATCCCAAAAAGTCTTGTGTGACGAAATATCGATGAATTCATCTTGTGTCCTTCTAATTTTAAGTCCGATTTCATACCATGAGTTAGATATTGTCAACGCACGACTGATCCAAGAGGAATCTCTATTTGTAATTACCTCAACCAGATCGCTTTTCCAGTTGAATCCAATCATATCTAAGTTGATAACAGCTGTTATCCTTCCTGAAGTCGCAAAATGTCTATCGGTCAACTTATTATTGTTTGTATCACCAGAATTGATAGAATCCTGAATGAAATTATGGCTACCTTGAAAATCAAGTTCCTCTCCACCAAGAGCAACAAAAATCAAGTCGTGGTCATATTCATACTGGCTTAAGATGTTGGCAATTTCCAGCAAGGCAGCGACACCAGTACCGTTCTTATTTGCCCCTGGTGCTTTGGATGATAGCGGATTCCAATCCGGTTCACGCCCAGCGTGTGTGTCGTAATGGGCACAGATGGTAAACACTCGATCACTGGTAGATGTTTCTTTTTTTGGTAGTATAGCGATCACATTGCGTGTACCCCCCACGTTCTGTTCAGTCACAAGCAGACGTTCCGATCTACTTAGCATCCTCTTGATATAATTTACAGCAGTGTCAGTTGCGTCCCGATGGTGTGCACTTCGGGTGTTGTACGCTTCTTTAGCAAGATTGTAAGACACATTCTCCTGCAAGGAAGTAACATGTGAAACCAAAGTATCTTTCTGCACTTGGGATAATAGTTCCTCACCTCGATCTGCAGAAGCAGTCAACAGAAAATAGAATGAGGACAGTATAATCATCAAGGTTATCACGTTGTTATGATGAGGATATGATGTACTTGATTGTCTTGACATTTGGAGGAAAAATTGTTATTATGTTGATACTAAGGAATTAAGGAATGGTTTCTTATGAATGTATAACTTTTGTATGCAATATCATGACATCTTGATTCTATCAGTTACCTTGAAACATTGCAATCAAAGATTTGGAGTTCAATATGCCTGCCAATCTGCCACCGACCTACTATAAACTAAAACATCAGCATGAATCAGCGAAGACAGATGAGGAACGACTCGGTCTATTAGAAGAAATGCTAAGTATTGTCCCAAAGCACAAAGGGACTGAGAAAGTCGTCTCTGATCTACGAAAACGTATTGCTGTTTTAAAAAAAGGTGCTTCAGGAAAATCAGGAAAGAGTGGTACCAAAAAAGGCTATAGCGAACATATACCAAAGCAGGGTGCCGGACAGATCGTCATGTTCGGTCCACCCAATAGTGGTAAATCTCACATACTCGCAAAGTATACAAAGGCAAGATCGGAAGTGTCTCTAACACCTTATACCACCACAATACCAGTCGTCGGTATGTTACAGTTTGAGAATATACAGTTCCAACTTATTGACACACCATCCCTTATGCCAGATTTTGTGGCTTCAACGGTATTGACACTCCTTAGGAATTGCGATCTCTGTCTAACCGTTATCAGCTTAGCAAGTGATAGTCTGTTAGACGAATTGGAACTCGTGCTGACAACATTGAAGGAACAGAACGGAGATACAGATGAACTGACCATACCATTTGTAGTAGCAGCAAATCAGTTGGATACTTTAGGGGCAAGGGACAGATTAGAAATCCTGCAAGAGTTTTATGGGGAAAAGTTCAAAATCTATCCACTTTCAGCGGAAACGGGTGATGGTATTGATGATCTGTTTAAAGGGATTTACAATACACTCAATATCGTCCGTGTCTACCCAAAAGCACCGGGTAAGAAGTTAGAACGAGATGATCCAATTGTACTGCCGAATGGCTCCACTGTGCTTGATGCAGCTATGGGGTTACACAAAGATTTTGAGGATTTCAAGCTTGCTCGGATATGGGGTCCTAATTGGCACGATGGACAACCTGTTAGTCGCAATGATGTCATTTTTGATGGAGATGTCGTAGAATTTCATCTATAACTATAAACTACTATATTATTGAATTGGAGAAAATGTGAACATCAAAATTCAGAACCTTGAAGGGAAAGATGGAATCTGTGTCTCAAAGAATCTGTTGGATTCAGCACAGATCAAGGCAGATGAGGAAGTACAAGTTACGATTCAGAATGGTAGAATAATTGTTGAATCTGCTGCTAAAGCAATCAAGCGGATTAAATTAAGGGAATTAGTATCAAAAATGCCTAAGGACTACAAACCTACGGAATTAGACTGGGGTAAACCGGTAGGAAAAGAGGTGTGGTAGATGCCTGATTATATTCCAGAGAAAGGAGATTTTGTTAGACTTTCCTTTGATCCGCAAACGGGGTATGAACAAAAGGGTAGACGTCCAGCTTTAGTTATAAGTAATACACTATTTAACATTCACACACATCTTGCAATGGTTTGTCCTATTACAAACACATATAGAGATATGCCATTCCATGTAAGAACTCCTGATGAGTCAGTACTAACTGGGTATATAATGGTTGAGCAGATAAAATCTGTAGATTATATCAGTAGACATGTTGAGTTCATTGAGACTGCACCGACTTGGCTTCTTGATGAAGTTCTTAGTATCTTAGATTCTTGCCTATCTTGAGATTAACTGCAGCAAGCAAGAATTGGATAATCATAGATTGTTTCCTCTTTTGACAGACACATGATGAAATTATATAAGTCTTCTTATAAATATCTTGTCTACTCATGCAGCATACACATGATCATTCTATTATGTCTATGGTGGTTGAATCCTATTGTCGAAAATCCCTTGCATGAACACGGTTCTTTAGATGGAGAACTGATTTACTTGCCTCGACCCAACTTAGCTAAACCACCTATACCACTTGAAGAACCTATTACGACTGAGACTGAATCCACTGTTGAAGTAAAAGTTGAAAAACCATATATCCCAAAACCAACGATAAACCCTGAATTGGGATGGAATGTTAGTGAAAGTATGAACGAAACTGACACTGCAAAGGATATACGTCAAACGAATACTCGCAAACAGAAACCTGATGGATTTTCTAAAGGTAGATCACCTTTACTTGTTTCCAATATACCAAAAATTCGCACAACACCAGAAAGTGTCAATCGAGAGGCGTTGACGTTATCACGTTCAACAGGAACAGACAGTGAGGATATTCAAGAAGATACCAAAAAAGTAGAATTTGATATAAAGAACACATTAAACAGTATTTCACCTTCTGCAAATGCCCCAAATGTACAGTATACAAGCAGACGGGGTGATGCATTACGGGCAACCAGTATGAGTAATAATTGGGGTGGAAGTGGTAGTTCAGGCGGCACCAAAACTACTGCGTCATACATCAAGATGATGAAAGCTATCGCTGATGAACTCATCAAAGCAAACACTTCAGGAAAGGTTGATCTGATACTATTAATTGATGAAACTGCAAGTATGGTTGACAATATACGCGGGATACGTGCATATTTCGATCTAATTTTCGACGCTTTTGAAAGAAACAAAATTGATGTTAACTATGGATTGGTGACATTTACAGACAAAACTAAAACCTTCGGATTTACCAATGACTTCGGCAAATTCAATAACTGGTTGTTTAAAATCAATGTAGACCATGGGGGTGACATTTCGGAAGCAGGGTTAGATGCCCTGATGGATGCTGTGAATAAGTTCAAATTCCGCAAGAATGCACAGCGACATTTCATCTATGCCAGTGATGCTGCGTTTCATGATGCAGATTACGATGGGAAGTCCCGCTATAGTCTGGATGAGGTAATTGACACCTTACAAAGGAATGCTATTAGGGTTGATGTGATTGGACTTGATTATCTCCCAATCAAGCAAATTGCACTTGCAACAGAGGGAACTTGGCGTGCTATACCAGGGAAGGGTTACCTTGAATATGTTCCCACGATAACACAGACCGTGAAAATGCTATCAAAATTGGGGACACTCAGCATTGATGGCAATACGCATGTGTCCGATACGATAAATGTGCATATTAACAATCCACCGCGCCCTAAACAGTTGACGCTTACTTGGAAGGTGCTGAATCCTTTAGGTGAGAGATGCTACGGTCCCTTTACACAGAAAACAGAGATACCAAATGATAATTCAACGATTGTGCGACTTAATCCAAAGCTTGACCAATCGGATTTTCAGACTATACCTGGCACCTATACAGTCATTTATAAACTGGAAAATGATAGAGGACACAAGAGTATTCTACGGAGAACCATAAAGTACAGTAAATGAAGAACCTAATTTTTGATCACTGCCAACGCCATTACGATGACATCGTCTCAATCCGTCGTGATATTCACCAGCATCCTGAAATAGGATTTGAGGTAGAACGCACTGCTGGAATCGTCGCAGATTCACTAAACAGACTCGGTATTCAGGTCAAGACCGGTATTGGAAAAACAGGTGTTGTCGGCAATTTTGATGTTCCTGGCGCAACAAAACGGATAGCACTACGCGCAGATATGGACGCATTACCTATACAGGAACAGACAGAAGTGCCGTTCAAATCTAAGTTTGATGGAAAAGCACATCTGTGTGGACACGATGCACATACGGCAATGTTAATCGGAACTGCAAGGATATTGACAGACCTTAAAAGCAGACTCAAAACGCATATCCGTCTGATTTTCCAACCGTGTGAGGAAACATATCCCGGCGGCGCACAAGCTATGATCAATGATGACGTTTTAAACGATGTGGACGAGATTTATGGGTTTCATGTTTTCCCTCTATACCCTGTCGGTCAATATGCTACATGTAAGGGACCTATGCTTGCACAATCAGACACCTTTGAAATCACGATCACGGGTAAAGGTGGACACGCTGCATTCCCACATCTGACAGTTGATCCTGTGTTATTAGGTGCACAGTTCGTCAATGCTGCACAATCCATTGTTTCAAGAAACGTCAACCCTTTGGATTCAGCAGTCGTAAGTGTCACAGAATTCCATGCAGGGGATGCTAAGAATGTTATTCCCCCATCAGTCAGATTAGGGGGGACGGTTCGAACTTTAAATACAACGGTCCAGAAAAAGATAAAAACTCAGTTAGAGAATATGCTTAGAGGAATTACAACTGCAAACGATGCTACCTACCGTTTTGATTACCAAGAAGGATGTCCGGTTACATTTAACCATGAACCTTGTGTTGAAAGTGTCCTCTCTTCCGCAAGAACATTAGTAGGTGAAGAGAATACCATCTACCCAATTTCCCCCATACTCGGCGGTGAAGACTTTGCATGCTATTCGCAGCAGATACCAGCATGTTTTGTTATGGTCGGTGCGGGAAATGAACAGAAAGGTATCGTAAACATGTGTCATCATCCACAGTTTGATATTGATGAAAAATCAATGCGATACGGTATGGCATTGTCAGTGTCTATTGCGCTAAAAGGATAACTTGATAGAATGGTAAAGAAACTGCTAAATTACGACAGCATATATCGCAATACTTTCGGACAAGCCCTATTTAGATTATGCATAATTCTATTGGCAATTTGCATAACGAATACCGGTCTCGCGCAGATTCAACCTAAGAATGATAGCGCACAATCGAGATTAGAAACGATAAGGGCAATTCAGAAGGCAAATGATCACTACTATGAAAAACGTTATACACAAGCAATAGAGGCATATCAGACACTTCTTAAAAGCGATCTCACTGTTAGCCAGAAAGGCTCTATACGCCTCATGTTAGGACAGAGTTATGGAAGACTTAATAAAGACGCAGAAGCAAAAAAAATCCTTACAGAGCTTATCAATGAAGACCCTAACGGTACCTATGCAACCCAGGCTGTCCATCAACTCACAAGTCTTTACAGACAACGTTACCAGACTAAAGAGGCTATTGTCTTAAGCAAACACTTAGTCAAACAACATCCTGACACTGCTGTTGCTGCTGTCGCCGCTTACCTTAATGCCTACTTCGAATATGTAGATGGACAATTTGATGCGGCAATTGAAAGCTACAAACTATTCTTGAAAAACTACCCAGACTCAATATATAGCGCAACTGCAATAAACAGTTTAGTGCGATTATACACTGCAAATGAAAAGTTCGCTGAAGCAGAAAAACTTATAAATGAACATATTAAACTGAATCCATCAGATACATCACTCTTAGAGGGATTAGCAACACTTTATCAACAACAGGGTAAATATCAGAAAGCCTTGGAACTATACAAGAATGTCCTTGAAAAGAATCCTACCAATGCAACCATTCGTGAAAAACTCGGTTCACTCTATATTGAAATAGGGGACAAGGAGAAAGCAATCGCAGAATGGGAAAAAATGGTAACAGATGGTTTCGATAGATATCAGCAGCTCGGTTCTATATACCTGTCACATAAAATGTATGATGAAGCGATAGAAGCATTTCTCAAATCAATTCAAGCGAATCCAAAGTACGGATATCTCTATACACAACTTGCCTTCGCATACAAAATAAAAGGAAACATTGATAAAGCTGCGAGGACTTACCTTGAAGGATTACGACAGATCGGTTCAAGTGTCAACCAAAGAGCATCAATATGGGAAGCGATGCTTGAAATCTATCAAGGAGAGCAGCAGAAACCGCTAAGAGAAAAATTAATCGCAGAATATAGTCATGCACTAAAGACTTCACCAAATAATCTGAATACAGCAATCATATTGGGAGAACTCTATTTCTATGCCGGACAGTTTGATGATACGCTCAAAACTTACAAACTTATTCACCCTTTCTTTCCAACAACAATTGAAACAGCATTACAAAGACTGGCAAGAATCTTAGAGAGAGACCAAGACCCACAAGCAATAGCGTTCTTCACAACGCTGCTGGCACTATCAAGAAACACAAGTATTTTGACAAATACACGGTATTCACTGGCGAAAATATACCAGAATCTTGAGCAATGGGACCAAGCTGCAGCTACCTTGAAGGAACTTGATAAAAACAGTGCAGCATCAATAGAAAGCCAACTGATGCGGGCAAAAATCCAGTTATACGGTCTCCACAATCCAAAAGAAGCACAGATAACACTGCAACCATTACAGAATAAAAGATTAGACTACAACCAACACATGCAAGTTCAATTGACTCTCGGGGAAATCCATTTACTGTTAGGTAGATATACACTCGCAAGACAGGTACTGACACCTATAGCAGATAGTATAAGTCCTTTTAGTTCTTCAGCCAGAAAGTTAATCGGAGATTCATACCTCTTCGCTACAGAATTTGATCAAGCTCTTAAAGAATACAGAAAAGCGGTATTAAGAACACAATCAGATAAACTCACTAACGACGCACTTGAACGGATAGTACTCATCCAAGCGAACACAGATTATCTTGGTATACCTTTAAGTGATTATGTTAATGCACTTCAACATTACTTAAGTGGTGATACCAAACCTGCAATTGTCCAGTGTGAAGACACAATCTCACTACATAACAAATCACTGATTATTGATGACATGTGGATGCTTCTTGGACGAATACACAGATCGCAGAAGTCTTATGGTGATGCAATACATTCATATCGTCAAGTCGTTACGTTGGAAAGTTCTTTAGCACCACACGCATTAGCGAACATCGCAGAAATATATAAACGGAAACAGGATTGGACGAATGCGCTTGAAACGTATACAACACTGCTAAGTACATTTCCTAACAACACCATCGTTCCACACGCACGGCAGCAGATGGATAATGTCACAAAGAATATTAAAAACACAGGTTCAAACACGCCTTGAAAACCAGCCTTAAAACATTGTCAAAAATAGCAATAAGAATTGAGATATTACCCCTTATCTGGCTACTATCCAACATTCTACTACTACCCACCATAGCACAAATATCCACTGTTCATTTTACTGACCAGACAGAAGAATCTGGAATTACCTTTCACCACATAAATGGTGTATCTAAACACAGGTATCTTCCGGAAACTATGGGAGCAGGATGTCTATTTTTTGACTATAACAGTGATGATCTTCTTGACATCTATCTCGTCAACAGTGGTCGTTCTTGTGAAAACATAGACCTACCCAAACAGGATCTGGACGAAATTAACGCGCTCTATCGCAATAACGGAGATGGCACATTCACAGATGTAACTGCAGAAGCTGGATTGGATAAGAATATTGGTTATGGGATGGGATGTATCTCTGCTGACTACGATAACGATGGTGACCCCGACCTATATCTCACGAACTTTGGTAGAAACCAATTCTATCGCAACAATGGTGACGGAACTTTTACCGACATCACACAGACTGCAGGTGTCGCGGACCCTAATTGGAGTGTGAGCGCATCTTTCGGAGACTATAATCTGGATGGATTTCTTGATCTGTATGTCGTAAACTATCTTGACTATAAGATAGCAACTGCACATCCATGTTCTCTTGAGGGTGTTCATATATATTGTGGACCACACGAGTATCCGGGGATATCAGATACACTCTATCGTAACAATGGTGATGGCACATTTACAGATGTAACAACTGAGGCTGGCGTTAGGAACAGTGGTAAAGGATTAGGTGTGATTTTTACAGACTATAATGATGATGGATACCCAGATATCTTAGTCGCTAACGATGCTGTCGCTGACTTTCTCTATAGAAACAATAGAGACGGTTCGTTTACTGACGTGGCTATCGCTGCAGGTATCGCATTCAATTCTGAAGGGCGTGAAACCGGCAGTATGGGAATCGCTGATGGAGACTATGATAACGATGGAAGAACAGATTTCCTCATCACGAACTTTTCATTAGAGGTTAATAGTCTCTTTAGGAACGAGGGTGATGGCAATTTCACAATGACAACATATCAAACAGGCATTGCTGAACCCAGCTTTAATAAACTCGGTTTCGGCACACAATTCCTTGATGCTGACAATGATGGAGGTTTAGACCTGTTCGTTGCAAACGGACATGTGTGGGATAATGTGTCCCAAATTACACCTACACTGTCTTATAGACAGAAAAGCCAATTCTTCTATAATACGGGAAAGGGGAGCCTCACGGACAGTTCCGATATGGTAGGTGAGTATTTCAAACACGCGGTCGTGGCACGAGGCACTGCAATAGGTGACTATGACAACGACGGTGATTCTGACATATTGGTAACAACTTCCAATAACAGACCCTTTCTATTGCGGAATGATTCGAATACGCACAACAATTGGCTAAAAATAAAACTGATAGGTACAAGCAACAACCGAGATGCAATCGGTGCGAAAATAGCGATCAAAACTGAGAACCTAACGCAATTCAAAGAGGTGTCTTGTGGTGGCAGCTACGCATCTTGCAGCTCCCGCATACTACTATTTGGGTTGGGAAAGAACAGCATCGTGAAGTCATTAGAAGTGAAATGGTTAGACGGCAAAATCCAGGTGATTGAAAACATAGCAACAAATGAGACTATTACAGTCAAGGAACCTCGTTGATTCTTGATAGAATTTGAAAATAATACCCCGGGCCGGTAGGTGCGATTTCCTAATCGCACCGGATTTGTCCAATACGCTCTTTCGAGAGGTACCGCGTAGGGTCCGGTGCGATAAGGATATCGCACCTACCGGCCCGGGAACATCACTAAAATGACGCTTATGGGTTTTGCTTCACTCTATCCAACCTACGATGTAGGTATTGAAAGTCTACTACGCCGTCCTAAAATCAATTACCGTCTGACGGTACTCCTCCGGAAGACCAATGTCAAAACGCCGTCCCTTCACTACATACCCAGAAAAACCGTCAGCTTTTCGCAAATCATCCAAACAAGATGTCAGTTGAAACTCACCCCGTTCACGAAAATTATGTTCTATGTTCTGTTCAAGAAAACCGAATATCTGCGGTTCAATCACATAGATACCAAACACTGTCAGGAAACTCTCACTCTGCATACCATCTACATGTAAGTGTTCTCTGGCGTATTCTGGGTCAGGTTTCTCGTAGAACTCAGTGACCGACAACATTGATCCTTCTTCCTTCCAGACACCCGTCACACAACCAAAATTTGACAACTCGTCAATTGGCGTCTCTTTTAGTCCAACGACACTATGTCCAACACGTTCATAAGCATCCAATACCTGTCTTGCACACGAACTCGGTTCTTCAGACCCGTACAAATGATCCCCCAACATCAATAGGAAAGGTTCATTACCTACCCACTCCCTTGCACAGTAAACAGCATGACCAAAACCCTCCTGAACATCTTGAACAACTAAGGTTATACGACCGCCTAATTCAATAAGATAGTCGCAATATGCCTTATTCTCTTTACTAAGTTTATTGTAATGTTCAATCCGTGGGGGTGTCTTGAAAAATGATTCAAACAGGTCTATATCCGCTTCCTGAACGATCAAACAGACTTCTTCAATACCTGCATTCACTGCTTCTTCAACGATCGCCATAATCGCGGGTTTTGCACGTCCACTCCGATCAACTATTGGAAACAGTTCTTTCTTCATCGCCTTAGATGCAGGAAAAAGACGAGTGCCAAAACCGGCAGCGGGAATCACGGCTTTTCTAACATGCTTACTCGCTTCTATGACAAGTTTCAGACAGGACATCTTTAAATCCCTCTCAATTATCTCAATCACTCTACTTTGACTCTCTTCATCCTTAACGATGAATTGTGCCGAACCATCCCCTTGGGAACCCACACCTTTACCACCCCAGATATAAGGTTGAATTGGTTCATAGTTCAGAACTTTATGTAGGATTGGTGCGGTCAATTGCGTAGGACAGGCAGGAATCAGATGTTTGTCAAACTCTTGCTGTGCACGTGTCATCAGTTTTCCGACTGCTTCTACATCTCCCCGTCGAAGAGCTTCGTAAGCATCTAATGTAATTTCTTCGCTTAGTGGGCCAAGAAAGTGTTGAACATTTCGCTGTAGATCATTCTCTGCAAATGGAAAACAGTGATGTAATTGATTTAGTATCAGAAGTGTATCTTTTCCAGCACCTAAGTCAACGATCACCATATATATATTTGTGGGTACACCGAATTCCTTCACATCTATAAGATCACCATCAAAACGCATCAGGATCGGATGTTGGTAAGCACACCCTTGATCCATTCTACCGCAACGAGATGGCGTGGTCGTTTCCCCACGGTATGCGTATTCCATTTCTCCGCGTGTCGTCATTTTAAGATCGTATATCCGATTAAATGCCCTGGCAACCATAACGCAAATTGCTGCACTTGAAGATAGTCCTTTTTTCACAGGTAAATCTGTCAGATAGTTATCTATCTCTAAACCTTGCACGCGATAGTTTGTCAGGATCTGGTATGCGACCCCAGCAGCGTAACTGAAGAAACCCCCTTTTTCCGCTTCCTCAAGCAGGGATGCAGGATCCATAGGTAAGGTGTAAGGACCGTGTCTTGTTCCATCACTAAGACTGGTTTTTAAAATCAGACTCGTTGGATGGGGTTGAACGTCTGCGTAGACACCTTGGTTAGTGCTTGTGATGAGTGTATAACCCATGTGAAGTTCCGCATTATTCAGACGGTAACGGGCTGCCCAATCACTGTGTTCACCAAAAAGACATATCCTTCCTGGAACAAATAATTTCATCGCATATCCTTTTATTATGGCAAAATTTGAAAATGATTATACTCTAACCCACTTAGGTAGGGTAGGTGCGATTTCCTAATCACACAATAACTGGCAGGTGTGTTTCTACAAAAACTTTACACACCACTTATAGTATAAACTGAAATGCAAGTTTGGTCAACATGACTTTTCAATAACTATCGTAACTATTTAACCTATTTCATGGTATAATTGGAGAGACAAGATGAACCAGAGCTACAAATTGGAAATTCTACCTGCAACAAAGAACTGCCAATATGCTTATCAATAAGTTGATACGTCTCAGCAGCCAAGACTCTGTAAGAAAACTCACAATCTGGAGTCTATCAATACTACTCCTATTCCTCGGTTTTTACGTTAATCTGTGGCGTGCTGCAAAACCCGCATGGTTCGAAAGTCATCAACGCGACACAGAAGCGCATATTATGGGTAGAATGGTCAAATCACGGCACGACGGTATCTTTTCTGCAGGTGGATTAAACGGTGATGGTATCATAGAAGACATACCGAAGCAGTGGGAATCTGCATCGGGACTCCAAAGACAATATATTGCCTATCTAAACGATCTTGCATTTGATCGATTCTCAACATACAACTCACAACCCGGTGGTCAGGGTATGCTATTCAGTCTGTTTGACAAACTGCTACCACTACCATTCAAGGTCAAGCTGCAGTTTTTCTATGTATTGACTGCTTTACTTACAGCAATCGCCATATCCGCAGTCATATCATGGTTCTACCAAGAATTTGGCTTATGGGTTGCGGTATGTGTCCTG
Organism: Candidatus Poribacteria bacterium; assembly: GCA_009839975.1. Classification (GTDB taxonomy): domain Bacteria; phylum Poribacteria; class WGA-4E; order WGA-4E; family WGA-3G; genus MSPOR6. The sequence goes on from VXOP01000196.1 coordinate 13,801, forward strand.
GTAACAACGTTATTCTCAGGGTGGTTAACAGTTTTTGGTAAAAACCTTTGGTGGAGCACCTGGGCATTTTACCTGCCTATGATTGCTGTTTTATATTACCTGAAACGTCAAAGAGAAGAAGCAGACCGTCAATTTCTTAGGTTTGGTATACTCGTCTTCATCGCAATTTCGATAAAATGTTTCATCAACGGCTATGAATACATGACAACGACGCTTGTCATGATGACTGTTCCCTGTGTATATTATGCTATCCTTGAAAAATGGGGGAAGCAGAGAATACTAAAATTCACACTTGCCACTTGTATCGGATCGGGAGTCGCCATTTTATTAAGCTTGATCATCCTGTGTTTCCAAATCGGTACTATAAGAACGGGATTTGTAGACGGAATTACCCATGTCATCTACTCAATCGGTAAACGAACTTACGGGTCGGCAGAGAATTTCCATCCCGTCTATGCAGCAAGCCTTGATGCTGGTACAATAGAGGTCGTCCTTAAATACCTAAACGGTGTATATTTTGATCTGAATAACTACTTAGCGAAAGAGATTCCCTTTATCTCCAATTGGATATTTAGAATACGTTATTCCTACCTGATTGTTTTCTTTATTGGAGTCACTGTTCTATTGCTGCAACAGATCAAGCAAACAATAAGTCCAGAACATCGTCAGCAGTACTTTGCCTTGATATGTACAACGTGGTTCTCAATCTTAGCACCGATGTCTTGGTATGTTATCTTCAAAGCACACTCATTCATACACACCCACATGAGTTTCCTATTGTGGCAGATGCCATTTACCCTATTCGGTTTTGCCCTGGTTGCTACGGTATTTAACAGAAAAAGGAGATAAATCGTGAATTGAATGTGTCTTACAAATTCCGCTTGAACTATTCTCATTGAGATGTTATTATAATTGTATTGGAGGTACTGCAATGATGACTATAGATGAACTTTCCAGATCATTGAAAGATGGTTTTGAAGCAATAAATAAACGATTAGATGGCATAGATACACGACTTGATGGTATAGATACACGACTCCGTTCTGTTGAAACCGATGTTGCTTGGATAAAAGGTAAATTTGAAGGGAGACAGGAAGGCAGAGCGAATATCTGGCAGCTTGTCACGACTGCTACTGCTGTTGGCGCAGCAGTCATTGCGCTTATTGCGCTGTTCTTGAAATAATATTTAACTATGATGAGAGTCCCTGTATTTCTTTTTCTTTGTATTATTTCCATTGGAGTCTTCAGTCATGCAAAAGACGAACCGCCAAAGGTTGGAGATATAGCACCAGATTTTACACTGCAGGATGTTAAGGAGAAAGAGCATACACTAAAGAAACTACGCGGAAAAATCGTCTTTCTCATTATGGGAAATAGAAAGATACGAAAAGAGGACGACAAATGGGCAGAAGCATTTCAAAAAGCGTATAAAACAGATAAAAGGATTGCAACGTACATAATCGCTGATTTACGGAGTGTACCAGGATTCATACCTAAACGATTTATCCGGTTTCAACTAAAGAGAAATCCACCACCTGCACCACTTCTGCTGGATTGGAAAGGCAAGGTACATCAACGTTATCATACAGAGAAAAAGAAGCCTAATCTCTATCTGATTTCGTCAAAAGGAGAGTTAATATATCATAAAAAGGCAAACTTCACACCAAAACTATTTACGGAACTCAAAAATCAGGTTGACGTGAGATTAGTCAATTTGCCTAAAAAATAAATGATGGACAGGAATCGGAATTATTTTCTAATTTTCTAATGAAGATTAAAT
>VXOP01000114.1 GCA_009839975.1 Candidatus Poribacteria bacterium
CTTGATATTCTTCCAATGCTACTTTGAGAAAATCAATTGCCTCATCGTTGTTCGCAAGACCTTCCATTAAGAATTCGTGCAGGGTTCGAAAGTTTCTCATGTTTATAATTCCATAACTTTGCTGTTTTGCTTATCGCAGTCAGGTTAAATTAGTATAACACGTTTGCCATTGTGCGTCAATTTCAACTTAGGTGACAAATTATACCTAAAGGACGATCCCAACAAAAAGAGTCTCTTAAAATTCACTTGTCTATTTATATTATACATGATACGATAATGACATTCTAATGGAGTATAACCTAACAGGTTGTGCCATTACTGAACTTATGGAAGGAGAACGTGGAATGCGACACGAACTCACCACTGAACAGATAAACTTTTACCGTGAAAACGGATACCTCGTCATTGAGAACTTCCTTGACGTTGACGAATTAGAAGAATGGCGAAGATGCGCAGATGAATCCGTAACCGAACGACTCGGGAACTCAGTTGAATTCTTCACAAATCAATTAGACCCATCCAACTTTTATGCGCGAGTCTTTACCCAATGTTTACGCCTATCAGATTCACATCCTGGCATGCGAAAGTTAGTGCATGATCCCAAAATCGGACGCATGGCAACACAATTAGCTGGAACTGACGGCATGCGAATTTGGCACGACCAAGCATTGATTAAACCCCCTAACGGTAACCCAACCGCATGGCACCTTGATGTACCATACTGGTCTTTTGACTCACGCGATGCCGTCTCATTCTGGGTGGCGTTAGATGACGCAACACTCGGAAACGGGTGTATGTGGTACATCCCCGGCACCCACAAAACCGCTCGTTTTGATAACGTCGGTATCGGAGAAAACATCGGTGCACTGTTTGATGTCTATCCCGAATGGAAAAAACTTGAACCCCAATCAGCACCGTGTCCTGCGGGTTCTATGGTCTGGCACAACGGATTGGTCGCACACGGCGCAGGTGCAAACATGACATTTTCACACAGAAGAGCAATGACATGCGGTTTCATGCCCGATGGATGCACCTTCAACGGAAAAAGAAATATCCTGCCAGAAGACTACTTCAACTCGCTCGAAATAGGTGATGTGCTTGATGATGATGTGCAGAATACCCTCGTATGGCACAACAGTTGGCAGACTGACAACTAACAACTGAAAACTGACCACTACCAAAAAGGAGAAAACTGAGAATGGCAAATAAACCAAATATCGTCCTGATGGGTGTTGATTCCCTACTCGCAACACACATGAGTTGTTACGGGTATCACAGACAAACGACACCCCACATTGACAAGTTCGCTGAAGGTGGCACACTGTTTGAAAAGACATATAGTGCACACATCCCAACAACCAGTGCTTATGCGTCCATGCTCACCGGTATGGACACCTTTAGCACACAAGTTGTAGCACTCCGACACAAAGGCCCCCTCCGCGAAGAGGTTAAAACCTTAGCAGAAATACTGAAGGAAGTTGGCTATGATACGACCTGCGTTGGGTTCGGTGGACCGAGTGGACGCGGTTTTGATACTTATCTTGAATTTTCTGGATGGGGACCTGATGACACCGGACGCAGTCCCAAAGCCGAAAACCTAAACAAAACAACCCTCCCTGAATTGGATCGGTTGATTGACCAAAGTGATGAAAAGCCGTTTTTCTTGTTCCTACGACACATGGACCCGCATTCCCCCTATCTACCCCCCGCACCCTATGAACGCATGTTCTACCACGGCGATGAATGCGATCCGAGCAACAACTCCATGGAACCCGTCATGTCGTTCAAACCGTTTTGCGATTACTTCGCATCGTGGATGCCGGTAGGCATTACAGATAAAGACTACGTCATTGCACAATACGATGGCGCAATAGCGTATATGGACGCTTGTATTCAGACACTCTTTAACGCGCTTGAAACGCGTGGTGTGTTAGATGAAACAATAGTCGTCATTAACGGAGACCACGGTGAAACACTCTACGACCACGAATGTTGGTTTGATCACCATGGACTCTACGATGTTACCCTCCACGTACCACTGATCATAAGATATCCTGGTCGTATTCCATCAGGTAAACGCGTTTCTGGATATAATCAGCACAAAGACCTTGTCCCGACACTCCTTGAATTAGCAGATATTGAAACGGATATCGCATTTGATGGAAACAGTCTCACCCCCCTAATTAGTGGCGAAATCGCTTCCTATGAAAGCGAAATCTATATCACAGAATGCACATGGATGCGTAAACACGGATGGCGAACACCTGAGTGGAAACTCATCGTTGCACTTGAACCCGATTTCCACTATAAACCGCCGGTCGAACTCTACAACCTCATTCATGACCCCGATGAGAATGAAAACCTTGCCAATACACATCCAGATATAGTCAATCTACTGGAAACCCGCATGCAGAACTGGATACAGCAAAGAGAGAAGGAAACAGGTCTACCCAATCCTATCATGAACCAAGGTGATTGGCACGGCAAACAAGGTGTAGGTCCCTTCAAGTCATCCGACCAAGCATATAACACTTTGCACATCGGAAACCCAGGTGAAGCCGCACGTTTACAAGCAAAGGCGCGTGATGAGTAGCTATTAAGAAAGGAAAACGAAATGCCAGACTATACACGAGAACAAGTCTTAGGACGACTCAATTCAGAATTAGACAGAGGCAAGTCCCTGCTTGCAGTCGGTGCGGGAACAGGTATCACCGCAAAATTCGCAGAAAAAGGTGGAGCAGACCTAATTGTCATATATAACTCTGGTCGCTATCGCATGTCAGGATTCGGTTCCTGTGCTGGACTTTTAGCCTACGGTGATGCAAACGCCATTGTCATGGAGATGGGGGAACGGGAAGTGCTACCAGTCGTCCAGGAAACCCCTGTAATCGCCGGTGTAAACGGCACAGACCCAACAAGACGCATGAGTAACTTCCTAAAGCAGGTTCGCGATGTAGGGTTTGATGGTGTCAATAACTTCCCCACCGTCGGTGTCATAGATGGCACTTTTCGCGTCACGCTTGAAGAAACAGGTATGGGATTCTACAAGGAAGTAGAGACGATAGCCATTGCACGTGAGATGGACCTATTCACCATCGTCTATGTCTTCAATCCCGAAGAGTCTGAACAGATGGCAAAAGTCGGAGCGGATGTTATTATAGCACACATGAACACGACTATTGGTGGCACTATAGGAGCAGAGACTGCTTTCACCCTTCAAGATGCAGCGGTACGTGTTCAGGAAATTTGTGATGCAGCGAAGTCACAAAATCCAGATGTAATCTGCTTGTCGCACGGCGGTCCCATCGCAAAAGCACCAGATGCTGCTTATATCAACCAGCATACAGATACTGTAGGTTTTGTAGGTGCATCCAGCATAGAACGGTTCGCTTGTGAGGAGAGTATTCCGCGGGTAACTGCCTCGTTTAAGGCATAAGAAAGGAAGGTACTGTACCCTGATACTGTCAGAATCGCGGAGAGCACAGAGGACACAGAGGACACGGAGGAAGAGGGTTTTTGCTAAAATCAACCTAACTTGTGAAAGTAGACCTGAAATGTGAAAGAATCCCTTCCGCGTCCTCCGCGTCCTCCGTGCCTTCCGCGATTCTGACAAAATGTCAAATATGGGAGACCCCAGAGTCCCTTCCGCGTCCTCCGTGTCTTCCGCGCTTTCCGCGATTCTGACAAAAAAACCAGAGGACACAATTCAGTTGTCCCTAAAGTCCATCTATGCTAAACTATAACAGCAACATATCAACGAGAATAAAGGGGAACAACACAGACAATGTATCCGTTGATTTTACGACTATCCGTGAAACGATTCTGTTTTCTTACGCTAATACAACTATTTGGCTTAACACTCCTATCTACTATACCAAAAGTTTCTGCTCAGTTACCGCCAGAATTCGGTCAAGAATTGCTTCTACCCGAACCTAAACAGAAAGAAACGGATCCATCTAAATTCACAATTGATACACACATATCAAACACCTATAACGACCATATAGAATTCGGATTGAGTGTTGATCCATACATCAGTAGCCTTGCTGGACAAGAAAACCCACAACTGCAAGGTCTGATTAACCAGTTCGGTATTAACCTACGTGGAGAATTACCGATTATAGATAAGAAACTCCATCTCAAACTACAATACGCACCACAATATGAAAATTATACAGGAGCAGAAGGAAAACTCAACGAATTTGATGCAGCAAGCAATTTCCTCTTGACTGAATTGCGCTACCGACCCTTTACAAACTTACCCGAAATTGCAGTCTCTCAACAATTACACCGTCTATCACGTTCTCTAAGTGTCTATAATAACAATGAATATCAAAGCGGCATACGTATTGGACGATTCTTAGAATATAACTTCAGACTACAGCACTTTGATGATGATGAAAGAAAAAGAGAAGATTTCTTACTTGTCGGTTCAACAAACCATAAGGTTACAACCCGTTTAGAATTAGGTCTACTTAAACAGATGATTGGCAAAGCAGAATATGCAATGGAACACGGAAGTTACCAAACCAATCTCAACACATTTATCTTAGGGGCAGCAAACATAGCAGATGATCAACGGAGAACAGATTGGAGACATTTCGGTACTGTTAAGTTACTGCAAACTGCTGCTGACCGGTATGTCTTTCAACAAGAGGTCAACCTATTTCTCAACCAATCAAATATAGATTACTTCAATTTCAACAGTACAGAAACTGCGTTGAGTGCTTACTATAAACTTGATGTCGGTAAATCAATAAGACTTCGCTTGTTCCACCTGTGGGTGAATTTTGAAGGCAGAAACCTAAGGGACGCAGATGGGAGAATCATAGAAGATGCAGGAATCCGAAAGGATACGCAATACGGTCTTAATGCATCTATGAACTGGAGATTTACATCTAACCTGTCATTGAGCGCGGATTATCAATTTATTCATAACGACACAAATGAATTGAATGAGATACTTAGTTTTCTTGATTACAACCATAATATCGTAAGTGTTACTTTGAAAGGGAACTATTAGATCTCAATTCAAGGACATTGTCAAAATCGGCTACCTCCAAGCGGAAGTCCCAATATCCATTATAATCGGCGGTCAGGAATGTGAAAGTATTCCATCCCTTCTTCAGCGGCAGCGCAAAGTGTACCCACCATCCGTAGAGATGTCTATTTGGGATTCTTGCGGTCGGAAGCTCAATGCCATTTAGATATACTTTTCCGAGGTTCCCTCCCCATTTAACCTGTGCAAATACATTTCTTGCTTCTGGACTCTTAATGTAAGTCCTGCCGAATCCGTAAGTCAATTCAGTGTCTCCAAATAACTTCCGAAGTTCAATGCTGTCAGGTATCGTATGGTGTTCTATCCAAGAGATTTCACCTGATCGTCCATTATAGGTTTTTTCCAAATCGGTATCGGGCAATTGGATTGCTTGAAAGTTCTTGGGAAATTCAGAGGCATCTGATGGTATGTTTTTCAATCCTAAGTCAAAAGGTCCAAGTAGCATCCAATCTTTTATCACTTTCATTGACTCTCGTGGAATTGGATGAAATAGTCTCGTCCCACTTGACAACTGTTCACCACCGTATTGCATAGAATACCTATAGACTGGTAATGGTGTAATGGAATCGGACCGGACAGATATATTGATAGTCGCTTTACTACTGAGTCCAGGTTCGGCTTGTATCTGTAGTCTATTTGGTGTGATTATCCAGTTCTCATTCGAGTCAAAAACTAAATCAACTATCAAGGGTTTTTCAAGTGTATTCTTGGGTGTAATATCAATACTTCCGCTGGAGATTTCTGTGCTTCTGTCAAGTTTGAAGTTATGCTTGAAACTGAGTTGTCTTGCAACTTTGTTTTTAAATTCTTGTATGGATATATCCGCTGGGAAGACATTACCGGGTTCAATAATTGCCACATTTACATCAGTACCATCTACAGTCACAAGACTATAATGATCAAATGCACCCACTTCTCGAATTTCTTGGGATGTGAAACCTGCACCTGTAGCACCTAATACGAAATACCTTCTATCATTACGGGCATAGAGTGTCAGTTTGTGATGGTGTCCAGCAAAAACAGTATAGTCTCTATCACCGAGTTCCGTTTCTATCAGCTCCCACCCAGAATTTTCATGTAGCCATAGGGGTCTGTGCATGAAGACAAATGTATGTCTCACTTTGGTGTGTTTTGATAATTGCGTTTTTATATACTCTATCTGTTCTTTACCAAACCAGTTTGTCCATTTATCGTTTTGATGCCACTCCTCCGTATTGAGTAATAGAAAAAGGCAGTTTTTATAGGTAAATGCGGAATAGGTCCGTCCAATGTTCGTTTTCCAGTACGCATACATGACGCGATTGGTAATATCGTGGTTCCCTGGAATAGGTAGGAAAGGAATTGTCAAATCGGATTGGTGTTTCCAAAACTCCTTCCATTGGGAGTCCAGAAGTTCCTTACGTGTTGTGTCACCTTGAATAAGGTCTCCTATCATGATAGCAAAGTCAGGTTTCAGTGCATTTAGTTCATCAATAGCACGGTCAAATACATGCCATTTATCAAGACCGCCACCCGTTTTATCTCCAATAATTGCGAATGTAAATTTGTCAGGATCGTCTGTAAATGGACGTTCCACTATCGGCATACGTTCAGGAAAGACAGGTTTTTCCGCAGTTGTGGAAACTACTGCGAAGTAGAACATGAGTAGTAGCACAATCGTTACTTGCCTATGCATTTCGTCCTCCTATAATTCTATTCATCCCGCGCGAAAAGTCCGCGCTAAGAATATCATATTATCAAACTGTAGCACATTCATCTGGATTGTGCAACGAAACATGTCATTTCAAGCAATAAAGTATCTGCTGGGGATTTGGCGTTATCAAGTCGTAGCACATTCATCTTTTGGCAAAGGTATTGATCAATGTAAATACACTTGATATTATACCTTCTATCTGTTAGAATGACTCACTATCCTTATGAGATTAGGAGTAAGAAATGATTTTTGGACAAGGGACTCATCAGTATACAGTACAAAAAAATTGGTGGACTTTACCGGATGGATGGGAATTCGGTTGGATTCCTGCTGTAGCAGTTGATTCACAAGACCGTGTCTATGTCTATAGTAGAAGCGAGCATCCGATGGTTGTATTTGATCGTGATGGGAATTTCTTAACCTCGTGGGGTGATGAAATCCTTAAGGACGCACACGGTATTTTTATTGATGCAGAAGACAATATCTATTGTGTGGAACGTGAGACGCATGTCATGCACAAATTCACGACTGATGGTGAACTTCTCATGACACTCGGGACTATGGACAAACCCGGTGCTGAGGGTGAACCCTTTAATCTACCGACAGATTTAGCACTCGGTCCTGATGGTGAAATGTATATCAGTGACGGATACGGAAATGCACGAATACATAAATATTCTCCAGATGGTGAATTGATAAAATCATGGGGGAGCCCCGGTTCTGGACCAGGTGAATTTGACCTGCCTCACTGCGTTAGAGTGGACCCACGTAATCGGTTATTAGTTGCTGATCGTGAAAATAACCGAATTCAGTTCTTTACATTGGATGGAGATTTCATTCAAGAATGGACTGACCTGTTACATCCAGATACGATCTACATAGACGAAGATGATCTGGTCTACATAGCCGAACTTGATCAACGTATTACCATTATGACTTTGGATGGTGAAGTTGTATCTCAATGGGGGAGTGAACGGGGAAGCACAGTCCCAGGTGAATTTCTTGCATGTCCACACGGGATTTGGGTTGATTCATATGGCGATGTTTATGTAGGAGAAGTGCAAGCGGATGCAAGACTACAGAAGTTCATTAGACAACGATAATCTATGATGTGTTTTAAACCTGCTTTCGTTCTATGATAGGTGGATACGTATGACAAAAAACCTCTCATTTTTCGAAAAAGTCAATTTGAATTTTGATAAGGCTGCTCGGTATACAGACTATCCAAGAGGACTATTAGAGCAGATAAAAGTCTGCAATAGTTCGTGTCATTTCACCTTTCCAGTTAAACGTGATGATGGCACTATAATAACTATTCATGGGTGGCGAGCAGAACATAGTCATCATAACCTACCAACTAAGGGCGGTATCCGTTACAGTACGCTGGTTGATGAAGATGAGATCATGGCTCTGGCTGCATTGATGACATACAAATGTGCTGTCGTTGATATACCCTTCGGTGGCGCAAAAGGTGGGATCCAACTTGATAGAGATGATTATTCAGAAAGTGAATTAGAACGGATTACGCGCCGCTATACGTATGAACTCATCCAGAAAAACTATATCGGTCCAGGTATAGATGTACCAGCCCCTGACTTCGGCACAAGCGAAAAAGAGATGGCTTGGATACTGGATACCTATCTTACGATGTCTCCAGACAAACTTGATGCAATCGCATGTGTGACAGGGAAACCGATTGAACAAAACGGAATTCAAGGACGAAGAGAGGCTACTGGACGCGGTGTTGTCTTCGGTTTAGAAGAGGTCTGCAGCTACGAAGAAGATATGAAGCGGATCGGACTCTCGCCTGGGCTGCGAGGTAAAACCGTTGTGTTACAAGGGTTCGGGAATGTTGGTTACAATGCTGCGAAATACTTGACTGAATATGAAACAAAAATAATCTGTATCGCAGAAGCAGATGGGGCCATCTATAACCCAAAAGGATTAGACTTTGAGAAAGTCGCTACGTTCCGCGCAGAAAACGGTTCAATACGACACTTTCCAGATGCAACATTAATTGAGAATCCCAATGACTGTCTGGAATTGGAATGCAACATCCTCATTCCAGCTGCACTTGAAAACCAGTTAACAGCAGAGAATGTGAATCGTATCAAAGCACGTATCGTTGCCGAAGCCGCAAACGGACCTACAACAGCTGAAGCAAACGAAATCCTACAAGAACGTGGGGTTCTGATAATTCCTGACACCTATCTTAACGCTGGCGGTGTAACTGTTTCCTATTTTGAATGGCTCCGTAATCTGTCGCACGTTGGATTTGGTAGACTTGGTAGACGTTATGAAGAGAGTGCATTCAATGCAATGCTCCACTTTATTGAACAAGCAACCGGGTATCAACTAACCGATGATGAACGGGGACCTGTGCACGGTGCTGATGAGCAAGCTCTGGTCAATTCCGGTCTCCAAGATACAATGGTCAACGCATATCAAGAAATTCGTGAAATCCAATTAGAGCATGGAAGAGATAAGATAGATATCAGAACTGCTGCATACATCAAAGCTATTCACAAAATCGCACAATCCTACATGCAACTCGGCATTTTTCCGTAGTATTACAGACCATTCGTCCCATACCTTTTATAGTAAAGTGAATATTTAATGAGACATTTTAACGTTTACGAAGAATACCCAGCGTAGGGGCGAGGTCACCTCGCCCGTTGTGAAGCCAGAAAATAAGGAGTGAACATGATCAGTTTGAGTGTCAATGTAAACAAAGTCGCAACCCTACGAAATTCAAGAGGTGGTGATATCCCAAAAGTCCTTACTGCTGTGGATACTTGTATCAATGCAGGGGCACAAGGCATAACAGTACATCCGCGTGAAGATCAACGACACATTAAACCTTCAGATGTCTATGAAATCGCAGAGAGACTAAAATACATCAATGCCAAAAGAAGCAACGAAATAGAATACAATATAGAAGGCGACCCGCGTCCAGAACTTATTGAAATGGTCTTAGATGTCTGTCCTACGCAATGCACACTTGTCCCTGTTGTTAGTGGTGAAATCACAAGCCACACTGTATGGAATATAGAAAAAGACGGTGAGATGTTGAAACCGATAATCTCCGCTTTGAAAAATGCAGGTATACGTGTTAGTCTATTCAGTGGAACCGATATTCACCAGATTGAAAGGACAGTTGATATTGGAGCAGATAGAATAGAACTCTACACCGCTCCTTATGCAATGGCAGAGACAAAACCAGAAATAAATCGAGAATTTGCGCTACTCAGAGCAGCATCTGAACGGGCACTTGATGTCGGTCTTGGTGTGAACGCTGGACATGATCTCAATCTTGAAAACCTTCCTCTTATGCAGAAATTGCCCGGACTTCTTGAAGTATCCATCGGACATCATCTGATGGCGGATGCACTCTATTTTGGATTATATGTAGCAGTAAAAGCATATCGTTCTGCATTAGGACAGGATATTGCTTAACATATATAATAAATTTAATAATGAATGAGACATTGCACTGTTGACGAAGACCACCCAGCGTAGGGGCGAGGTCTCCTCGCCCGTTGTGGAATGTTACATAAATTCTGAAGTTCACTTTAATAGAACTATTAGATAGGAGAAACTATATGGGTATAAGTGTCGGCATGGTTGGATTAGGGAGTTTCGGTCCCTCATTTATTCAATCCTATAAAGCACATCCAGATGTTAATCGTCTTGCATTGTGCGATTTGCGATCTGATAGACTATCAAAATGGTCAGAGCAGTTTGAAATTTCTGAAACCTATTCAAGTCTTGATGACATCTGCAAATCCGATTTAGATGCACTCGTGATCATTACCCAGCACTGGATGCATGCACCGCAAGCAATACAAGCGATGGAGGCAGGTAAGCATGTCTATACTGCCGTTCCCGCAGCAGTATCTTTGGATGAATGCGAAGCGTTGGTGAGAACTGTTGAACGGACGGGTATGATCTACATGAATGGTGAAACGAGTTATTTTCGACCAGAAGCAGCTTTCTGTCGTCAGAAGGCAGCAGAAGGTGCGTTTGGAGAGTTTGTCCACTGTCGTGCTGAGTATTTTCATGATATGGATCACGGTCTGTATAATGTCGCAAAAAATCGATGGGGTGCACAATGGAGTATGGACAAGAGCGGTGGAATCCCAATGTATTATCCTACACATTCAACCTGTTTTCCTATATCCGTGATGAATGCACACGCAACTTCAGTTTCAGCGCAAGGATATGTCTATCCGAATGACGACTGGTTTCGATTAGACACAATCCACAAGAACCCGTATTCAAATGAAGTCGGTCTTTTCACGATGAGCAATGGCGCAACCATGCAAATCTGTGAGTTCAGAAGGATTGGTCATCCCGGCTGTGAACGCGCAAGCGGGATTTATGGAACTGAGGGTAGCTATGAACAGAGTCTTGCTGGTAGTGTATGGGCAACGAAGCGCAGCAGAGAAAACGTCCAACCAACCCAAATGCATGAATTTCTACCAGAGGAACTTTTAGATAATTTAGGGGGTCATGGGGGTTCACACGCCTATCTTGTTCACGAATTTGTTGATTCTGTAAATCGGCAACGGACACCCCGTATCAACGTATGGGAAGCGGTGAGATATTGTGCCCCGGGATTGGTAGCACACGAATCAGCACTGAAAGATGGGGAAGTGTTAAAAGTTCCTGACTGGGGTGACGCACCAAAAGATTAGGTTTCTGGACTAACGGTGTGTAAAGTTCATATTATTCTTGCTTTTAATTGCATTTTAGGATATAATAATTGATTTAAGAGCAATTTACAAATTAAAGTGCTACCCTGAACTATTGTCATGAAGGGAATTAACTGACAATCCCAAGCCTTTAGGCTTCGGGTCCAAAAACATTAAGAATGCTACAGAGAATAAATAATAAAAATGTTGTTACTACAACACCCCTGCAGCATTCACTAACCAACTACCGTCGGATAGACGGGAAGTCACGCCTGTGGAGTCCGAGTAAGACCTCACATTGTTGGGGAAGGAGGCACGAGAGACGGAAGCAGGAATCACATAGGAGAACCGTTGTGCTCAAAGAAGCACGCGGCTTTAGTTTCCGTAGTGAGTATCACAGAATATCAAGAGCGTAAAATACTGGAGATCAATCAACTTTCCACAGAGATAATGAGGTTAGTAAGGAGTATAGAATGGCTATTGATAGCATATATCACGGGGAGGGAGCCTATGATTCATCAGCTATCCCCGCTGATGTTGCCCGCGAAATTGAGGAATATGAGATCCAACTTGGTCGTGCACAAGCAGACCAAGTTGAAGTGGATATATGGACAGAATTTAGACTAAGACATGGCGTCTACGGTCAACGTGATGATAGATCACAGATGATTCGGGTCAAAATTCCTTTCGGTGGCATGACTGCCGACCAACTTGAGATGTTAGCAGATGTAGCCGAAGAATTTTCTGATAACATTATACACATCACGACACGACAAGATGTCCAATATCACTACGTCGACATCAACAATACACCCGAATTGATGCGACGGTTAGCAAGCGTTGGAATCACGACCAAAGAAGCATGCGGTAATGTTGTCCGAAACGTCACAGCATGTCCTATCAGTGGTGTGTGTCAAGATGAAACATTTGACGTTACCCCATACTCAAAGGCACTCTCAGCATTCCTATTAGGACACCCAGATGCACAGGATTTTGGTCGTAAGTTCAAAATCGCATTTTCTGGTTGTGAAGAACATGCATGCGGTTTAGCAAATATGCACGACATCGGTGCTGTTGCTGCCGTTAAAGAAATTGATGGTGAAGTCAAAAAAGGATTCAAACTATATGTAGGTGGCGGACTTGGTGCTGTGCCACATCAAGCAAAAGTCCTTGACGATTTTGTTCCTGCAGAAGAACTTCTACCGATTTCACAGTCTATTTGCCGAGTCTTTACACGTTTAGGTGAACGAAAAAATCGTAATAAAGCACGATTGAAGTTTGTGGTAGCGAAATATGGTATTGAAGAATTTCGACGACTTGTCTACGAAGATCGAGAAACACTGCGACACGATCCTACGTGGACGGACTATCTTGATAATCTCAATGCTTATGATGAAAGTCCACTCAAAGCTCCGACCCAACTGAACGGTTCCGTAAAACCAGATGGGTTTGATGAGTGGTATAAATCGAATATTCGCTTACAACGTCAACCCGGTTATGCGTTTGTCACGATTACGCTTCCACTTGGCGATTTAACTGCTGATCAGACCCGTGCGTTAGCTGAAATATCGCGTAAGTATGTGAAGGATACGATTCGTGCTACTGTTGAACAGAACGTCGTGCTGCGCTGGGTAACAATGACGGATTTGCCTGCACTCTATCGTGAACTGAAAGCTATCGGTTTAGGTGATCCGGGTGCCGAATCACTGGTAGATATTACTGCTTGCCCTGGTACTGATTCATGCAAACTTGGTGTATCTTCATCCCGTGGTTTAGCAGCGCACCTACGTGGTCATTTCATTGAACACGGACTTCAAGAGGACATCAAAGACTTTCGCATAAAGATTAGCGGTTGTCCGAACTCATGTGGACAGCACCATATTGCGAATATTGGGTTCTTCGGTTCATCAAAACGTATGGGTAAACATATCGCGCCACTCTACCTTGTGTTCCTGGGTGGACACATGATTGAAAACGCTAGTTCTTATGGTCTCGCGACTGGTAAAATCCACGCAAAGTATATCCCTGAGTTTATTGAAGAGTTAACGGGGATGTATACAGCAGAACGCGTTGAAGAGGAAACCTTTACGGACTATGTCAACCGACTCGGTAAAGCGGAAATCAAGACAATCCTGTCGAAATACGATAAAATTCCACCTTACGAGGAAGCACCTGAATTTTATGTTGACACCGGTGATACGAAGGATTTCCAACTTAAGACAGGGGTTGGTGAATGTGCTGGTAAATTGGTAACGCTTGTTTCAATGAAGTTGGAAGAAGCGGACCGTCTTATCTATCAAGCTGGATTAAGTTTGGAGGGTGGTACTTACACTGATTCGGCACAAAAGGCATTTGATGCGATGATTAGAGCTGCTGATGGACTCTTGACGACAGTAGGTCTGCAATATATTGACGATGCGACGACAGTCAGTGAATTTCGCAAACACTTCTTTGATGCGGGTAACTTCTTTGCAGGGTTCGGAGCACATCTGTTTAAGGCTACGGAAGAAGACACTTCGACTTTCGATCAGGAAAAGACACACCATCGGGTTGAGGAAGCTACACTTTTCGTAGAAGAATCCCATAACGTGTATAATCGGATGCGGATCAAACAGGAAGAAGAGGAAGCGAGTAAACGCAGGACACGCAGATCACGTCCCGCTCCAAAACCGAGAGTTGTCAAAAAAGCAAAACCTGTTGAGGAAATCACCGATAGTCTTGATCTGAAGGGTGTTGCATGTCCGTTCAACTATGTCCAAGCGAAGGTTAGACTGGAAACGATGGAAATCGGTCAACTCTTAGAAATCACCATTGATGACGGAGAACCGATTGAGAACGTGCCAAAGAGTCTGACAAACGATGGACATGAAATTCTTGATACGAAGAAGATCGGAGAACACTACCGTCTGACTATCAAGAAAGGTGAATAGACCTTCGGTGTAACGTGCTTATAGATCATAAGCGTTTTAGGACAATTAGTTAGTATAACATACTGAATGCATGATAATGTTTTAATTGAAGGAGAGTGCAATGCATGCATTCTCCTTCTCTTTTGCAGTTTCTGGTTAAGTTTTTGATCTATTTCAACACACATTAAAGAATCAGAAACATTGTATTTCACTGAAAATTTGAGGACTTATGTATCGATTCTCGTTTATTATTGTGAATTTCTTTAATCTTTCAGGTTGCTGTTAGTCTTTTAGGGGACAGACACAAAAACAGAATATGTCTCGGTATAATCGGACATATCTGAATATCGATAAATAGTTGCCGTTATCTGAAAAAGACCGGTATTCATGAGACCGCTTGGGAATGTGTAACTGAATTGTTCTTCAGTTGCGTTTCCATCTCCAAACACACCACTACCCAATTTTGTTCCCTTTTCATTTGTGTCCCATGGAGTCTTAACCCACACATCTATCCAGTAAAAAGGTGAATCACAGACAACTATGAACTCAAATCTATCACCAGGAATTGGTGGATCTTGATCTGGATCTGCAGGGGTTATACCAAGGTTTTCACTGTCATCCTCATTTTCTGATGGTGGTTGTTCTTCAGATGGCCATTCAACCCATGCAGCTGCAACACAAGCAGATGCTTCTGACGATTCATCTGGATGATTTACTATAAATGCATCAGATTTTCCCTTAACATCCCTTGGTTTCTTAAGCCAGAATGTTCTACTGCCAGAAATGGTACCATATGTATCACCGACAAATGCAATATCTTTACCGTTTCTATCCTCATCATTATGATACCAAGCATCAATACTCCAAATTCCTGCGGATACTGTTGAATCAACATTTTCGTGCCTATAATATCGTGATGAAACCTGTCCAAATGTTTCTACCTTAGTACCACCGAAAACCTTCTCCTTATGCACAGAAGCATAATCAGTTGTTGAATTATAATCATTCATATCATTATCATAAGCTGTTCCACATGTGCCGTCTGGAGTCGGAAAAGTATCGTTCCAGTATTCTGATTTAAGATTTGATATCGTAAACGTAGTGGTTACAATTGAAATCAAGATTACCAATATCATCTTAAGTCTTATTATTGTAATATTCATAAATCAACTCCTTTGTATTGACTACGGTAAATTTAGATATTCGTAAGGATCTATAC
>VXOP01000406.1 GCA_009839975.1 Candidatus Poribacteria bacterium
GTTTACGGGTGTTGCCGAAAGCATCAGTACCTTTGTGTTTGTCCCTGCTTTAATGACCTCTTCTATGAGGCGCGAATAGCGACTGTGTCTAATGAAATTTCCATTGGTATCACGTATAGGTTTGGTATCATTACGAAAATTGTGGGATTCATCAATGACAATCAGGTCAAAATTCTGCCAGTTGAAATCCGCTAAGTCAATTCCGCCAGATTCACCTGCATGCCGTGACAGGTCGGTATGGGATAAGAGTGTATAGGTGAATTTGTCTTCAAGGAATTCATTAGATGTTTGTGCGTTATAGGCTGGATAAAGTGCCCAGTTTTCTCGTAGTTTTTTCGGACAGAGAACAAGGACGCGTTCGTTACGCAATTCAAAGAATTTGATGACCGCGAGTGCTGTGAATGTTTTTCCCAAACCGACGCTATCAGCGAGTATACATCCGTTGTGGTTTAACAAACGTGCTATGACACTTTTCGCACCCTCTTTTTGAAAATCGTATAACTTTTTCCAGATTTTCATGTCGTATAGATGTGTATCTTCAAGGATTTTATCATGCGTTACGCGTTTCTCAAGTTCTTCGCTGAAAAGTTCGTATAAGGTTTTGTAATAGACGAGTTCCGGTGGATGATCTTGTCCGATTTGCCTAAGTTTTGCCAGTACTTTGTTTTTGACATCTTCAACGAGTTCATCGTTATCCCAGATTTCGTCAAACCATTTTTTTAGGTCTTTTCGGTCTCGGTCACTATCTACCTCTAAGTTGAGTTCAATGTTGCTGCTTGGGCTTAATCCGAGTCCACGCACGGTAAAGTTTGAGCTGCCGAGAATTGCCTTATCCACACCGTTGTTATTGATATGATACATCTTCCCGTGTATGAGATTTGTATCACGTGTTGTTCGGATTTGTATTTTCTTATTTTTTATCCAATCGGCGCAGGCTTTCGCGATGGGTTTCTGTCGGAGTTGCTGATTGAGTGCCAAGCCTTCGTCGGTAATTTCAAACGCTTTCCTATCTTTATTGTTTGGGTCCATCCATTTGACGAAATCGGGGTCACCGAATAGAAAGCGGAGTTCCTCTATTTCGTTTAGATGGTGTTGCATCTTTTCGTAGGCGTAGATAGTGAAGTAGGCGGAGACGATAGAGAGGGCGGAACCTGATTGGATTTCGCGCTTTAGAAAATCGTGAACCGTGCCACGTAGTAGGTTGTCTCGGATGCCGGAATTTAGGGTTGAGTTGTTATTTGACATGATGAAATCTTTCTATATATAACCCAAGTAAATGCCCATGTTCTATACACCTGTCGCACCGCTGGTGCTTGGAGTATGGTCGGTAATATGGGGCGGGGTAACCCCGCCCCTACGATCATTTTTATGGATTGAATTCCCTAAATGTTCATTTAATCTTCTATCAGTTCCTGTATTTGATGGGGTTTGACTGTCTGATATCCTTTATCAATTAGAACCTGTGCCCACGCGCGTGTATCCGTTGCGATTTCAGTCATCCCTGCAGCTTCCATTTGATCAGCTATTTTGACGTATTCTGATAAGACGAGTTCGCCATTTGAGTCTACTAATCGGTTCCCCATTGTGAATAAGTTGCTGAAGAAATTAAGGACTGGACGGTCTTCATCTTTTGCACCCTCTTGGAAAATCTGGAATAATTCCGTTGTTAACTGCCGCATCTCACGTTGAAGCTCAGGATCGCTATAGGCGTTAACTCTACCACCAGCTTTAGCGGTTAATTCTGCCATTTGTGATTGAATTTCCTCAAAGCGTTTTTTAAGTTCACGTTGCCTTATTTCTTCAGGTGTGAGGTGTTCATCCTTTTCTGTTTCCATTCTATTTGCCTCATCTGTTGTATTCTCTTGAGAATTTGGGTGCCCTAATTCATTACTGTCTACCTTATGTTTATCATCAGTATTCGTATTAACGGTAGATTTAGTATTACCTATAGAAGATTCTGAGATAAGTGAACCTTTTTGATCTTCGGTTGAATTATCTATAGCATCAGTTTCTGTGATATTCTCATGTAGACTTGTTTTCTCGTTTGGGTGACCATATTGACGTTTGAAGTTTTTAAGATCATAGTGAATCCACAATAGGCATCCCAGTCCTAAAATTAGAACGAAACTGATCGCTACGAAACCCCATCTGTTGTTGTGCAATTGTTTTACCACCTTTTTCTCCTTTGTTTTGAATATTAACTTTTGCATACATTATTGACCTATTGCATACATAGAGAAATTTAAAGAAGAAAAAGATAGTTTTTTTTAATAGATGTTCAGAATCATAATTTCTGTAGACTTTGGACACCACAGCATTATCCCTTAATACAACCTACGGAGAAACGCTGATAGAAATATTGTAATCAATGCTAAGAGTATGAGTATGTTCAACCACGGTGAGGGTTTTTTCTGTGCTTCTGCAAAAACGGGATATGGGAATGTCAAGACGACTGCTAACGTGTAAATGACAAATACAATAAAGAATTTGATACCCAAAACAAGTATGTAGATTGAGTAGTCTACATCTGGTGTCGCTGCAGCGATGCTTCGTGCGGTCCTAAAGAAGGTTATAACGTTATAGAGACCCGATATGAGTGTTGTCAGTAGTGCAATCCAAACGATTGCACTAAAACGTCTAAGTGCAGCTGAGATTATCTTTTTTGGATCGGGGTTACGATTTGCGATTGGGATAAGTACAACCCGAAAAAAGAAAAATCCGCCGATCATTAAGACGACGGAACCGACATGCACCCACTGTATCAAAGGTTTGATTAACATACTCAAAGTATTTTAGAAATGGTTATCGGTTACCAGCAAGAAGTCTGATACCAAATTAACAGGATTTATCATGGTTTTATTGGAGATAGGTGCGATAAGGATATCGCACCTACCGGCCTGGGAATATCCCTAAATTGATAGGAAATCGCACCTACCGCTATGAATCAAGTTAATCTGGTATGATAACCGATAATGATTTTAGATTGTCTACACTACAGGTTTTCCACCGATAGGGTCGAAACAGGAACGCGATTGCTTACAAGCATTAGGAGACACGAAGTCGTCATCGGGACCAACGACCTGCATAGTGCAATTACACCAATAGTGGGTTCCCGGATTCTCTTTTACGAGGTTCTGTAAGTTTCCGCCGGGAATGTAAAGTGCTTTTGTCCGTAGGTTCTGACATATCGGACGCTTAAAGATTGGAAGTGTTTTTCCGTCTAACATATTCATTCTCCTTTAGCTTATTGCCATCATTGCTGCACGACTGATGAGATTTTGGGTTAAGGTGACCTTATACGCGTTGTCAGTCAAGGGTTGTGCATTCTTAACGGCTTCTTCACCAGCGTTCATACTAAGCGATTCGTTAATGGTCTTACCTGTCAATACTGTTTCAGCTTCTGGGGATCGCCACGGTGCTGGTGCGACACCGCCAAGAACGACGTTTGCATGTTGACACGTTTTTCCGGTCATCTCAAAAACTGCTGCGACGCTTGATAATGCAAAATCGGGAGCACCTTTCTCTCTCGCTTTCAGATAGAAACTCTTCGTATTCGGGTTAGGTGCTGGTACTTGCACTTCTACAACGATCTCGTTCGGTTGCAATATGTTCTCCCGTATCAGGTTCGCTGCTGGTAGCGTGAAAAATTCCTCAACCTTGACCGTTTTATCACCTTCTGGACCAACTATCTTGAGCGATGCGTTGAGTGCTATCAATGCGGGTGCTATATCAGAAGGATGCACGATGTAGACGGGACCGTCCCCGAAGATTGCGTGGTATTTGTTTAAGCCGTCAACGGCGTAACACATATCGCCACCTTTCTTGAAACAATTGACGGTTTCATCTCTGTAGTACCAACATCTCGGACGTTGACAGAGGTTTCCCCCAAGTGTGCCGACATTCCTAATCTGTGGTGTCGCGACGGATGCTGCCGCTTGTGAAAGCACACTGTAATGTTGCTGAATTGTCGGATGCATTGCAATATCAGAGACAGTGGTTAATGCGCCAAGTGTTAATCCATTTGCATCCGCTTTGATGCTATCCATATCCGGTAACGTCTTGAGATTAACAAGCGTTTTGGGTGTTTCTATGTATTCCTTAAGTTCAGCGAGTAGGTCAGTCCCACCTGCTATTACCATTACCTCTCCCCATCTACTGTCGCTGAGTAGTGAGGTAACCTGTTTCAAACTTGTCGCGTTGACATAACTAAATTTATCCATTGTTTACCTCCTTTATGCCTTCTCAGCAAGTGCGTTGAGGACTTTATCTGGTGTTATTGGGAGTTCTCTAATTCGGACACCGATTGCGTTATAGACTGCATTCGCTATTGCGCCGAGTGTAGGGATACATGGCGGTTCACCAACACCTGAGACTTTTCGGTGTGTATCAAAAACGATAGGCTTGATTTCAGGTATCTCATGTGTGCCGGGAACTTTGTAGTCCTCAAGGTTTGCGTTAAGCATGCGTCCTGTCATTGGGTCCATGATACGTTCTTCCAGTAACGTTTGTCCTATCCCCATAATCACACCACCGTTAATCTGACTTTCAGTGGTTAGTCGGTTGATTGCTAATCCACAATCTTGAACAGCGACGATTTTAAGTATTTTGACATGTCCTGTTTGTGTATCAACCTCAACCTCTGCGAACTGTGTACCTGCGACACCACCTTGCCGAAGTTCTCGGTCCCACTCTCCGCCTTCACTGATGGTTTCCTGTCCGAGTAGACCTGTTGCCTGTTGCCAAGTTACCGTTTTAGTTCGGTCAGAAGCGACATAGATAGTTCCTGTTCCAATACGTAGGTCATCTACGGGTGCTTGTAGTAGCGGTGCAACGTGTTCAAATAGTTTCTGCTTTGCATTAGCGGCTGCAGTTTTTATGACGGGTGCGACTGATGGGGTCGTTTGACTTCCGCCACTCCCACCGGCAGGTAATCCGGGCGCACTATCACCGATTTTGACGATAATGTCTTCGGTTGTGAGTCCAAATTCTTCTGCGACGATGATAGCGATGGCAGTTCTGATCCCTGTCCCGAGGTCTTGTGTGCCGGTGATGGCTTCCACGGTGCCGTCTGCGTTGATATTCACACGTGCTTGCGTATTGGCACCGCCGCCGCCTCCCCATTGACCGCTACCGACACCCATACCGCGTTTTTTAATACCCGTTCCAGAACCAGCGACACTATTGCGTCTGTGCCATCCAATTTCTTGTGCGCCGAGTGTGTATTGTGCTTGTCGCACCTCACTCTCATCGTTTAGCCGTCGGAATTCAAGTGGATTCATACCGAGTTTTTCTGCGAGTTCATCCATCAATGAATCCATTGCGAATGCGCCTTGTGGGTGTCCAGGGGCACGCATTGCACGTTGGCTGCCAGCATTGACAGCGACGTTTGTGCGTTCTGTTCGGATATTCGGGACATGGTAGACGTAGGGACCTGTGAAACCTGCCCCTCCGCCTGTACCCCCAGTGCCGTGGCCACGCATATCGTAAGCGATAAGCCGTCCATCACGGGTTGCGCCTGCTTTTACATGCTGTGTCATTGAGGGTCTGTTCCCTGCTACGAGGTGTTCAGCCTTTCGGGTCAACATCAGTTTTACGGGTCTTTCTGTCATGCGTGATAATCGTGCAGCTGTGAGTCCTTCAACACCAGGGCTAAATTTACTACCAAAACCGCCTCCCATGTGTTCCGTAATCACATGCACTTGATTCGCGGGTAATTCAAGACGACGTGCAAGATCATTTCTGACACCGAAAACTGCCTGTGTAGATGCCCAAACAGTGAGGTTCTGTTCATCCGTCCATTCTACGACGTGTCCGTGTGTTTCCAAACAGACATGCGTTTGAACAGGTGTGTGATATGTGGCTTCAACAGTGACAGCTGCTTCAGCGAATCCTGCTTCTACGTCTCCTTGTCCGCCTCTACTGGGATTACTCTGGTTTCCATTCCAATCATCATGGACTTGTGGTGCACCTTCAGCCATTGCATCAGCTTCAGTTGCGACAAACGGCAGTTCTTCCAATTCGACATAGATTGCTCGTAGTGCGTCCTTTGCGATGTCATCCGTTTCTGCTGCGACTGCAGCGATTTCCTGTCCTTGATAACGAATTTTTCTGCCGGCTTCTATGAGCGGCATAACAGCTCGGACACCGGGCATTTCTTGTGCATCTGTCAAATCTATTTCTGTGACGGTTGCGTGTGGAACTTCAGAGCGAAGGATACGTCCGTATAACATTCCTGGTCGGTTAATATCGTAAGTATACTTTGCTTTTCCTGTAACTTTTTCCTTACCGGACAAACGGGTAATCCGCTTACCAATAAGTCGAGACTGGCTCGCTTCTCCCCATGATGCCATATTTTTTCTCCTTTCTTTTATAATAGAATATGAAATTATTTATACATTTATAACGGTGCGATTAGGAAATCGCACCTACCGGGTGAGGAAAGTGTATAATTATTTTCATAATTCACCATATATACCGCGTTTGTAGTGATTACATTTTCTCTGAAGCAGTTTCGACTGCGTCAAAGATGAACGGGTAAGTTCCGCAACGACAGGTGTTGCCCGATAAGCCTTCCTTTATCTCTGTGAGGGTTGGCTTTCTGTTTTCGTTCAAGAGTGCGACTGAAGATACGATGAATCCTGGTGTGCAGAATCCACACATCATTGCATCGTGTTTGATGAATGCTTCTTGTATAGGATGGAGGTTGTCTCCGTTGGCAATACCTTCCACGGTGGTAATTTGCTTACCCTGTGCATCCATTGCGAGCATCATACATGCGTAGACTGCTTTTCCATCTACTAAGACGGTGCAGCCTCCGCATTCGCCTCTATCACAGATAAGTTTTGCGCCTGTCAAATCGACGTTATTTCCACCTGTATCTGTACCGTCGCGCAATACTGTTAAGAGTGTTGTGCGTGCTTCAACTTCAATTTCATAGAGGGTGTCGTTAATGTTGAGTTGAATTTCTGCTTTGGAGATTGCTTGATCGGTCTGTGCTTCTGCGGTTTTCTCGTCGCTGACTAATATTGCTGGTGCAACGGTTGCTGCAACTGTACCGGTTCCTACGCCTTTTATGAAGCTCCGCCGCGAGATGTTCGTGTCCTGTTTTTTATCTTTATCCGACATACCGTTCTCCTTTAACTTCATACTGTAAGTAGAATTTAGCAGGATTGCTGTTTTTTGGCAAGTTAAAACTGATAATAAAATAAACTTGACATCATCACAAGAATAAAATACAATATTACTATAGTTTGGACAATTTTCGTGTTTTATTTTGTAAGTTTTTTATATACCTTTCGCACCGCTGGTGCTTGGTTACTGATTGCATTTACATTGCTATACACCTTTCGCACCGCTGGTGCTGCCGATATGGTCAATAGAATTCTTTTTCTGTAATATAGTATTATTGGCATACACAAAACATTAGGAGGACAACCCCAGAGATATGAAGCAGTTATTATTTGTACTCATCACGTTCACATTCATTGTACCCCACATTCAAGCAGAAGAGATCACCTACAGTGAACACATCGCGCCTATTTTACAGAAACAGTGTCAATCTTGTCATCGTCAAGGTGAAGTTGCGCCTTTCTCACTTACGGACTATAGTGATGCAAAAGCTTGGGCAACTGAAATCACAGAATACACGAAAGCACGTCTTATGCCGCCTTGGAAACCGGCACACGGATACGGTGCATTTGAGAATGAACGGAGATTGACAGATAAACAGATACAGATGATAGCGGATTGGGCAGCTGCCGGGGCACCCGCAGGAGACTTATCCAAAACGCCACCTAATCCTAAGTTCCATCAAGGATGGGCTCTCGGAGAACCTGACCATATCGTTGAAATGCCGGTAGAATACGAGATTGAACCGGAAGGAGAAGACGAATACAGACACTTTATCATCCCAACAAACTTTGATACGGACATATACGTTCAAGCAGTAGATGTGCAACCGGGTAACCGGAAAACTGTCCATCATGTCATTCTCTATCTTGACACTGAAGGGGAAGCACGAAAATTGGATGCACAGGACCCAAAACCGGGCTACCTTACGCAAGGCACTGGTCCAGGTTTTGATCCCGTAGGAACACTGGGAGGATGGGCACCCGGATTACAACCTCATGTTTTACCAGAAGGTGTCGGCTATCAACTGCCTAAAGGTGCTGACATTGTCTTACAGGTGCACTACTATCGCACAGGACATACGGAGCGAGACCAATCCAGAGTCGGATTATATTTCTCTAAAACAGAAAAGACCACGAAGTTACACATTGGCTCTGCAATCAACACTAAATTCGTCATCCCTGCTGGTGAGAAAGAATATGCTGTCAATGCGACTAAACAGGTCAAAAAGGACAGTTATTTGTTAGCGACAATGCCACATATGCATTTACTGGGACGCGATATGCGTATCATCGCTTATCCGCCTACGGGGAAACCGATTGACCTTATATGGATTCAGGATTGGGATTTCAATTGGCAAGACATTTATTATTATAGTCAACCGATATTTTTACCTATGGGGACACGTATCTCACTTCTTGCACATTATGACAACTCTGCCGACAACCCAGCCAATCCACATAATCCACCGGTTCCTGTTGGTTGGGGAGATAAAACGACAGATGAAATGTGTATCGGTTTTCTATATTTTGTTGATGCGACAAAGTATCAGCCGAAAGAATGATGGTAAATATCAATCATGTTCCGCTTTCTGTCCAACAAAATAGACTGCAGACGCTAAGACGTGTGCATGCGGATGCAACATTAATAGAAAATCCAACCAGACTAGCGGGAACGTCAACCATCCTACTAAGAGTGAAATCGCCTTGGCGATCAACAGACTACCAAACGAACACACGAGTCCGACATACTCACGTAATATCCAATGCAAGGCTGCTGTGGGGCCCGCGCATGCCCCGCCTTCTGTCTTCTTGAATTCAGAGAATAGGACCGAAAAACCTGTAGTCGTCCAACGTTGATAATCGTGAGGAGATGCGTGATAACCTTGTAAGAAAGGCACGGCTGCACATACATATCCGCCAGGTTTTATGACCCGGTACATCTCCGCCACGACCCGTTTCGGATTTTTCACATGTTCCAACACTGCCTCAGAAATTACTGCATCAAAAACAGCGTCTGCAAACGGTAAATTGTGTCCATCACCGACAACATCTACCATAGGTGTGTGCTCAATTTCAAGATTAACGACATTTGGTGCGCGACGGTGCATTCCTGAGCCGAGATCCAGGATTCGCGCCTCAGTTCCCAAATTGCGAATTACTCTTTTTACAGCATGATTCCAACGTGGCGCGGGATAAGGACATCCCATCAATGGTGCTAAAAAACGGTGTTGGCGTAACCGACGTTTAATACGATCAACCATAGATTAAACATACCCATAGTGCTGTCTATCTCATATATAGTGAACATTGAAAATAATGATGCAAAGTCCATGTAGGAGCGATCTCCGAATCGCGACTTAGCTGAGTGATAGTCGGGAATCGGAGTACCCTCCTACGATCCAAGCTGTTTCGTTAATTCAAAAGGTTACTATAAATGTTAAAACAGAAACGGGGTCAGAAAACTGACCCCGTCATTTAGAGATTTGTTTAGTTCTGAGGCAACTTTATGTTCGCCTTATCTGCCGCTTGTGCTAAGTCTCTAACAATACGCATCGTCAACTGAGTCAGTTTCCGTGAATATTCTGCGTCCGAGATGCCTCGGTATCGCGAAGGTTGTGAATATCCGAGTCTGTCATTTGCAATCGTCAATGCGCTTGTAATCAGTGGTAATGGCACCTCAAGCGTCTCTTCGGGCATAGACAGTTCAATAGGATCAGAAAGAACTATATCATGATTGTTATTTTCACCTGTTAATAGTTGTTCACGGTTTTCATCAATTGCGTCTAACACTTGTTTTGCGGCGATCTGCTGAGCTCCTTTTTTTGCGCCTGGGATGGCTTCGTTTGTCTCGTGAACTCTATCGCCATAATAAACAGTAACTTTCCATTTTGGTGCGTCTGGTGTTCCGTATTGTGTTTCAGTGAATCGAGGTTGCCCTAATCCGCGTTCCTGACAGTATTGAATCAAAAGTCCTTTATAGTTTTGATCTACCTCTACGATATCCTGAACAGGCATAGACCTCCTCCTTACAATCTATCGGCTATGATCGTAGCGGGGACGATATTCGGTTGTGCGCGGTTTTACCTTCCGTTGTCGTTTTAGCTCAATTCGTCTGCGTTTTTCGCTTGGTTTTTCATAAAAACTGCGTTTTTTTATTTCGGTGACGACTCCCGCTTTACCGCACATCTTCTTAAAACGAGCAAGTGCTCTATCGAAAGATTCACCTGCATCTACCGTAACTTCTACTTGAACCATGTTTATAATCCTCCTATGTTAAATATATGGTAGAATATGGAATTATTTACACAGTCAACAACGGTGCGATAAGGATATCGCACCTACCGAGATATGAAGTGTGTAATTATTTTCAAATTCACTATTATTACATTTGTAGTATACCATATCTTAGCGTGGATGTCAATTATTTAAATGGATGGTAAATGAGAATTACGGATCATTACATCTTGACAATATAGCCAGAATACGCTAACATAAATCGCAAAAACATCGGAGAATACATATCTACGAAATACTCATACTCTGTTTTGGCACATGGCTTACGGGTGTCAGTAAGGCAGGATTCGGAGGCGGGATCGGTATGATAGTGGTGCCGCTGTTTGCCCAGTTTCGACCTGCACGTAACGTTGTTGCTTTGATGCTTCCATTGCTCTTTTCTACAGATGTCATCTCATTCGGCCACTACTGGAAGCAGTGGCATCGCAAGAATGTGTGGCAACTGATACCGGGTGCTGTTATCGGCATCGTCCTCGCAAGTTTCATCTTAAAGGACATTTCAGATGACCATTTGAAAAAGGTCATCGGCGGAATCGCTTGTTTATTTGCGGTATTAGAATTCATAAGGTCTAAACGGATACGACGGCAAAATCCAGATACAGAGATAAGAGACAATCCAATTCGTTTCAAAACATGGCACGGGTTGGTATTAGGTGCAGTAGCAGGTATTTTCTCAACGCTCGCGCACATGGCGGGACCGGTCATCGTTATGTATCTGTTACCGCAAAGATTAGGTAACCGGACATTTGTTGCGACAACAACGATACTATACTTTTTTATCAACCTAACGAAGATACCGGTCTATATACAGTTGGGTCTCTTTACAACTGAAATAATTATTGAAACATTAGCATTACTGCCGTTTATAGGACTCGGCGTTCAAGTCGGTGTATATCTCAACAGCAAATTTTCGGAACGCAACTTTTCAAGAATTGTTCTTATTGTCTTATTTGCAACCGGTATTCATCTTCTGTTTTGGTAGGGTAAATACCTTCGCCATGTTTAAGTGCTTCAGTTGAATAAGAATATCGTGTTGACAATCTGACAGAATAGATTTCCCGCACAATCTAACAGAATGTGCTACAGACACATGAAACGAGAAAGAATAGCACAATCAAGGATGAATGTGCTACAGGGACAACAATTACATAACCTACTCACCACGGAGAAACATAATGACATTAAAATGGGGTGTTCTTGGTGCAGGAAGTGTTGCTCAGCGACGTGCAATGCCTGCTATTCATAAGGCGGACGGTGCAGAATTACATGCGCTTTTTTCAAGAGATGCAGCACGCGCCAAAAATCTCGCTACGGAACATAACGCAACAAAATCTTACAGCAACGTAGACGACCTGCTTAACGACACCGAACTTGATGCAATCTATATCTCAACACCTGTGAACCTTCACTGTGAACAGGTCATCGCTTCCGCAGAACGTGGACTCCATGTCCTTTGTGATAAACCTATGGCACTTACACCGCAAGAATGTGCAAAGATGATAGACGCATGTAACGCTAACAGTGTGCATCTACAGGTCTGTTTTCTTTTTAGGTTCCACTCATGTTTTCAGCAGATTAAGACGTGGGTTGACGACAATCGTTTTGGTCAGATAGTCCACGGAAGGATGCCTTTCCTCAAAAAGTATCTATTAACAGCAGATGAATGGCGTGCACAACCTGACAAAGGGGGTGGTGGGTGTTTGATGGATTTAGGTCCGCATAGTGTTGATATGCTACGATACCTTATCGGTGAGGTGACAGAAGTTTCGGCATTTTGTGATACTGCGATCCATAACTATCAAGTTGAGGAGACTGGGGGTATCCTGATGCGGTTTCAGAATGGCGCGCAAGGGTTCACTGACCTGAGTTTCTCTGTTGCACAGTGTGATATTGTTCTTGAACTCTATGGTACAGAAGGCACCGCGGTTGTACTAAACGATGACGGTTGGAAAATACAGACAAACATTGATGGTGAAAAGCGGGTTATCGCATCTCAATTTGAAGACCTATACCAACACCAGTTTGAGCATTTTGGAACATGCGTAGCAACAGGTTTAGCACCACTTGCGAGTGGAGACGATGGATTAAGGGCAAACACCGTATTAGCTGCAGCTTATGAATCCGCACAATCGGGTAAAGTTGTTGCTTGTGTATAGTTCTGCATAGATCATCGTATAATGCCATCGTATAATGAAATTCAAACTACGTCCTGCGTTCTATTTCCTCATACCTTTCCTGATCGGTATCATCACGGGAAACTACACGTCTATCCCAGTGTTTTGGTTATGGTTATCCATATTGATCTGTCTCATAGGGAGTGTGGTAGCACGAAACAGGAAAAGGTACCTGTGTTACATCCTGCTTCATATCGCTATTTTTACATGTGGTATGCTGAGATTAGAGCTCGCCACCGTTCCCTTAATCCCGCATCATTTTTATGACCAACCCGTTAGTTTCACTGGTAAGACAACCTATCAACCTGAACGTGGAGAGGTATGGGAGGCGTGCTACGTTGTCGGACAGGTACAACTTTTAGCTGACCCATCCCAAACGGTGTCAACAAAGGTATTGATTAGGTTTGACGAACCCATTCCGCTACGATATGGTAGAAGGATTACGTTAACGGGTGTGTTACATCAACCTGATACGAAACGAAATCCTGGTGGTTTTGATTATCGTGCGTATCTTTCACGGCAAAATGTTTCTGGTATTATTTCTCATCAAGGGCTGCTTCGCTTAGGAGAACAGTCAGGTTTTCCGCCTTTACGTTGGATAGAAGCGTTACGTCTTCGAACCGAACGGACTATTGATGATGCTTATGTCAGTTTTAAAGAACCTTCTACAGATGGATTGCATGCACAATTGTTAAAGGGAATACTTCTCGGTAAACGGGGAGATGTGCCGACAGAGACTTTGGACATGTTTCGCAATAGCGGCACTTTCCATGTGTTAGCGGTGTCAGGTTTGCATGTGGGACTCGTTGCGATGTTTTGCTTCGTTGCTTTTTCAAAGTTTCGCGTTCCGATGCTGACATTTCGTATTCCACCAAAGATCGTTTCGTTGCTAACGATTGCAGCGATTATCATCTATGCATGTTTGGTCGGTTTTCGTCCTTCTGTCTTTCGTGCTGCGCTGATGGCGAGTCTATATCTGTTCGCCAGAATCATTGACCGTGATGCTGACATCTACAATCTACTTGCAGTTGCAGCGTTGGCATTACTCCTGATAAATCCAACACAGGTATGGGATGTCGGTTTTCAATTATCGTTTACTGCTGTCATCGCCATTGTCTATTTTGTTCCAAAAATGGAAAATCCGATACGGAAGTTGTGGGAAACCCCAGAAGATGATAAATCAAACAGGTTGACGAGATACAGGAAATCGGCTTTGAAATGGTTAGTTTTATCCTATCTCGCGACATTCGCAGCGCAAATTGGCACGACACCCCTTATCGCTTATCACTTTTATCGCGGATATCCGCTTGGTATTATCGTAGGTCCTTTTGCTGTTGGACTTGTCTCGCTCATCGTTGGTGTAGGTATGGCCTCTGTCATAGTCGGTTTTATCTTTCTGCCGCTTGCCAAAATCTTGGCGGTCATAAATCACGCGATTATGTTCATCTTCCTGAAACTCATCGGCCTGTTTGGACAGGAGTGGGGTATCATGACGATAGCACCACCGACATTAGGACTCATTGCTGTCTACATAGCCTTGATTTTAGGTATCACACACTGGCGTTTCGTCTATCAACAGTGGAAAACTGCAAGCCTTATCGGACTATCGGTCGTTGCGATGTGGGTGTGGGACAGTGGCTTCCATGAACAGGGTCGTCTTTTAGAGGTGGTTACGCTTGATGTTGGACAGGGGGATGCAGCTATTGTCCGATTCCCCGATAGGACGACGATGCTGATTGATGGGGGTATCCAGCGGTCATATTATGATGCAAAAAGGCAAAAACAGGCCGAATACGACGTTGGTAAACGGATAATTGAACCGTTCCTTAACAGTAATGGCATTCGGGAATTGGATTTAGTTGTGCTTTCACACCCTGACATTGACCACGGTGGTGGTTTGGGATATATTCTCCAAAACTATAGGGTTAAACGGGTTATCGGGATCGCGGATGTACAGCTGGATTCGCAGATCCATCGGCGGCTTCGCAGCATTGCGAAAGAACGCGGTATCCCTTATTCATTTCCTTATGCAGGAGAAATAGATTTGACTGGAACTGCCAGACTTAACCTGCTACATCCGATTGACGCTGCGTCTACTGATCTGATGGACGATAACAAGAACGCTGATTCACTTGTTATTAAGCTCAGTTATGGCGAAGTAGACATTCTGTTTACTGGTGATATAGAGGCTGAGGGTGAAAAGTTGTTAATCACATCGCAACAGGATTTGCGGTCGGAGATTCTGAAGGTGCCGCATCACGGTAGTCGCACGTCAAGCAGTGTGCAGTTCATAGATGCAGTTCGACCACGTTTTGCTATCTATTCCCTTGGACAGAGGAATCAGTTTCAATTGCCGCATCGTGAAGTCGTGGAAAGGTATAAGGAACGAGATTGTAAGCAACTACGGACGGATCAATTGGGTGCGATTACGGTGAAAAGTGATGGGAAACGGTGTTGGTTTCGGTTTTCTGTTTTACCATAGGTTAAAAGACTACATATTGATGAAAGATGAGAGTAAATTCTATAATTGGAAATCGCACCATAAGCGTCAACTTAAGGAGAATACGAAACCAATAATACCCCAGGTTGGTGAATCAACGCCAAATGCGCGTTTGGCATTTGGCGGGTGCGATTAGGAAATCGCACCTACCGGCCTGGGAACATCATTAAATTGACGTCTATGGTGCGATTCCCTAAACTTACATAAACCTTGTGTTGATTGCTCATGTGATTCTGCTCCTTGTTTGGTGTAAATATATAACGTGCATAACTTAGAACGACTGTTATTATCGTAATTTCTAAAAAGGGTTCCGATTTCATAAGGACAAAACGTTTGAAACAACTTTCTAAATGAGTCCCTCTATAATTAGTGACACAGATTTTTATACCAATAGGTGCAAAAGAGAGAAAAAAATTGATTTTATGCGGACATGAAACCCGTAATTAGCG
>VXOP01000054.1 GCA_009839975.1 Candidatus Poribacteria bacterium
CCTTTAAGTTTAGCAAATAATGCAAAATCTGTAAAGGTAAAAAATTATAATTTTCACATATAATTATACAAAATATATCCGTTTTTGTAAAGTGAAAATTCAATTTATATTTAAGTTGGATAAAAAATAACATATATTCAAACTTTTTTCAAGCAAAAACATGTTTTTATTTTCTTTTTTTTCTCACATGTTGGAGATTAGGCTCACATAAAGTTAAAATAATTGTGTTTGTTCTGTAGATGTACCTATAATATGTGATTTTAGTTTATCTGGCTCTTTTAATAAATCCTCTACGATATTGAGTTGATTAGGTTGAAAAGGTATTGCCCCTTTTGCGATGAGTTGCCGTGTACCTGCACCATGCTCATTTTGCGAATTCCATTGACAGGCAAAAACCGGTCTATCTTGTCGTTCAGCGTATCGTGCTGTATGCATTGCCCCACTATCTATAGCTGTTTCAACGACAATGGTTGCTATAGAGATACCCGTAATGATCCTGTTTCGCATGACCAAATAAACTGGAGTCGGTTTTGTTGGGTACGGGTGTTCCGAAAAAATGCAACCTGTTTCACAAATCTGTTCCGCAAGTTCTTTATGCTGAGGTGGATAGATATATGACAGGTCTGTTGCGATGACACCAATAGTTGTTCCACCTACAGATAATGTCCCGTAATGTGCGTTTGCGTCAATACCATCTGCCAGTCCACTTACTATCGTAAAACCTGCATTCACCAATTGTATTGAGAGATTGAGTGTCACATCAATCGCTTCTGGTGTAGGTTTTGAACTGCCGACAATTGCTATGCACTTATCCGTCACGTCAGACAGTTTACCGATTTTACAGAGCAATATAGGTGCATCGGGTAACAATTTTAGGAGCGTTGGATACCCATTATCTTCCTTAAAGAGTATCTTGATGCCTCGGTCTGTAAGTTCGTCAAGTTTTTGTTGATACTGATCTAACTGCTTACGTGCAGTCAGGATGCGTGTTGCTAAGATTGGATTAAATCTCGGCAATTGTGCTATTTCATAGAGTTCTGCATCAAAGATACGTTCTACAGTTCCGAAATGTTTTAATAGGTTCTTAATTCCAACTGGACCAATTCCCTCAACCGAATTAAGCGCAAACAGGTATTCTCTGTGTTTTCTTTCTTCTGATTCAGTGTAATTTGACATTTTTTGTAAATAGTTTTCAGTTTCTGCTTTTACTACCAACGCTTTAAAAGTTATATTACGTATATATTTAAGTATATCATGTAAAGTTATTTATCTCAAGCGAAACTGAATAAGTTCATTGGGCAACTGTGGTTCACCTTGACAGTAGAGAAAAAAGCATGTTATCCTTTAATATATAGGTTTGCACCGAACACTGTATTGAGGAGATGTCTGATATGACACCAGATATTGCGATTGGTTGGTTACTCTTCAACGTTTTTCTTGTCGTTTTAACACTGATTTGGGGTATCTTTCGATTCCGAAAAGGTGTCTGGTATCGGAAGTTGATCCTGAGATTTCAGGCATATTTGCTATGGGGTATAGGTGCGGCTGCGTTACTGAGTAGTATTATTCCGTTTTCTTACCTATACACAGAGCATATTTGGCGTTTTGAAAACGTTGGTTATGCAGATGTTTTTTGGAAAATCCGGCAAGTGAAGTGGGGACTTTTTGCTGGATTTTTTTTCATTGCATTTGCCTTCCTAAATATAAACGGTATGATAGCAAAACGTCTATGTCCAGAACCACGTGAGTTTGCACGTTGGACGCGTGATCGGACTGTTGCCTTCCATCGCGTATTCTTCTGCGGAACAGTACTTGTTGCCTTAATTCTTGCTGTTCCGATGATGTCCCTCAACGATGTATTTATACGTTATTTAGAACGTCCCGTAGAAAAAATTGAACCTTTCTTATTAGGTAAAGATCGGAATTTCTTTCTTTTCTCTTTTCCTCTGCATCAACCTGTGAGTTTGTGGGTTAATATCCTGCTTTGGACAACCTGCATCTTTGTGGGATTCCTCTATAACTACTATTATCGGCGTGATGCGCGTTCTAAAGGGTATGTGAAGAGAAATATTGTGATTCATGGGACTGTTTTGTGGTTGATGTTACTGGCTGCTGGAATCTGGGGAAGTTACGTAAATCTCTGGGGTAAGGTATACACCAAATCTGCTACGCCTACATTAAACACATTCCACGGTTTATTCTATATGGATATTCAATTAGTAGGTTCAACACTTGTTTATTGCCTTGTTCTTATTGCGATGGGTGCAGCAATCATCATCAACCTATTCTGGCGTAAACGAATGCTCTGGTACCTGACATTAGTAATATGGTGTGTGAGTTATCTTTCACTCATCCATGTATATCCGCGTATATCACATTATGTGAACGTCCAAACCGATGAACTTACACCAGAAGGACCGTACTTAGCGAATCACATTGAATCCACGCGAACAGCATTTGATTTAAACACAATCCGAGACAGAAGATATACTGCTGGACGGGCAACTTTGGAGTTAGTTGATAATTTGGAAAACAGAGAAGTATTGGAGAATGTCCAACTTTGGGATCGTCGTGTTCTCTATGAGGTGCTTCAAGCGGAACATAATGTCCAACACCACAATTTTTCACCGTATACTGATATTGATAGGTACTATGTCAATTCTGCTACCGACCTTACTAGCGAAGATGTAAACGATTCAGAAAAACGTTCAGGACAATATAGACAAGTGTTGATTGCAGCACGAGAGATTGAACCGAATCGTGAAGTACTTGGAGTTCGGGGAAATTGGCGAAGAAGGAAGCTGGAGTATACTCACGGTTATGGAATGTATGTTGCTCCAGCAAATGTAGCAAGAGTAGTGGAAGGTAACGGGTCCCCAGTCTTCTGGTCCGAAGTTAAACTGAATTCTGATAAAACGAAAAATGAGACATTTTCTACATTTCCAGAGTTGAAGGTTACACATCCAAGAATCTATTATGGTGAGTTGACAGACGACTATGTAATTGTCAATACAACAGTAGGCGAGTATAATTTTGAGTCCGTTGTACCCGATGTGCTCCTTGAAGAAGATGAGGAAGATAAAAGCGAACAACAGTCTGAAGAAGAAGACCAAGAAAGTAGCGAACAGCAAGGTAAAATAGCATTAGCTAAAGCCAACAAATATCATTATGATGGGTTAGGTGGCGTTCGGTTGAGTAGTTGGTTTCGTCGACTCTGTTTTTCAATCAGATTTCTTGATTTCCAAATTCTATACAATAAGAACAGTGTCCTAACACCGGAAAGTCGAATCATGTTTTGGCGAAAAATAGGCACTCGAAGTGGGCAAAACGTGGTTTCCGATAGACTTTCACATATTGTACCATTTCTTGATTACGATCCGGATCCATATATCGTTATTGCTGATAGGGAACTGTGGTGGATAGTTGACTTTTATATAACAAGTAAATGGTACCCGAATGCACAATTCTATACCGATGACACAGCGAAAGTGCCGGTAAACATGCAAGACGCGGAGTTTAAATATAAGAAATTCAACTATATTCGGAATGCCGGTGTAGCCACAGTTAATGCATTCTCCGGTGCTGTGAATTTCTATGCTGTTAAGGACAACGAAGCGATTATAAGTACGTATAGAAAAGTTTTTCCGAACCTATTTAAAGGGATTGACGAAATGCCTCAAGGTCTACGTGCCCACCTACGCTTTCCAGATTATCTAACACGTATACAAGCCAAAATCTATAAGGATTATCACATTAAGGATGTTGAGACGTTCTTCAATAGAGGCAGACAGCTGAAAATTCCAAAAGAGGTCTATGGTGTAGGTCAAAAAACCGAGAAAGGAGGCATAAAATGGAATGATGTTCAAGAGATGATGCCATACTATGCTATGATAAGACTGCCGGGTGAATCTCACATGGAATTTGTCAATCTGATCCCATTTACACCTCAGAAAAAAGAATTTGATATGAAAGCGTGGTTTGTCGCTCGGTGCGATCCGCCACATTACGGTGAACGTATAGTTTATACACTTAACAATACACCAGAGGTTAAAGGTCCAAAATATGCAGAAGATCTCATCACCAGTCAATTGTCTAAAAAGTTTTTAGATTGGTCAACTGGAAACTTAGTTATACGATCAAGTCTGCAATTTATACCGCTTGATGATGGTGTCCTTTATGTTGAATCAATCTATCAGAAACCGGATGCTACGGAAGATCCTGATGGGAAAGAAGATGAAAGCGCAAGACGACCTTTCCTTGTTGATGTCGTTGTCGCAGCAAATAATGGAATTGGGTCTGATCCATCATTTTCCAAAGCATTGCAAAAAGCAATTGAAATAGGAATTGAAGTTGATGGATCCAGTACGGGTGAAACTACAACAAATGGGGAAAATGGAGAAGAACTTACCCTTACTGAGCAGTTTGAAGTCCTTCTGAAGGCTGTTAATGACTTTGGTCAAGCACTAAAGGCAGCAGAAAACGGAAGCGGTCTGAGAACACCACCAAAAGCATCTGGAAGTAAGACAAACAATAAGTAGAACAAATAAATGCGGGAGACATCACCTATATGACGTCTCCCGCATTCTTGTTATAGATTCTGACTAGTGCTTAGGCAAGTGTCTTTTGATGGTATAAAAAAGTCGGGAATTGGAGTTCCCCCCTACAAGACACGTCTATTCTGTAGGAGCGATCTCCGAATCGCGACCTACAATAGTATGTTGACTAAAAGTGCTAACGCATTAAGATGCGTTGCTTCCACTTCTGGTTATCAAGCCACTTGACTGAATAGTGTAACAAGTTCTCCATCAACTTCCTGTTTATTTCTACATCTCTCGGATTATCATTCTTCAAACTTGTAACAATGTACAATCCTTGTTGAAATGGAAGGGTGAGCAATGCAGAGGCATCCTGTGCTGTAGATTTCGCAAGTGAATTCCATTTACCGAGTGGATCGACCCACATATCGTCGAGTTTGACTAAAGGAATCTCCTTTGTTTCAGGTGTGGTATTCAGCATATTCGGTTTATGAAAAATCCTACTCCTTCTGCCTTGTGTAGTTGGCAGAAGTTCATCGGTTTCGTCATATTCAATACCTGTCAATGGCTCTGGAATCCAGCCACCACCCCGTCTCTGTCTTACGTTTGTTTTCACATCCTGTCCGGATACGATAACAACGCCACCTTGACTAACGAAGTTTTTTATTCTATGTTCGGCATCAATGTTAAGACGATACCCAGATTGATATATCTCTCCGTTTCCTATCCATAGAATGTCCATTTTAGCGAGGCGATCATTGCGTAAAGTATCTACAGGTTCATAGAGCATGTGGTGTTCCTGAATGTATTCAAATTGTTCTATGATGGGATACTCTTCATTTGTACCGTTACTCGTAAATACCATGACCTTAAGAGGTAGACGGATTTCACCGTTTGTCACCAACTTAAGCAACGGTACTCGCAACCGTTTTTTAGATTTTTTCGGGTACGCTAAATGTGATATAGCTTCTTTCTGTAGTTGGTTTTCCCTGATGTGTTCTACAAGTGCATTCTGTGTAACAAGTCGTTTCGCGTAGAATGGCATTATTCGCTTGCGGATTGGCACTCGGTGACGTAAGGTATTGTCAAAATGGGTATATGCACTTTCTACTTCCCACCGTCTACTGTAGCTTGAATCAACTGACTTTATATCAAGTCTTTCTTCATTAACATTGGTAACATATCCGTGAACAAGATTCATGCCGTGAATGGGTCTTCCTTGAGCATCCTGTATAGCGATTTCTTCCTTTTCACTGCGGTCCATGAGTGCTTCGGTCAATGCGGATATACTAAACAATTCCTGTTGATGCTTTTCTGCACTTTCTATAATCGTGCAGACCTTCTCTCGTGGAAATATGACATCTGCATCTCTGAAAGACCGGAAATGGATTTGTATCTTTTTATAGTTTCTCGGAGTCCGCATTTCAGGTACCGTAACGCGTTCAAAAGGACCGACTCGGTGGTTTGCCACTGGGTTAAGACGAATTCTCCTGACACTGAGAGGTTCAACACGATGCTTAAATTCCAGGTTCCTTTCCCAATTAGGGGATCCATCATGTAAAATGATCTTACCGATTTGTATTGCATAAGCAGTGTTGTTCTCTAAGACTAAGAAATATCTACCTTGTTTGTCTTCCACCATGCGGCAGCGGAGTCCACGGTCATCCCGTTTGTTGAAATTGTTGATATTGTGTTTATATTCGTGATTGACTTGCCATTCGTCTTTGTATCCGTTGTTATCCTTATCCTTTACATTCATGAACGAGAAATGGTCTTTATTGTAATCTTTGAGGAGAGCCATATATTCTCCAGAACCTTCCACTCTAATTTTGACCCGTGTACCTACAAGCCGTTCAATGATAGTATCATAACTTTCTTCTTTCAAGAAAGCTTTAGATTCACCTTCTAAATCACCCATAGCCCTATTCATCTGTGCTTCTGCTCCTCCTCCTCCGAATTCTTTGGCAGCAGTATCAAGAGTTTGTAGTTGGCGTTGCAGAGGATTTGCTGCGCGTCGGATTCCGCCCCAGACCATGTTAATTGCGTTCTTGACTGCCTCATTCATAGCATAAAAGAAGTTACGTATTTTTCGTGCGAATCGTTGAGATATAGGCGGATGGAGCAGACGTTCGAGTTCCCATGAACGTTCACGTAGTTCCCGTTCATTCATGGTGTCAATATACCGCACGTAACCTCTAATACTCGTTTGCAAAGTGTTATTAGGGAAGATGTAACTTGGTGCTTGTCCACGTTGTCGTGATTCTTCGGAAACAATTTCCATTCCTCTATTACCGAATTGCATTGTGCCTTGGTATCGGGGTCCATTTTTCATATCAAACACGACATACTTATTCATGATTGTCTTGAGTAGTCTGTCTTTCTTAAACAAGTTGATAATATAAAGGATGCCTTGGAAAACGAACATGAGAACTGCAGCAATAACCGGTAGTCTGATTCTATCCCAGAGACTCTTTGCACCATCCTCTAAACTGTCAGCGACATTTTCTTCCTGCGCTATAACCGTATGGGTTGCCAAGACTATCCCGATGATAATTATGATTAGCAGTACATGTTGTGTTCTTACCATGATACAATCCTCCGAATCAATATATGTTAATTCCGTTTTCAGCTGCGATTTTGCGGACATTTTTATTCGCGAGCGGTATCTTCTCATTCGGCAGATGTTCTATCAGTCCATACCCGTCGGGATAGAGTGCATCAAATCTCTTTAATGCAACATCCAATGCCAACTCACCTTCGCCTGGTACCTCTTCGTTAAGATGTAAGACTAATCCGTTTTCGACACGTATGTCTTTAATATGTGCCATCGGTGCGACCTGTCCCATAACATCAAAGATGTGATTCAGTCTTGTTTCGCTTTCATAGACCTGTCGGAGCGTTTGGAAATGATTTACAAAATCCATAACAATGCGGAGTCTATCAGAACCGACTTCTTCGACGACTTCTCTGCAAGTTTCTGGTGAATCCATAATGGAAATTGCATGTGTTTCCATGACGAGTGTCAATTCTTCGCGTTCAGCATTTTCGGCGATCGGTTTTAAAGTTTCAATTAACCTATCCATAGATTCAGGCAAATGGTTGTCCTTATGTGAAGTCCATGCGCCATCTGGGTTTAGACTACCCGGTCGAAACAGATAGAAAAATGCGTTGAGTTTTCGCGCGACTTGCATCCCAGAATTAACCGCTGCAATTGCTGCTTCTCGTACTTCAGATCGTGGATCAAATAAACACTCCTTATAGGTTATACCAAATTGTACCAGATCAAGTTTAGCATTTTCAAGGAGAAATCTACATTTTGAACATTCTTCTGGTGAAACAAGCGGAATTGCTGAACTGGCATAGTGGAAACTTACGCCAGTAAACTGTAGTTCCTGAACTGCAGCAATCTCTTCTTGATTGAGTTTTCTAAAATCACCACATATACCAACAACCCCGAGTCTCATTATATTCAGTCCTTCCGATTTTGAGAGGTATGTAACTTGTTTTGTTCGTTACAAAGTGTCTGATTTAATTTGTGTAGTAAAGCACTTGCTTCTTTCTGGTCAACATTATCAAAACCTTCCGAGAACCAATCGCATATTGTTTCAAGTTTCTGGTATGCGATGTCATGCCGATTCTGTGCGATCAATAGTTTGCTATAACTGACAACTGCGCGTATTTCCCATGATTTTGCTTCTTGGCGTTGTGCTATGTCAATTGCTTTTTCAAAACAGACTTCTGCTTCACTTTCATATTGCGAATGATTGTTTTTATCTTTATTCTTTTGTTTATATGCATCCTTATCTGCTCTTATGAGAAGTTCCCCTTTCAGTCGATAGAGTTCTGCCTCATTTGTGCGTTCACCACTTTCAGCAACTGCATCTAATGCATCTTTAATTGTCTGAAGTCCATCTTGAATCTTTCCTGCTTGCATATATGCTTGGGCTAATATGCCTAAATAAACGGGTCGCAACACACGTGACCGATTAGATTCCCAACCAACGATTCCCTCTCGGATAAGGTCAATTGCCTCTTCGTTAGTATGCTGAGCATCTTGTAGTAATGCCCACCCTTTCATGATTCTACCAGTAGGCTCCCATACGGTGAACCCATGCTCTTTACATATTGCTATGAGTTCTGTAGCATAAGTGTTTACTTTTTCTACATCTCTACGCTGTTGATACATCAGAGCACCAAAATGTAATGAGATAACTTTACTAAACGGGTGTGGGCGTTCTTCACCCATCTGCTGGGATTCTTGGAGTTTTTCAATAGCTTGTTCTGGATACCCTAAACACCACATTAGGGGTGCGGCATAAGCATGTAATGTCATGCCGGGGTCAGCAAGATAGTGAAAGAACGCGTGGACTGGGTGTTGGTGCGGGTTATATCGTGAGATACCTGCTTCAATGTGCGTGCGTGCCATCTTGAGTTCCCCGAGATAGAAGAGTGTTGCGCCTAATGCACGATGTGCTTCTACCTGTAATACTTCGTCATCTTGTTGTTCTGCCATGACTAAACACTGCTCACCAAGTTCGCGGGCAATTTGTAACTTCGCTCTAACGAGGTATGACAACCACAGTCCAAAGAGAATCGGAAATCGGAGTGGCATCCTTTCGCTGTTTGGCATTGTTTCCAGGAGTTCTTTTGCTCGTACATAAGTTTCTTCTACTTCACGCGCTGCATAACCCATCGTCGCTATCAGAGCCGGCCCCAAAGTTGTCTGTATCACCAATTCCCGCGCTGCCCGTGCTGAAGAATCTGGTAAAGTCTCTAACAACGTTAAACCTTGTGTAAGGTGGCGAATCCCTTCAACATTAGCAGAACGGACAACTGCACGTTGTCCAGCCTGTTGCCAATACTCAATACCGCGTTCGGGAAGTTCTCCTTCCGTATAGTGGTATGCAACCAGTTCAGGTTGTGTCCGAACAACATCACCGAATGATTTTCGTAACACTGTAGCAATCCGTCTGTGGTATGCAATACGTGTACTTTTTAAGAGTCCTTGATAAGCCGTTTCTCGGACTAACGGATGTCTAAAAGTGTAAACGAGTTTGTTTTCATGGGTCATTCTTGACCTTAATATATCTGCTTCAATCAGGTAATTTAACTCGTTTTCAAGCCATTGAAGATTGTTCATCTGATCTGGTAACGGGTGCGAAACTGTCATATTCTCAGAATGTGTCAGCGTCTGATCTGTCGTCGGTTCTTCAGTTATGCTGACCATGACTTTATGCAGTAATTCTGCAGTCCATTCCCTACCGAGTGTTGCACCAAGTTGTACTATTTCTTTCCGATCACCCAGTCGGTCAAGTCGTGCTGTCAATGATGCTTGTAAGGTCGCTGGTATATCTGTCGTAACATCAATATCTTGCATGTCAGATTCAATCACCATGCGTGTCAGTTCTTCAACAAAAAGCGGTACACCTTCAGTTTTCTCAGCAATTTGTTTGGACACATCTGTCGGTATCGGGTGATCACCTGCGACTTCCGAAATCATCTGAAACACCTGTTCCTTGCTCAGCCGTTTTAAAGAAATATCGGTTACCCATCCAAACTTTATAAATGAATTGAGTTTTGCTCTACTTGCGGCTTGCGTCTTATCCTGATTAACGCCGACCTCTCCTCTTAATGTAAGGATAGCAAGGATTGGATTGTTCTCCATGCGAGAGATTAACAGATGCAGGAAATCAATTGTAGATGGATCTGCCCATTGTAAATCTTCTGCGATTAGGAGAAGCGGTTTGCGTTGAGCAGTTTTGAAGAAAATCCTAACGAGTGTTTGTAAAATGCGTCTTCGGAGTTGTTCCGGTTTCAACGTAACGGGTTGATAGTTTGCATCTATCTCTAAAAGTTCAGCTAAAATAGGGAGCTGATTCAACATAATATCGTTGCTGTTTAGAAATTCCTCCAGTTTTATGAGTCGTTTCTCGTCCGAGTCCATCTCTCCGAACTTTAGGAGTTGTTGTTTTAATAGTGTGATTATTGGATATAAAGGACTGTGCTGTGAATCTGGTGATCCACGACATTCTAATACTTGTGCATCTGCTTCAGTGCCGTTGTCACATGTAACAGTGTCGGCAATAACAGCGACGATCCGAGATTTCCCGATTCCTGCTTCCCCTTCAATCAGAACCACCTGTCCAGATGAATTTAGAGCAAGTTTCCATCTGTCTTTAAGGGTTGAAACGTGTTGGTTTCTACCAATTATTGGTGTCATGCCATCGTGTGATGGTAATTTTGTCTGTTCACGTCTGAATGCTGGCAGTGTGCTGTCAGGATGTTCATCAAGTATCTGGTATATCGGAACAGGTTGAGAGATACCTTTCAGTGTTATTGTACCTAAGTCTTGATATGTGAAGAACCCCTCAATTAATCTGAGTGTCGTATCACCGATCACGATACCGTTTGGAGGTGCGACCTGTTGCATGCGTGCAGCAATGTTGGGTGTTTTTCCAACGATATCTATTGCATCACCGTGATAACGTTCTAAAGTCGATAGTTGATCAGTTTTATTTTTGGGTGTTCCAATCTCCCACACAACAACCAAACCGGTATCAATACTGAGACGTACCTGTATCTGGATACCGAATAACTCTATCAATTGTGTATTCAGTGTTTCTAAACCAGCAACGATTCCCAAGCCTGCTTGAACAGCCCTACGTGTAGCATCCTCATGTGCGATAGGATAGCCAAAGTAGACAAGGATACCATCCCCGAAATATTGTGCGATATGTCCATCGTATTCCAAAACAACATCTGCGACAGATGCACGATATGCATCTAACACTTGTCTTAAATCTTCTGGATCTAATTGTTCTGTCAATGCTGTTGAGTCAATAACATCGCAAAATAGAACTGTCAGTTGACGCCTTTCTGCTTTGCTGACTGCTTTGCTGATCGGTGTTGCACTGATAGGTGTTTCGGCGTTATCAAGTTCACATCCGCAGTCCCCACAGAAC
Organism: Candidatus Poribacteria bacterium; assembly: GCA_009839975.1. Taxonomy (GTDB): domain Bacteria; phylum Poribacteria; class WGA-4E; order WGA-4E; family WGA-3G; genus MSPOR6. The sequence continues at coordinate 11,498 of VXOP01000054.1, forward strand.
TTCACAGATGGATTGAGAAACCCACAACTTGTGCAACGTTTTTGGGTTAGGCTTTGCATAATTTATACGAGAATATCTATAGTACATACTCCTTTTAGCTGTTAAAAATCTCCCCCAAATTGGTGTAGGTATTCAGCGAGTTCTTCATCTCCAGGTGCACGCTTTTTGGCTTCAAGCAAGAAATTGATGGCTTTATCTCTTAAACCAATTTTCATATAAAACGATCCGAGGTTTCTATATGGAGCATCATAGGTAGATTTATATTCCATAGACTTAAGATACAACCAACGTGCATGCATCAAATGCTCTTTTGTAGAACCGATAAGGATGTTGAGCGTTGTGCCAGTATTGCCGTAATGCGGAAATACAGTTCCCCCTTTTTCTTCTACATATTCTTGAATTGCTTTCGCTATCTCCGTTGAGTCAGTCAGCAAAACGATATAACCGGATTCGGTTTTCTCTATAGCAAGTTCAAGTTCAGCATACGCCTCTTTCACTGATGCCCCTGTTAAGTCTTTTTTCCATGAGGGCCAATCTGGACCTGCGTATTTCAGTCCAAGATCGTAGTGTGATGAGCCGAGGTCGTTATATATCTCAGCATTTTCTGGACGTAAGTCTAATGCTTGCTCGTAAAGCGCAATTGCCTGCGTATAATTCTGTGCCACATAAGCGTTTTCTGCATCAATCTTAATAGACCTAAACTCTTCGCTTTCAACATTTACTTCCTCAGGAGATTGTGAGTTCCTACCCCCCAAGTAATGTATAGTTCCAATAAGAACAATAGACACGCAAATGATAATAAGTATGAGCATGTACGTTTTCATTTTAAATTCTCCACTGTTTTGGATTGCAATGATCATGCATTCTATTTTATGGATACGGTCTCTGTCCATCCATATTGTTGTTTGCCATTTATTTGGATGGGAAATTGCTTCTATCTGTAAGTAATCCTTAAAACACTTATCTATAACGATTGTTCCTATTAAAAGTGATAGAGATAGACTTTTCTTTGCCAGCTCTCTCGAAGTAAAGCCGTATTCTATACCTTCCTCTGATGCGTTGATCCACAATCTTAAATATTTCCAATGAATGAATAGTGATGTCGTTTATCTGATAGATGATATCTCCTTTTTTTAGATTATCAGCTAACCCACTATCTTTTTCCACATGTGAGATGAGGATTCCCCGTCGATTTGATTTCTTGAGGTAATTCCTATTAGGTTGTGTGAGGGTGAGTCCCCATCCATCAGGTATATAATTCCATTCCAGTTTTTGTAGTCTTATGAATGTATTTTTCTGATTTCCTCTCCGTATAAATTCAAACGGTATGTCCTGATTTAGCGGTAGCAAACGGCCAACAGCCTTGAATTCATTTTCATCTTTTATCTTTAATCCTGCCATTGATTTTATGATGTCGCCGCGTTTTATACCTGCTTTGGCAATCGGACTATCTTTTTCAAGTTCTGCTACTAAAACGCCACGGGAATAGATTGCGTTCTGTGCAACATCTTTACCGAGAAGTTTTTCCGCCATTTCCTCAGTTACGGACTGTGTTTCTATGCCAAGATAAGGGGGTACAACGGTACCGTGTTCAATGATTTTTCTGATAACTCTTTTTGCTTTGTTTGTTGGGATAGCAAAACCGACCCCTTGCGAACCGCCACTTGTTGAACGAATGACAGTATTAATACCGATCAGTTGTCCAAATACATTGACTAATGCCCCCCCACTGTTACCAGGGTTCACGGATGCATCTGTTTGGATAAGTGCTTCATAGAATCGGTTATCAACAGTCATAGAACGTTGTGTAGCACTAACAATCCCGATTGTCACTGTGGGGTGTGCGGTGCCTATTGACAATCCAAAAGGGTTTCCTATTGCAAGAGCCCATTCACCGATAAGCAAGTCATCGGAATTGCCCCATTCGATTTTGGGTAAATCCTCTTTTGTATTAACCTTTAATAATGCAAGGTCGGATAGGAAATCGTATCCGAGTATTTCTGCCTTAAACTGTCGTCCATCAGCAATTGCAACAGTGATCTTTTCTGCCTGCTCAATGACGTGATGGTTTGTGAGGATATGACCCTCTTTACTGATGATGACACCTGAGCCGACTTCCCGTAAGAATCGTCTCTGGACTTGTGGCAGGTCACCCCAAAACCATTCTTCAAAGGGTGTTAGCTGCGCCATACTGCGAATTGCACTAATATTCACAACTGCTGGACTTGCCCGTTCGACTGCGTTGACGATTGCAGTTCTACGAGATTGTGTAACCGCACGTTGTAAGTCCTGTTCTGACCCCCCATTTTTTATAACTGGTATATCGCTGGCATCTACAGTATTGATAGAACAAAAGTAGCAAAAAATCACGACAAAGAATAGAATTGTGTTTTTTCTGTGCTGACAGAAATTTGAAAAGTGCTGTCTTATTTTATGTAAACTGGTATGTGATAAGGATTTCATTTGTATTTTAGTATTATACCTTTTCTGAGGTTAAAAGTTAAGATTTGTTCTTTCAATTATAGCATGAATGCATTATCTGTGTAAAGTTTAAGTATTACCAAAACTTCGCTTTTAAATTGACTCAGCATGACATAACTGGTATTATAGGACATATTATAGTTCATTATATGTATCTTTACTTAATGTGTTTTCAACATGTTATTCAAGAAATGGAGGGAAAATTCAATGAAATTCGGTATTTTAGTTGTATTTATCTTATGTGTAAGTTTCAGTCTAATGTTAGCTACATCCGATGCAGCGATTGATCCTGATGATGTAGTTGGTGTATGGTTGTTTGATGAGGGAAGCGGCGAAGTTGCTACTGACGCTTCAGATAAAGGATTAGACGGTATTATACATGGCAACCCAAAATGGGTTAATGGCAAATTTGGCAAAGCCTTAGAATTGGATGGCAGTGCTGCCTATGTTGAAGTGCCAGAACATGAAAACCCTCGTGAAGCCATAACTGTGTCTCTCTGGGTAAAAAGTTTGACAGAGAATTGGAATCAGCACGGTTGGATGATAGAAAAACGTAATGCTTTTGTTCTCCATCCTAACACAGACACGAAGAATGTCGCTTGGGCAATTTGTAATGGCGGGTGTTGGAACAAACCGCGTGCATGGAGCGATAATGCAGTTGGTCCCACAGATGTTACTGACTGGCACATGTATACTGCTACCTGGGACAGTGTAACAGGTGAATGGTTTATCTACATTGATGCTAAAGAAGAAAGTGCAATGAATCTTGACAAAACTCCCCTTGATGCAGATACAGGTGCTGTTTTTATCGGGAGGGATACATGCTGTGCTGGAAGATTCGGCAACGCAGTCATTGATGAAGTCGCCATGTTCAGTGTTGCATTAGACCAGTCAGAGATTGAAACCCTTATGATGAAAGGCCTTGGCAATACAGTTGCCGATGTAGAAGCTAAAGGTAAGATGACAACCACGTGGGGTAATATTAAAGTCAATTATTAGTATAGGTTATATACTGTAGTCTTCTATCAAGAAAAGCACATTCTATCTGTTTATGGTGAAATATAAAAATAATTATACACGTTCATACCCGGTAGGTGCGATTTCCTTATCAATGCAGAATACCAAACGCGTATTCTGCCGGATTTGTACTAATCCGGTTGATTAACAGTGGTGTTTTTTCTTGATTTTTCAGGGTATTTTATGATATAA
>VXOP01000083.1 GCA_009839975.1 Candidatus Poribacteria bacterium
ATCCCACATGATGCCATGCACCGTCATTCACAGATTTACCTTCACTCAAAGAACTGGTAACCACACCAACCCAACCTACATCAAATGCCAATTGTCCATTTCGAATAAAGAAAGTTTTACCGTTTGGTACCCACTCCGGTTCCTCAAGTGCTTCAGAGAAAATTGAACCGTCCTCCTCAGTAGCAATCCATGCAGAGAAAGTTAAATCGGAAGTGTCAAAATCGATATCAATGCTCTCGTTAAAAACTGCTTCAGACTCTCCATCAAAGAGCAGTCCACTACCCTTTATACCTATGCCATCATCCCAACGGACACCGTCAAGGGAAATAGTCGCCTCACGTTGTAGTGCGCTTGCGGTGTGAATACCGGTACCCTCATCAAAACGCCAGTACCCTATCAAGGTTGAATCGTTTTTCTGCACATGGGTAGCAGATACTTCTGATGTTTTTGGATCAGGAAACAGAACTGCAATATACTGATCAGCATCACCAACACCTTTCGGGGCAGGTGATAGGTCCTTCATAGAAAGCACTTTCGGTTGATATCCTTCCAATTCAAGATGTATTGTCGTTTTACCAGCACGTATCTCCTCTCTTTCTACTCTAAGTCGCTGCTCTATGTCTGTTTGTCCAGTGGTGGTGAGTTTTTCAGACCAACGTTTGGGTCCACCTTGAATCAATGCGGGTAAATCAGATACAGCAGACGATGATTTTATAAACTCTTTCCAAACATTCAAATCAAGTTTATCATGGATAGTCGGTGTTATCATAATTTTAGCTGTGATGGGTTGTTCAGATGCGGGGAACCGAACACGGATCTCATCCTGCAACGTCTCCCATTGTGTTCCTTCTGGTGCGTCAATCAAAGCAGCAAGTAGACTGTTGGGTGCGCCAGCTTCTGTTCCTTGCGAATATAAGGCAACAGCAGTGCCACGCGATAGATCGGGTAATGCAGAGACTTCGCCACCTTTCATTTTTGCGATTCGCACAAGTGAACTGGATTTGGAAGGACCCAGATGGAAAGTACGGACAAAAGCCAACCCTTTATCATTACTCTCAAGCGACGGTGTTTCCAATACCGAACGTGTTCCAACCGTGTAAGACATAACAACGCGCTTTTCGTGAAGATACAAACCTTTCCAATGTGCCCAATCTCTGGGAAGTGGTCCAAAGGGAACAGTACGTGTGTCCTCAAAACTATCATTTTTTGCCCACCCTGGCTCCACAGGATTTTCCCATAGCAGTTTTCCCTCAATAGATGGATAACTCTGATGCCAACCGTTAAATTCTACATCAGCGAAGTCAATCAATCCATCTATCCACCCCGCGGAATAACGCAACAGGTCTGTGTCAAAAACAACGGAACCCCCAGTGAGATCCGGTGTTAGTGGAATAATAATACCTTTATAGGTCAGGTTATTTGAAGTTGCTTTTACAGCAGTTGAAAGGAAGGGACCGTAGTCCATATCCCGCCATCGTTGTCCAGTTTTAATTCTCCAACCGGATGTATATCGTCGCGGTGCTTCACGTTCAAGACACCAATAAACCCCGTTAACGATGAGCCGACGAAAGTCGCTCGATCTGAAATCATCAGGATGTCCCATTGTGGTAGTAAATACACGTCCGCCACCAGAGTGCGTGTGTGTCCAAGCGATCGCATTGACCGTCTCTTCGTCACCGCGTTCTCCATCGGGAAAAACGGGACGTCCATTGACCAGAATTTGTGCATCTTTGGGTGGATAGTTCGGACGCACATGATAGGTCCAAGAACGCACATGAAACTCAGGACTCACACCCGTAAGGACAGGATGCTCACCGACGAGTGTAGCATCAGTGCTTGCACCGTGTCCGTAGTGATATATCCACGGCGCACCGAGCTCGCGGGCACCGAAATTGTTCCATTTTTCTGCCCGATGATCCTCCTCATCGTAGGCAAAGGCATGTGTCGTTGTTCGGAAGGCAATGATAGGACCGCCACGGTCTATGTATTCTTGTAATAACCCAAGTTGAGCATCAGGAAGTTGACGGAAACGGAGATACAGAACAAGTAGGTCAGCCGTTTCAAGTGCATCAAGCCCCTCAATATTGTTCTCTTCACCCCCATGCAGTTCTTCATCAATCAGAACCGTGGTGCGAAAATCGTAGTTTTCAGACAACACCTTTGCCAGTGCAGACATCGTCACTTCTGAACGGTACTCCCCTTCACCAACAACAAAGACGATGTGGGGTTGTGCATAACTATTGGTTAATAAAACTACAGACGTAAGAATAATACACAGCAAGCAAATTGATAGTTTCTTTATAGGTTGGGAATCGGCACTGATTCGGTGATATGCGTTTGGCATGTTTTGTCCTTCACAAATAGATTTGTTTTTTATAGAGAGAAGCAATTATCAAACTACACTTCAGTAAGCAAAGTATACCATTTAAAAGCAAATTGTCAATAAAAATCAGTTTGACTTTTATTGACAACAATACAGTTTTGCGTCTTGTATCACATCAGATGGCGGATGAAAAATCCATGTTAATCAAGCAGCTCACCACATCGTGGACATTTATCTCCCCAGGTTGAACGTCTTCCTTCACCGCAACCCGCACATTCCCCGAAAGGATGTTCATCAGGTTTTGCCCGCGCGCCACCTTTCTTATACGTGATGATTCGCCAGACAGTCTCTCCATCTTCTTCCCAACAGTGCCAAACTCCCATTTTTCTTCCATCAGATGAAGTGCCATCATGTATTTTGTAGGGACCACCCCATTTGCGACTTCCATTTTCATGATAGCAGATATAATCACCTTCAAACTTATCATCCCGGAAGAAACCTTTACTTGCTATGTTACCATTCTTATGATATTGGATCCAAGGACCGTCCTTCTTACCGTGAATGTAGTTTCCCTCGCTTCGCTTCAACCCGCTCGCAAAATATGTAATCCAATAACCGTGTTTCTTACCATCAACCATTTCCCCAGAATCTCGTGAGCTTGCCATTATCTTACCTCCACATATTCATGCAATTCTACTTCACATTCTCATCAATATATGCCTTGAGATTCTCCAATGTCTTTTTACCCACACCTCGAAAGTCCTTAAATTTATCCTCATCAATTGCTTGTTTGAGAGATGCTAAACTATCAATTCCGAGTTCCTGATAGAACCGTTTTATCGTTTTAGCACCAAGTCCAGGTACAGGGATAAGTTCAACTATTGTCTCAGGAACATCAGCAGCATACTCGTCCAACTTTGAGCATGTTCCAGTTTCCACATATTCAGTAATGATAGTTGAAACGATATCACCGACCCCAGGTATCTCTTCTTGTAATCGTTCTTCAGCGACCAGTTCAGCAACAGATTCCTCCATACGAGAAATCGTATAAGCTAAACGGGGATACCGTGATGCGTGATCTTCTGGATAGTCGGCAACTAACAATATTGTATGCAGTTCCAATAGTTTCTGTGCTATTTCTGCGTTTGTCATAGGTTGTAATTCATCCTCAATTTCATATACCGTTCACATAAATAGACACTGGCATTATTCATATATCCGAATAGTTCCGTCTCTACTCCCACACCCACTTAAGAGCCTATTTCCATCTGGACTGAAAGCAACAGTTGGAACCCATGCCGAATGTCCTGTGAACACTTGGATTTCTGTCAATGTATCAGCATCCCAAAGACGAACTTTGTCAAGTGAATCTCCAGTAGCGATCGTCTTTCCGTTTGGACTGAACGAGACGGCGTTGAATTGTCCTGGTTCCGCAATAGCTGTTCGAAGTGGTCTGCCAGTAGCAACATCCCAAAGCGTGATTTCCAACCCACTGCCACTGGCGAGGGTTTTTCCATCCGGACTGAATGAAACGCAATGAAACACATTCGCTCTGCCTGTAAGCGTCTGCAACTGTTGTCCTGCTGCGGTATCCCAAAGCCGGATAGTACCGTCATGGCTTGCACTTGCAAGTAATTTTCCATCCGGACTGAATGCGATACCCCAGATAGCAGCACCATGACCCATAAGATTGTGAATCTCTGTTCCAGTAGCAGCATCCCAAATATAGACAGACGGGTCAAGATGTCCTCCACCACTTGCGATTGTTTTTCCATCCGGACTGAACGAGATGCACAGGAAATCAGATACTTCATCAATAACATCCGCATTACCTGTGATAGTATGCAGCTGAAGTCCTGTCGCAACATCCCAAAAATATATGTCTATTCCTCCCACAGCAGCGATTGTTTTTCCATCCGGACTGAATGAAACACTGGTGAATGTACACTTCCGACCTGTAAGTGAACGAAGATATCTTCCTTTCGCAGCATCCCACAGACGAACAGTTGCGTCTCCACTCCCACTGGCTATTATTCTTCCATCCGGACTGAACGTTACGCTGTATACCTTATCAGTATGTCCAGTAAGTATTTGGGTATTATATGTTTTGAAGGTTTTTGGGTGAGAACTTAGGAGCATTTTCTCTGCTATTACAGATTTACCGACCCCATCATTCACAGAGACAATGATGTTAACAGACGCAACATTCTTCGGAGCAGTCCATTTTACCGTTGTCCCTGACGTTGTATTCAGTTGTCCGGCATCTGCTTGCCATGCAAAGGTCAATGTATCACCATCTTGGTCACTTGCAGCAATACGAAATTCCAGTGTTTCTGCAGGCTCAAACACTTTTGGAACACTAAATTCTTCAACAATAGGTTGATTATTGGGTGGTTTTACAATGCCATCCATTATAAGGACACAACCCGGCAAGGAAAAAGTAATAAAGCAGGTACTAACCAATATTAATAAACGAAATGCAATTTTCATCTATTTCTCCTGATATGTTTTGACTATATAGGTCATTTATAGTAAACCGTATAAATTACTTGAACTATACTGTAGCACAACATATCCGATTCTCAAACAATATTATTCGCGATGAGGAGATCGCTCGTAAAGACAACACCATATCAAACGCTTACCAATCTAAATCAACCCTACAACGTATCGATTGCTTCACCACATTTTGGACATCTACCTTCCAAACTTAATCGTCTCCCTTCCCCGCAGACATGACAAACACCAAGCGGATACTCATCAGGTTTTGCCCGACTGCCACCCTTCTTGTAGGTAACGATTAACCATACAGTTTCACCATCTTCTTCGTAATAACACACAATGGCTACTATTCATACAATTCCGTCGCAGTTTCGCCTTTAGCAAATCGATGTGCAGTTTGCACAGCGGAATCGTTACCGGTACGTCTACGCACATCTGTTGCCCATCGTGCCAAACCAACAATCAGTTGGTTTCTGGCAGGATGTGTATCACAGTAATGCCACTCTCTATCTACAATGTGAATAGTACTCAGCAGGTCTTCACCATTGTCATCCTTGAGGATACATTGCCCCATTTCATAGATCAGTTTCTCAGCTGAACATCCAGAATTCAGATACTCACGGGTACGTCTTCCAATTTCCTGAATGCGGACAGATTCTATCCCATCAATAATTGTGTCAAGTGCAATGTCTTCATCAAGGACTTTAGTGGTTGTGGTTGTTTTTGCTTCTGAGATCGGTTGATGACGGATGTTTAGCCAGCGGTTCGCGTAGAAACGCCATCCACAATGGAAGAGTGCTCTTGCAGCAACTTTCGTTCCACCGAAACGTAGTACCTTCCTGACATTAGCAGCTAATTCCATCTCCTCTTGTAGATCCCACCACCCTGGACTCATGTTGACTGGTGTCCTTGCCATCCTGTCAGCAGCAGTCATGACCATAGTAGTTGCTATTGCATCAATGGAAACACCCGCAGTGAGAACTTTGGCAATAGCATCAAAAATCGTGTCTATATCCCCACTGACGAGATCGGCAGATAGTTCATCCTCGTCAAATTCAACATTCACATCAGGTGATTTTTCCTGTGGAAGTTCATCAAATATATGCTCAAGTTCTTCCACCTTTTGGATAGCTTCGCGGAGACGTTCCCCCGGACGACCACGTCCTTGACCGAGTATCTTGGCACTAAGGTTGCAAACTAACTCACCCGTTAATTCCCAACCCCATTTTTCAAGTAATTCAGCCAAATGACACAGATCAATAAGGTTTCTGGAAGCGGCAAGAAAGAACCATTGCGATGCACAATCCAAGAACAAGGGAATGAATTTATCCTCGTGTCCGCCTAAGTATCGTGCTGTGATAAGGCATTTCTCTATCCCTTCCCACTCTTTATCCACTGTGAATACTCTTATCCAGTTTTCAAGTTTTTCCCAGTTCACCGGAGGTGGAAGCGGTTGACGGGCAGGACGGTCATTATGTCCACCTGCAGCATGTGTCGCCGCAATCATCAGCGGAATTAGACGGTCATCGGTTTCATACATGTTCGCAACCTTAATTCCGTGCATATATGTCGCGACACGACCCCCACCAGCTCGGAAGCCTTCTGCTGTTGTAATATGACGTACCATGTGCTTAACCATGATCTCTAAGGTCTCTTCTTCTGAGACACCTTTCGCTAACATAATAGCAATCGCTTTGGAAAGCGTCCAACTGTCGTGAGAGAACAAACCTTCTTTTAACAACAGAAAGTGTGCATCATCACGTTTCTTTCCACCACTACCAACATCTACATAGATATCACCATTTCGAACATCAACGGGAAATGTAGCAAGGTCATCACATCCACCAGTGAAGCACCCACCACCTTCCATATCATAACTCCAACCGTGCCAATCACACGCTAATACACCACGTTTGACGTGTCCTCTGATAAGCGGATATCCCATGTGTGGACATTGGTTATCTGTTGCATAGATATTACCCTCATGTTCAAATAAGGCAATACTGTGTCCTTCAACTCTCACTGCCCTCGGTTTCCCTTCTGCTATATCATCGCGGGCAGCGACTTTTACAAAATTTCCATTTTCTGATAACATTTTATACTTCTCCTAACTTCGTTAAGAAATCCACAAAGGATTTACGTTTAGTCTTCTTAGCGTAATCAAGCGGAGTTTGTCCAGCATCGTCACGAATGTTGAGATCAGCACCATGTTCAAGCAATAGCTGCACCTGATTTTTGCCAATCCCCTTCTGCGCGATAAAGTGTAAAGGTGTCTGTCCCTTATCATCTGTCACATTCGGATCAGCACCGTTCTCTAAAAGTGCTTCAATACCTACAGTTAAACCGCGTTGTGCAACCCAATGTAGTGGTGACCACATACCTTTGCGATGCTTTTGCAGCGCATTGATGTCACGACCTTTGGCAATAAAACCTTTGAGCAATGCATCAAACCGCTTCGGACCTTGACCGACCAGTGAATACCAATCGCGCAGATTGATTTCATATCCTAAATCTATAAGCAGATTGACGATTTCTACCTGCTTAGATTGCAATGCTATTTCAAGCAGCGGCATCGTCGGTCCAATCTGATGAGCGTAAACATGTCCACCGGGAACTTCAGCCAATTCATCGCCATTTGACTTGGATGGAACAGTGTATCCTTTAGGCGATTTTACATTAATCCGCAACGTCAAGAGTTCAGGACTCTTTTCAAATTCTCTCCTTGCACGTTCAACATCACCCATCACACAGTAGAGAACAACATCCGCATCAGCCCCCTGTTCAAGGAGGTATCGACAAACCTCAGGTCTTTTGCGTATCGTCCATTGTGCTGGTGTTCCGTTATGGTCACGATCACGTAGATTGATATCAGCACCGTGATTGAGCAAAATTTCTGCTATTCGTGGCGTTGCTGCGAAATGTAATGGCGACATACCATCACAATCAAGAGTGTTTACAAGCTCACTGTTTTCTGCCAACAACGTTTTGACGTTTTCTGCCTCACCGTTATTCACAGCATCGATAAATGCCCTACGCTGCAAGTACCAATCGGTCTGTTTCATCAGGAATTACGCCTCAAATACCTCAATTGTTGTTCTACCTTCAGCAAAATTCATCGCTGTCGTAGCTGCAGATTTGTTATCCGTATTAGAACGGATATCTGTGACATAACGTGCTAATCCTACCAGTAACTGTGGTTGTGCAGGATGTCCTTCAGCGTGTTTCCATTCATCAAAAATGGTACGTAATGTAGGCAGTACTTCACTACCAGTATCATCCCACAGTACGGAATGTCCAATCGCCATCAGTAGTTTCTCAGCAGAGTAACCTGCATTCAAATATCCGAGCACCTGCTGTCCTACATCCTGCACATTGAGTGACTCAATAGTGTTAATGACAAGGTCAATACCCGCCTCTTCATTCGCAACAGCGAGTTTCTCATCACTTAAGGGTTCGCTCAAAAGACGCGTGGGGATGTTGATCCAGCGATCTGCAAAGATTTGCCATGCAACGTGGAAAAGTCCTTTCGCTGCGACAAGCTCTCCACCGATCTGCTTGGCACTACGTAAGGATGATGCCAAGTTGAGCTCCATCGTTAAGTTCCACCACCCTGCATCTACGTTCACAGGTGTGTTCGCCATACGGTCCGCCGCAAGCAATACGAGAGTTGTAATAACTTTGTCTAACCTAACACCATCAACGATGACCGCTTGCACCTCTTCAAATGAACGTTGAAGGTCTACACTGGTAAGTGCTTCAACAAACGCATCTTCATCGAATTTATGCGTCCGTTCTAATGCCGCACTTTCAATCGTAGACTTCATCTCCTGCAGGATGTTAATTGCATCTCTACGATATCGTTCGGGATCCGCAGGATGATGTCCTACAAGATCTGCCCCGAGATAAAAAAATAGGTCTTTGGTCCTATCCCATCCAAATTCGTCAACTACTTCAGAAAGATAACTTACATAGAGTGGAATCTGCGGTTCATCAATAAATTTGGGTTCAACTACACATTCAAAGAGGAGTGGACGTAACTTGTCTTCATCACCCTTTTCATACGCCGTGAATAAACACCTCTCAATGCGTCCTGATTGTCCTTCATACGAGAAAATCCTAATCCATCGCTCAATCTTTTCCCATGAAACAGGTTCGGGTAGCGGTACGACTTCAAGCCGTTGCCGTGCTTCTCCAGAGGCGGAACAGGCAGCTGTAGTTACAGCGATGAGTCTATCTTCACCCTCATATCTACTCCCAACTCGGAGACCGTTGATAAGTTTAGAAACATCCGCACCACCTTCTGACCCGTGTGCTGAGGGGATATGGCGCGCAACGTGTTCCAGAATCGAACCCATCACCTCTTCTTCTGGGACGCCGCCCTTAAGCAACAACGCAATTGCTTTGGACATTGTCCAACGGTCTTCACTCAATAGTCCCTCCCGCAGCAACTTTTTATGTTCTTCTGCGCGGCGGTATGTTAGATCACCGGGTTCAATCCATATCTCGTCTCCACGAATATCAACAGGGAAAACCTTCAGATCATCACACTCCACATGGAAACACCCGCCACTTTCTAAATCAAAACTCCGCCGATGCCAATCACACGTCAGAATTCCGTTCCGAATCGTACCGCGTGTTAAGGGGTATCCCATATGAGGACATTGATTGTCGGTAGCATATATTTTCCCTTCAACGTTAAAGAGAGCAATACTCCGTCCTTCTCCCATCTTTATTGCCTTCGGTTGTCCTTCAGGCACTTCACTTAACTCAGCAACCTTCACCCATCCGGGTGTATTGTTTTGCATAGTCTTATTCCTTTTTACATAATTGTCAATTCGAACGTTGGGTAGAACGTGGCGAAACCCAACCTACATGTTACTATGATACAAACTATCATATAGCATATCAAAAAGTAAACTGCACAGTATCAAATCGTCGTGCTAATCGTGCCACTTCAGGTTTAACTTCATCAGCAGCTTTCCCAGTAAGCGCATCAACAATACAATCAGCGATTTCTGGAGCATCCTCAGGAGTCATTCCCCATCGCGTTACCTCTTGCACACCAAGACGTAACCCACATGCATCACCATCAGGAGATACGCTCACGGCACCAGCAATAATATTACATGCTTCCAATTGATCTGCTATCTCATTACCATCTCCAAATTCAGATATTATCGGTATGATCGTATGGGACTCCGTAAAATCAAACTCGGCACAATACACTGGAATACCACGTTCCTCTAAAGTCTGTCCTAATGCCTTGGCATTGGAAACAATGGCATCCGCATGTTCTTCACCAAATACCTTCCACTCTATAAAAGTCATCGCTAATGCAGGTAACCGACTCAGATGATGATTACTCATCAACAACGGATACAACATATCTGCAATACGTTCTGCAACTGATTTATCATTCGTTAATACCATTCCGCCTTGTGGACCTGCCAACGTTTTGTGTGTGCTGGAAATAATAACATCCGCCCCCTCTTTCAATGGTGATTGAAACCTACCACCAGCGATGAGACCGATGACATGTGCAGCATCATAAATCAAGAAGGATCCAGGGTTAACGTCACGCATAGCACTTTTTAGTTCTGATATAGGTTGTGGAAATAAAAACACACCTGAACCGATATTTACGATCCGCGGTTTATGTAACTCAATCAACTTCAGTGTCTCAGGTAGATTGATATTTGACCGCCGTTCATCCCACGGAATAGGGATGGACTCTAAGTCTACCCTTAGCGGCGATGATGCAAGTTTATGGGCATAACTATGACCATCATGTACCTCTAATACAGTATCACCCGGTTCTGCCAGAGCAAATGTCGCCGCAATTCCTGCAATGTTACCAGAGAGTGGATGGATATCAACGAAGGATGCTGAAAACAGATCCTTTGCTAAGGAGTGCGTATATGCCTCAATTTCAGCGATATGTCTATTGCCTTTGTAATTTCGTTGGAAAAGATCAATTCCGGTATAATTTCCATACCGCCGAGACAATCTCTCGTCACATAACGCTTCCACTAATGGGGACGGTGTATTCTCTGAAGCAATCAGATTCAAGCAAGTTTCCCGATATTGATGATGTTTCTTGAGAAGCAGGTTCAGTTTTTCTATTTTCCGATTCGATTTCATTCAGAAACGGCTCCACTCGCGAGGGAATTATTCTTTTGCTTAGAAGAGTGCAGGTAAATACCTTACACAATTCAGCAAGAATCTTGAAGTGTGGAAAGGATAATTGCTTCATGAAGAAGCACAATCTTGCAACAATTTAACGATTAAAAATAAATAAAGTTTCCTTTTTTATAGAATTATGTAGACACTTAGCCTTAGCCAATATCCGTTAGTAGAGGGTAATTCTTGGTCCGTCTTGCCAAGATGTGCCCTAATATTCTTAGGTTTTACAATATCAATTATAAATTGCTTGAAAACTAACGACATATAAATGTATAATTGGTTGTATTCAAGCCATCTAATATAGCAATCCATGTTCGTAATCTTATGGTGAATATAACACGAGAGAATTTTCTTCAAAAATGATGCTCAAAAAATTTCAACTACTATCAACTTTTCTTCTAATATTTTCATTAATTCAGGCACTCCATGCCGCACCACTCAAAACGCTTTCAATGGATTTCACACGCGAACTCACCGAAAACGGCACAAAGGAACGGATAGAAGGAACACTCCACTACGAGGTTGAAAAATTGAGAGTCGTAATTCATGTCAAAAAACCGATAAAACAGATTATGGTAGCAAAAGAGAATAAATTAGAGATATACTATCCAGACCAAAAACAGGCTTTCCGCTTTATCTCAGAGGGACCCGTGCCGCTACCTCTTGTAGAAACCATCATCCAATCAACACAAGCCGAATACGGATTGACCGCACTCGGATATTCACTCAATAAACACGATATTGCGGACGAGATACTATATACATATTGGAACCCGCCAGAAGAGGCGAAAGAGAAACTCGGTACTGTCATACTCGGGATTCAGAATGAAAGGCTCATCTCTGCTGAAGTCAAAAACCCGAAAGAGATAATCGTTGCAAGGACGCT
This sequence comes from Candidatus Poribacteria bacterium, assembly GCA_009839975.1. Classification (GTDB taxonomy): domain Bacteria; phylum Poribacteria; class WGA-4E; order WGA-4E; family WGA-3G; genus MSPOR6. Next base: position 11,895 of record VXOP01000083.1, read on the forward strand.
CTATCAACAACACAAGAAAATTGGTAACACATAAATCCCAATGCAAGTCACCGCAAGCAGCTATGGAGAGAAATCTGAAGTCATACGGCTTGAGAAGATTCTCTTTAGTAAACCACAAGCAAATTCAGAAAAACCGAATCCAATACTAAAGTTCAAAATCCCGCAATCCGTGAAAGTAAAGGAGATAAAATGGTAAACTATAATATCGAGATCAAGTTACTGTTCCTCGCAACTGTCTGTTTAGCATTGGCATTTCTTCCTCCCTCTTTTTCTTATGCCGACAGTGCAACCGACCTAACCTTTATCCGCAAGACCAACCCTATAATACAGGAAAAACATAAGGAAGTAATCCACTTTAATCCGACGGAACCTTCTGAGCTTAAATTGTTCGCAACCGGGATGATTCGTCTCTATCAGAAATACATCTCAAGTCAAGATGGATCCGTATGCAACTTCTGCCCAAGTTGTTCCAGATTCGGCATGGCATGCATACAGGAATACGGTGTCTTACGTGGCATACTCCTCGCAGCTGACAGGTTGATCAGATGTAACGGTTTAAAATCAAGGCACTATTATAGAGACCTTACCACAGGTAAATACAGCGACCCAATATCAAACTATGCATTCTAAACAGATATGGGGATATGTGTTCATAATCCTCCTCAACACGTTTTTCTTGTCCGTAGCAAACGCCGAAGAACCACTCGAATACTACAGTTCAGAGAACATCCTCAAATTCGCTGATCATCTCATGAATCAGAGGGATTATCTCCGAGCAGCAGGAGAATATCAACGATATCTTTTCTATCAACCTAAAGAAAAGGAAGAAATCAACTATAGAATCGCACTCTGCTATCGTTTTGGCGGTCAGACTGAAAAGGCAATAGATTCCTTTAGAGAATATCTAAAGGAATTTCCGGTGAGTAAATATGCAAGCAATGCCTATTATCAGATCGGTGTTTCGCATTTTCTGATGCAACGGTTTGAAGAGACTGCAAAGTATCTCAACACATCCATACCAAATATAACAGATGTTCGCTTCAAAACTGAATCCCAACAACTAATTGGTCTCTCATATCTGATGCAACGACAGTGGCATACTGCAGAAAATGTCTTCAATAAATTGCAGCAATCAGAGATATTGTCAGTTAGAGAAAAGGCAAAAGCATATAGTCAATATGCTACTCAGGGAACGAACCTACCGACACGTAGTCCATTTTTAGCAGGTTTCTTGTCCACGATTGTACCCGGAACAGGAAGACTCTATACGGGTCGCGTAGGGGATGCCTTCACATCTCTAATTCTCGTGGGTTTAACAGGTTGGCAAACCTACGACGGTTTTAATAGAGATGGGATAACATCAGCAAAAGGATGGACACTCGGCACGTTAGGCACCATCTTTTATGTGGGAAACATATACGGTTCCGTGATTTCTGCACGCATCTATAATAGAGAGATAACGGAGGAATTCCTGTCAGGTCTCTCCATCGAATTGGTGTATTGAGAGTAGGATAACTTACATCTTCAGGCGAGACTTTAGGTGTCCCCATGTGGTAGATAATTTATCGTTTGGTGTAACTGAAAGTGCCCCCTCTATCCCAACACTCATCAATTGTTGAATTTCTTTCTGTGTGCGTGCAATGTTAGAAATCCGCACTTCGTCCATTCTGCCATCAAGAAAAGGACCCGCCCCTCGTCCGAGCCAAAGCACAGCATCGTTCGTATTGATGTCTCCACCAATACTCCCTTCGCTTTCTAATTCTCCATCAATATAGACCTTCCCATCACCGGCCTCTGCATCGTACGTTCCAGCAATATGTACCCATTTATTGAGTGCTAAGGCTTGATTGCTAATAACAACAGCACTCCCCCATCCGACAGAGCTTGTTGTCATCCGAAGTAGCACCCTCTGATCATTACGGGGACCGACTTTATAGGCACCCTCTTTAGTCGCACCTGTGCCACCAGCTGTTGATGCAGAATTCAGATAAACCCACATTTCCACGGTGAGTCCTTCATCTAAATCAAGACTATCACTATCCTCGATTTGTACAAACGCTCTTGAACCATTCCCACCAAAGGTGAGTCCACCACGAATTTTACCAACACCCCATTCTGCCGCCATCAGTTCACCATCATTCCCGTAGTCAGATAGATCGTTGACAGTGGTTCCTGACCCCGTTTCAAATGTGTATAACAGAACTGTGTGTTGATCCTGGGCATAGATAGGTAAGCAAACAACGCATGTGATAGTCAGAATCAGAATAAGTATCTTTCTAATCTGTAGCGGATAGTGCATGAGTTAATCTCCTTGTGTATGATTGTTGAAATCTAAAATCTTGCAGAAGCGTTTCTTATCTTACCCCATGTCGTTGTAATCTTACCTGTGGGTGTTACAGAGAGTACGCCTGCAATGCCAATATTCATCAGTTGTTTTATCTCACTCTGTGAACGCGCGATATTGGAAATACGCACCTCGTCCAACCTACCATCAAGGAACGGTGTACCACCCCGACCAAGCCAAAGCGGGTTGTCATTCGGTATAATATCACCACCCCCAATATCTACTTCGGAATCGATAACACCGTCAATATAGAGTTTACCTTCCCCAGAATTGGCATCATAAGTACCTGCAATATGTGTCCATTTGTGAAGAGACAACTGCTTTTCACTCAGAATAACTGCACTCCCCCAGGCAACACTCGTTGTCGCTATCCTAAGTTCAGCCTGTGAATCGCTGCGGGGACCTACTTTATAGGTTGAACCTTTCGTTACCCCCTGTCCACCTGCTGAAGAATCCGCATTCAGGTAAAGCCACATCTCCACAGTAAGTCCATCCGTTAAGTCGATAGTCTCATTGTCTGGAATTTCCACAAAATCACCCGCTAAATCTCCACCGAATACCATGCCTTTCTGAAATCTACCAGACCCCAATTCCGCACCTGTAACTTCACCATCATTTCCAGTACCAGATAAATCTTCAAGCACATTTCCGCTGATTGATTCAAATGTATACAGACCAACAGTATGTCTATCTTGTGCTGAAATAGGTAAACTGATTAAACCTGCAATTAATACAAGTATGAACAACCCGTTTCTTAAATTCATTTTGTATTTCATGGCTTCACTTCCTATTAAAACATAAAGATAAATTTGTAGA
>VXOP01000072.1 GCA_009839975.1 Candidatus Poribacteria bacterium
AAATGCCATTACTTCCTCACCTGACTTAAAACGCTTCTTGGATTCATTCTGAGTATTTATCAGTATGTCAACTTGTTGTCTTATATCCAACAATTCTTTCTCAAGATGATCTAACCGTTTTACAATAGTCTCATATGCTGTATGCTGCATCGTATATATCTCCCCTGCAATTTCGCATAATCTATTTTTTAATTTAATCCTTGAATTATACCATTAATTTTTTGAAAGTGTCAAATCCGATTTAGATAGAATTTGGCTGATTATAGGGTACGGGAAGCTATGGTTACTTGTCTGAACCAGGATTTTCAGGATTATAGGTGAAGGTTGGAAGAGGGGAAGGATGGAAGATGTGAAGAGGGATGGGGAAGATGGAAAAATGGAAGGATACGGACCTGCACAATCTAACAGAATGTGCTACAGCCATATCAATATTTATGTTGTGCAGAGACGTGAAATGAAGGATGAATGTGATTGGATAAAGAAGCACAATCATGGCTGAATGTGCTACAGTTATATCAATATGTATGTTGTATGGAGATGGGTAATGATGGATGAATGTGATTGGATAAAGAAGCACAATCATGGCTGAATGTGCTACAGCTATTAAAAACATCTAAATTTTTTCCTTGACGAAAATGTGCAATTAATGTAAAATTTAGTTATGCCTAAATTTTTTTCTTAACTTCAGAAACAATTCTTTCAGGTAATACCTAAATCTGATTGGAGAACTTACCAAGGACTGCATTATTGGAGTTTCGCTTCGCGATTTTCCTTGCAGATAGGAAAAACTTATGCTTTCACAAGCTGCAGAAGACTATCTCAAGTCAATCTATAAGTTACAAGAGAAGGGTGGAAAGGTCTCAACGGGTGTTTTGGCTGAATTCCTAAATGTTAAACCAGCGTCCGTTACTGGGATGATCAAAAAATTAGAGTCAATGAAACTGATAAAATATGAACGATATCAAGGTGTGACTTTAACAAATGCAGGAAAAGCAATTGCCCTTGAAGTCATACGTCATCACCGTCTGTTGGAGTTATATCTGTTTAAAGCACTTGGGATGCCGTGGGATGGTGTGCATGATGAAGCAGAGAAATTAGAGCATGTCATATCGGAAGAGATGGAAGCGCGTATGGATGCATATCTCGGTTACCCAACTGCTGACCCCCACGGTTCACCCATCCCTGACAAAAATGGTGTTGTCCCAAAAACGGAATCTGTACCGATGACTTCACTACAAGAGGGTCAATCATGTGTTGTGGCAGAAGTGAATGATAGCGACTCGGCATTGCTTCGGCATCTCGGCAGCTTTAATTTATATCCGGGTACACGGTTCCGCGTGATTGAAGTTGCCCCTTTTGAAGGACCTTTTACTATAGACGTTGCCGGACAACAGGCAGTCATTGGACGTGAGGTTGCAAAGCATATATTGGTTGATGACATACACGACACATAAGGTGAAAAATGGATACACAAAATGTAGAGAAAGTTGATTCAAAGACTATCAGAACATGGAAACACCATCTACAAGAAGAAGTAGATGCCAATTTCCTATACAGTCAATTCGCTCAACTTGAACCTGATCCTGAAAGACAGGATATATTGCTGGAATTGGCGGAAGTCGAAAATCGACACGTAGCACGATGGGAAGAGATATTAAATAATTACAATGTGAAACAAAAGGAAAAACGACCCACATTGAAAGCAAGATTCTGGTCTTGGTATGCACGGAAAATTAACAGAAGTTTAGCACTTTCCAGGATGCTGAATGAGGAAGCAAGTGAAGTCAAAGATTACCTTATCTTACATAGAAACAGCACTTTGGAAGATGCAAAAGAGACGGCACTCGATTTAGCAAGAGAATCTGCTCTACATACAGAGAGTTTGAAAGAACTTACCGGGACAAGTGATGAACCGTGGCATAAGACAGAATCTGGCGGAACGTTGGGGAACATCGTTTACGGTTTCAACGATGGATTAACAGCAAACTTTGGATTGCTTGCTGGTGTTATAGGTGCTACTGATGCCGCATCAGGTGTTTCTACCATTGTCATTACGGGAATTGTTGGCACTGTTGCAGATTCTCTCTCAATGGGTGCATCTGGTTATCTCGCAGCGAAAAGTGAACAGGAGGTATATGAGCATGAAATAGAGGTAGAAAAAGAGGAAATCCGGCTTATGCCAGATATTGAGGAGGATGAACTTACACTTATCTACGCAACGCGCGGTGTACCAAAGGAACATGCACGACTCCTTGCGAAAGAAGTGATGAGCGATCCTGAAAGGGCATTAGAGGAGAAAATACAAGCAGAATTAAAGATAGGTGAATCCCATACAACTCCATTTAGAGAGGGATGGATCACGGGTCTTGCTACCGCCATTGGTGCTTTCATTCCCGTTGCTCCGTTTCTGTTCACTTCAGGATTTACCGCTATATGGATATCCTTTTCACTTGCCATGTTATCTCACTTTGGTGTTGGTGCAGCAAGAAGTCTGTTCACTGGACGCGGGTTATTCCGAAGCGGTTTTGATATGTTTGTTGTCGGTCTCGGTGTAGCCGGTGTTGGTTATATCGTTGGTGAGCTATTAGCAAAATACCTATTCTAACGACTTGTGATAGTTAATAAGATGTTTATTCTGTATTCACTCATATCCGATTTAACATATAAACATATCGTCCCTACGGGACTAAAGAGAGTTAGGATAGCATATTTCTATAAACATATCGTCCCTATGGGACTAAAGACAAACCGAGTACGAATTAATTTTCTTGAAATGGCACATAAAGTGCTACAACACGAAAAATCTGACAGAATATATAACAGAATATATATTATTGGCGAAGGTATTGAATATGAAAAATAGAAGAAGTTTATTATCACAATTATTAACAGGAAACTACCATACATACATACACGCAAGAAATGTAGTCTGTTCTGTATTTCTTATGTTTGTGTTACTTGTAGGGTCAGGTTGTGATACAAAGAGCCAAAATGATGCAAAAGAAGATGGAAAAATCCGAATCGTTACGACAACTGGTATGATTACCGATGTTGTTAAGAATGTGGGTGGTGAAAAGGTTGATGTTATCGGTTTGATGGGACCTGGTATTGATCCGCATCTATATAAAGCGACTGGAAAAGATATTGAAAGATTGACTTCGGCAGATATTATCTTCTATAACGGTCTACATCTTGAATCAAAAATGGCAGATGTATTCGGAAATATGTCGGGTGATACCAAGTCTTTTGCAGTGGCGGAAAGTGTTAGCAAAGAATCGCTTTTACCACTTCCTGATTCAAATGGACACTATGATCCACATCTATGGTTTGATGTATCCCTCTGGATGAAAGTTGTAGAAAATGTTCGTGATACATTGATTGAATATAAGCCAGATATCAAAGCAGATGTTAGCAGAAATGCAAAACAGTATCTTGATGAACTGACGCAGCTTCATCAAGATGTAAAGGCACAAGTTGAACGTATACCCGTTGAACAGCGGGTGCTGATAACAGCTCACGATGCATTCAACTACTTTGGAAATGCGTATGGATTTGAGGTGCGCGGATTGCAAGGGATTAGTACTGTGGCAAAAGCGAGTATCGCTGATGTTCAGCAATTAGCGACTTTCATCACAGAGAGACGTATCCCGGCAATTTTTGTTGAAACATCCGTTTCTGTCAAAAACCTTGAGGCAGTAAAAGATGCAGTAAAATCTAAAGGATATGATGTAGAAATTGGTGGGGAGCTTTTTTCTGATGCTATGGGGGGTGAAGGCACACCTGAAGGAACTTATATCGGTATGGTGCGGCACAATATTGATACTATCGTATCCGCGTTAGGGATAGACGTAGAAACACAGAATACACACACAGAGGAAAATTAGATTGGATACTAAGGCAACAAAGGCAATTGAGGTGACGGATCTGACTGTTGCATACCAGGAAACACCTGTGTTGTGGGACATAGACCTTGATGTGCCGCCAGGTGTGCTTCTTGCCATCGTCGGTCCTAACGGTGCAGGAAAGACAACGTTGATCAAAGCGATCTTAGGTCTTGTGCGTCCGGCTGCCGGGAACGTTCTTATATATAACAAACCTTATGCAGCACAACGTAGGATTGTAGGGTATGTGCCACAACGGGGAACGGTGGACTGGGATTTTCCGACAAATGTATTGGATGTTGTTATGATGGGAAGATATGGATCACTCGGTTGGATTCGTCGTCCTGGTATAAAAGAACGTGAATTAGCGATGCTGGCACTGCAGAAAGTCGGCATGGAAGATTATAGGACTCGACAGATCAGTCAACTCTCAGGTGGACAACAGCAACGGGTCTTTCTGGCCCGTGCGCTTATTCAGGATGCTACCGTATACCTAATGGATGAACCTTTTCAAGGTGTTGACGCGACGACAGAACGTGCCATCGTTACACTCCTTCAAGAACTCCGTGAGAATGGTAAAACTGTCGTCGTGGTGCACCATGACCTGCAAACCGTCACTGACTATTTTGACTGGGTAACTTTATTAAACATTCGCAGAATTGCAAGCGGACCTGTTGATGATACGTTCACCTCTGATAATCTGCGCGAAACTTATGGTGGACGTATTGCATTTATGAAAAACCGATAGATGGAATATTTCTTTTTACTGCTTCAGAACCATTATACACTCGTCATCGTATCCATAGGTGCTGCGTTGCTTGGTACAGTCAGCGGCGCGTTAGGAACTTATGCTGTCTTACGCAGACAAAGTCTACTCGGTGATGCCATCTCACACGCAGCCCTCCCAGGAATTGCCATTGCCTTTATGCTAACAGGCACAAAAACTCACCTGATTCTCATAATAGGAGCTGCGATTGCAGGATGGTTGGGATCACTCGTTATTTTGTCTATAGTGAGATTAACACGGATCAAATATGATAGTGCACTTGCACTGATACTCTCAACTTTCTTCGGTTTCGGTTTGGTTTTACATACTTTTATTCAACGTACTGGGAATGCCAATCAAGCTGGATTAGATAAATTCTTGTTCGGACAAGCTGCAACGATGTTGAAAAGTGATGTGCTAACAATAGGTATACTTGGCGGTGTTGCCTTAATTCTAATGCTAATTTTCTGGAAAGAACTAAAACTGCTTATATTTGATGAGGGGTTCGCTGCCTCTATCGGGTTTCCTATACGTTCTTTAGATTTTCTGCTAACGAGTCTACTTGTCATCGCTATTGTCATAGGATTACAAGCAGTGGGTGCAGTGCTTATGAGTGCAATGTTAGTTGCCCCTGCTGTGGCTGCGAGACAGTGGACGAACAGACTCAGCTTGATGGTGATTATTGCTGCGGCTATAGGTGCATTTTCAGGCGTTATCGGTACGATCATCAGTAGTATGACAACCCGAATTCCAACCGGTCCAACAATTATCCTCTGCACGACGGTAATAGTGGGATTCTCAATTGTGTTTGCACCAAACCGTGGACTTCTATCCAATATAATCAGACAGATGAAGAATAGACGTATCTTCAAACGTGCGACGCGGAAAACAGTCCTTGGTGAACGAGTTCAACACGAAAGTAATAGTCATGTCGCTTGAACAGTCTTATGTACTACTGATAGCAATATTCACAGCATCTGCATGTGCGTTACCTGGTGTATATTTAGTTTTGCGGCGCATGACCCTTATGAGTGATGCTATTAGTCACGCTATCCTACCGGGAATTGTCCTCGCTTTTTTTCTTACAAATAACCTCTCTTCACCGTTGTTAATTCTTGCTGCCGCTGGAACTGGGGTGCTTACTGTTGTTTGCGTTGAATTGTTGCAGAAGACCGGTCTCGTCAAAGAGGATGCTGCTATTGGATTGACATTTCCCGCACTCTTCAGCATAGGTGTAATACTCATATCACGTTACTCAAATAATATCCATTTGGATTTGGATACGGTGCTTCTTGGTGAGTTGGCTTATGCACCGCTCAACCAACTGAGGATAGGTGGATACGAATTAGGACCCGTTTCTCTGTATGTGATGGGAGTTCTGTTATGTCTGAACTTAACTTTTATTCTTCTGTTCTATAAGGAATTGAAGTTGGTAACATTTGATGTGGGTTTAGCTGCTACATTGGGTTTTGCCCCAACTTTAATTCACTATGGACTGATGACGTTAGTTTCAATGACAACTGTCGGTGCATTTGATGCTGTGGGTTCTATTCTGGTTGTTGCCTTGATTGTTGGTCCTGCGGCGACAGCATATTTGATGACTGATGGTCTTACTCGGATGCTTATTTTCAGTGTAACGGTTGGCTGTATGAATGCAGTTGGAGGCTATTTTATAGCGGATGTATTTGATGTCTCTATTGCAGGTGCCATCTCAACGTTAACGTTTTTAGTCTTTGGTTTGGTGTTTTTGGTTGTACCGCAGCGTGGACTCATCGCAATTGCTCATAGGCACATGCGTCAGAAATGGGAATTTGCACAGACGATGCTTGTTATCCATCTCTTAAACCATGAAGGTTTACCAGAGGCGGACGAAGAATCTGAAATTGCACATTTACACGAACATCTGCAATGGGAACCGACATTTGCATCAAAGGTGGTTAAATATGCTCTTAACAATAAGTATGTTTCTCAGACAGCAACACGGCTTTCATTGACAGATAGGGGCCGTTCCATTGCCAGGAAGGCACTTGTGCAATAATGAAACATTCCACAGCGGGCGAGGAGACCTCGCCCCTACGAGGGTTGTTTTCACAAACGCTTGGACAATACAGAAATCAATGCAAGTGTGGTCATTTAAAAACCATGTCGGATATCAGATTAGCACAACCAGATGATGCCGAAGCAATTCACCGAATACTACAGGAGACATGGGGTGAATCCCTTCTCTTTGATGTGTTCATGGATCACATTTCGTCATCTGAGCATCAGGTTTTTGTTGCGGTTGAGTTCAGCGAAGTGGTGAGTTTCCTTTCCGCTTTTTTGGTGTCCAGTTCGACCCCTCATTGGGAAATAGATCTGATTATCGTTCGCTCTGCAAGTCAAGGAAAAGGTATTGGGACTTCTCTTATTGAAGAAGCGTTAGTCTACGGTTCTAATCTCGGAGTAGATTGGGCTAAGGCATCAATCCGTATTGATAACTATGCAAGCCAACACACATTTTCCAAAGTAGGTTTTACAACGGACGCTCAAGTGCGTAGCCTCTTTATTTGGGACCCTCTGTTTTGTGAGTTTTCCACCGATGTGGCAGAGAATGTTCGTCTTATACCTGTCAATACATTACTCTACCGTGGATTGTGGATTGACGGATTCTTTGAGTCTCAATTATCCCTTAAGGAACAGCACGATGTGATTCGTACGGCTCGGAATTCTATTTTTCATGAGAATAGATTAAACACAGGTATGTTTATTCCAGACAGTTTTAAACGAACGCTCGCTCCCGACTTATTAACCACTGCCACCAATTTTGGTCAATATCACCGGTGGGAGTATCCGTTTAAGTAGCATTCAATTTTTGATGAATTAAGTGAGAGGTATCCCCGACATTCAATTGACATCTCTAACAAGTTGTGTTATCCTTTCCTATAGAAACCGAGGTAAGAGGAGTTCATGGAATTGATGTCTAACATTAAAAATACAACCCAAGTAATCCTTATTTCCTCAATTCTGTTCTTTCTTACCTTCGCAATTAATGCTGATGAAGGTGCGCTCAAAAATCCTGACGGTTCTTGGAAATGGACAAATAGTCTCATCAATGAAACCAGTCCATACCTCCTGCTACACGCGCATAATCCTGTTAATTGGTATCCTTGGAACGATGCAGCAATAGCACTCGCAAAGAAAGAAAATAAACCTATTTTCCTTTCTGTTGGATACTCCACATGCTATTGGTGCCACGTTATGGAAAGGAAGGTCTTCTCAAATCCGGATATCGCTGAACAGATGAATAAGAACTTTATCAATATCAAAATTGATAGAGAGGAACGTCCCGATTTAGATGAAATTTATATGACCGCTACGCAACTACTGCTACAACGCGGTGGTTGGCCCAACTCCGTATTCCTTACACCAGACCTTAAGCCGTTCTTTGCGGGTACATACTTTCCCCCAACTGATATGCCGAATAGACCGGGGTTCCCATCTATATTGAACGCTATCCATGTGGCCTGGACGACGCGGCATGCAGAAGTCATTGACTCAGCGGACAGAATTACAACGATCATTGATCAGGTCATCAGCAAAGGATTCACGCCCCTTAATGCACTACCACTTGATCGCGAACTCGTTAGGAATGGTATCACACACCTTAAGTCTAACTATGATGAAGTTCTCGGTGGCTTCGGCACTGCACCGAAGTTCCCAAGTCCAGCGAATTTAGAATTCTTGTTAAGAGAATACGAGAGACGGTCAGTTCTGAAAAACACTTCAGAAGATAATGCCTCATTACTGGAAATGGTCACGCATACATTAGACATGATGGCTTACGGTGGGATATATGACCAGATAGGCGGTGGGTTTCATAGATATTCAGTCGATGCGAAATGGCTCGTGCCGCATTTTGAGAAGATGCTTTACGACAACGCGCAATTGGCAAAAGTATATCTCCAAGCATATCAGATTACAGAAAAACCGCAATACCGTCGCATTGCACGGGAGATATTCGATTTTGTTGCTCGTGAAATGACTTCAACTGAGGGTGGATTCTATTCCGCTATAGATGCCGAAACCGATGCTGAAGAAGGTAAATACTACGTCTGGACAGCAGATGAAGTAAAGAGAATTTTATCATCAAGTGATGTCAAACATTTCAATAATATTTACGGCGTTGACAAAGGGCCCAATTTTGAAGGTAAAAGCGTCCTCTATGTTCCAGATGCTGAAAAGTCGGAGCAGTCTCTCACGTCTTTAGCATCTGCACGCGAAACACTCTTAGCCGCACGGTATAAACGAGAACGCCCCCTATTGGACACTAAGATTATCGTCAGTTGGAACGGTTTGATGATTGATGCACTTGCACTCGGCTACGAAGTGTTAGGTGAAGAAGAGTATCTCAATGTTGCTTCCAAAGCTGCACACTTCATTCTTGATAAACTACAGAAGGCGAACGGTGAACTGTGGCATACATACACAGACGGTATCGTAAAGTATGATGGATACCATGATGATTACGGTTTCTTCGCCAGAGGATTGATAGGTCTGTATACTGCAACAGGTGAGGAAAGTTGGCTTCAGTCAGCGAAAGCACTAAATGAAAAAATGATAGAACTCTTCTGGGATGACGTCAACGGTGGATTCTACTACACAAAGAAAGATGCGAAACAACTGATTGTCCGTACGAAGAAACCTTATGACTCATCAGTACCGTCTGGGAATGCTGTAGCAGTTAACAATCTCCTGTCACTTGGTGCAAGTTATCAAGAATATGCCGAGAAAACGCTTCAATGTTTTGCTAATTCCATGAAACAGTCTCCCTCGTCCTTTATGCACATGTTGTATTCACTCAACGGGTATTTGGAGCTTGACAGGGATGAGACATCCCAGCACATTGTCACAGCAACAGCGAAAATGGGGAAGAGAAATAAAAATGGAAAATTTGACGTGGAATTGGAGATAAAGATACGACAAGGTTGGCACATAAACGCAAATCCATCTGGTCAAGAAAATCTAATACCGACGACAATCTCTGTAACAGAAGATGCACCTATAGAGATAGAAAACGTCACGTATCCGAAGGGACAAGCGACCCAATTTGCGTTCAGTGATGAAGCCTTGAACGTTTATGAAGGGACGATAAAGTTGGTCGTTAACTTAAAACAGAAACCGAATACAGAACGCAACAGAAACATGCCAATTGTTCTGATACTTGAATATCAAGCATGTAACGATGCGGCGTGTTTGTTACCGCAGACGTTAGATATTCCATTGAACGTCAAATAAACAACGACATATCTCTTCCATCCATTGTCCTACAAAGCATCGGTGTTATCACGAATCTTCTGGAATGCATCCAATATTAGCTGCATATCATCTGTATCCCCCAAGAACATTGCATGACCGAAGCTACACACCTCGTTGTTATAGACGTAGTCTGCTTGTGGACAGTGAACATCGGTGTAGTCAATCGCATTGTCTCCGAGGTATTTTCGAGGGAGACCGAGTTGATCGAACATTTCAGGACTAGCAAATGGACCTTCGTGATAAATAGGTATACCGTGAGCACCTACACCACACGGAACACCTTCAGCACCAAGTGCTTCAAGAAAGCGACCGCGTGAAATTCCGTCAAATTCTTCAGAGACAAAACGGAAATCCCAATAATAGAAACACCACCGTGTAACCCGTTCGTCCCGCGGAATTGGGTGTAATCCATCCATCGATTCCATCCCTTTTACAAGATATGCCATATTTCGCTCCCGAGTCTCAACCTGTTCTGGGAACCTTGCAAGTTGACACAACAGGAGGGCTGCCTGCAGGTTCGTCATACGCATGTTTAAATTTGCTATATGTCGTGCCGTGTTAGCGAGTTCTTCGTCATTTGTAATCACCATACCCCCTTCACCGCACGTTAACGTCTTACCTATTTGAAAACTAAATGTGCCTAAATGTCCGATTGAACCGACTCCTTTACCTCGCCATTGTGAACCGTGAGCATGCGCGCAATCCTCTATCACCTTTAGATCGTGTTCTTCGGCTATCTCCATAACAGTGTCCATATCTGCGGGATATCCCCCGTTATGTACAGGGATAATTGCTTTTGTTCGGGGTGTTATCGCATCTACAATTGCCTCGGGAGAGATGTTATAGGTGAGTGGATCTATGTCTACAATCACCGGAACAGCGTTAACGCATACTGCTGATGTGCCGGTTGCAACGAATGTGAGTGCTGGTACGATGACTTCATCCCCAGCGGTAATACCAGCGGCTTTCAATGCACATTGCAGTGCGACTGTTCCATTTGCCAGTGGAATACCGTATTTTGCATCGTGGTATGCTGCGAATTTTTCACCTACTTCGTCAACCTTTTCACGTCTGTTCCATGCGCCGCTCCGTAATACTTCTAACAGCGCGTTTTCTTCGGTTTTATCATAGATGGGCCAACTTTTTCCTAAACCGTGTTTAACAACTGGTTCACCGCCATTTATTGCTAATTCTGCCATGTTCATACCTCATTGATTGTGTTGGTATTTCAGTAGATTGATGTTTTTACAGTATTAACACTATAGACATATCGCTCCTAATGAAGATTAAGTAAATAAATGGGTAATATTCGGAAAGGGAAACCGATAACAGGCGGTCTGGGAAACCCAGCCCCTACGATTGTTTTGATGAATTGGATTACTCCAGGCCGGTAGGTGCCCAGTTAACATAATTCTGGCCTTATCGCATCGGATCCTACGCGGAAACCTTCAATGAAGCGGGTTGGGAAAAATCCGGCAGAATACGCGTTTGGTATTCTGCATTGATAAGGATATCGCACCTACCGAGTTTGAGATATTGAGAATTACCGAATTAATAAATTAATCTTCATGAAATCGCACCTACCGTGTTTTGAAAGTGTCAACGTATTGATATTCTACATAAATGTTATGTTATCATATCAACGATTGGGTTTAGTTCTTAAAACCAAATTCGGTTTCTGTTCTAACAATTCCTGTACCTGTTTAGTGTTATATATTTGGTTTTCATATAAGAAAGCACGGCTTAAATTAGGTAAAGATGCCAAAACGCTAATATCAGTAATCTGATTTTTTATTAGGATCATCTGTTCCAGTTCTGTTAAGCCTTTTAATGGAGAGATGTCAGTAATCTGATTGTAAGACATGTTTAACCATTCAAGGTTTGTTAATTCTGATAAAGGCGTAATATCAGTAATCTGGTTATACATAAGGAGCAACTGTTCTAATGCTATTAAGCCTTTGAGTGGAGAGATGTCAGTAATCTGATTGTTATTCAAGTGTAACCATTCAAGGTTTGTTAATTCTGATAAAGGCGTGATATCACTAATCTGGTTGGATGAAAGGCTCAATCCTGTCAATTGTTTTAACTCTCTAAGTGGCGTTATATCAGTGATGTTACAACCGTCTATTGCTATAGATTTTAGGTTATCCAGTTCTGTTAACGGTTGGATAAGGTCCGCGAGATCATGAAATTCACTACGACTGATTATTAAAATATTTAGACTTGATAATCCAGCAAGTGGTGTAAAATCGCTGAAGTTATTGACACTGATAAATAGATGTTTTAGCAATTGCATATCGGATAGTGGTGTAAGATCGCTGATGTCCTTGTTAAATCCGAGCGATAGGTCTGTTAGATTTGTCAATTCCGCAAGTGGCGTAAGGTCACTTATTTGATTGCTTGCTATATTTAGAACAGTGAGATTCTTTAGTCCTTTGAAGGGAGTTAGATCACTTATTCCATTATCTCCTATATCTAACTCTTGAAGTTGTGACATTTCCCTTATAGGTGTTATGTCAATGATGAAATTTGAACGGACGTTTAATTCAGTAAGTTTCTTCAATTCAGCAAGTGGGGTTAAGTCTGTGATTTTATTGTCAGCAAGTATTAATTTGTTAAGTTGTGTCAATCCGTTTAGGTGTGCGATAGTACCAAGTCCGTTTCGCGTGAGGTCTAAGTGTATCAATCCTGTTAGACTTTGCAGTGGGGTTAAGTCTGAGATCCTATTGTCAGAAAGTAGTAATATGTTAAGTTGTGTCAATCTGTTCAGTTGGTCAATATCATCAATTCCGTTTCGGGTGAGGTCTAAGTGTGTCAATCCTGTTAGACTTTGCAATGGGGTTAAGTCAATGATTCTATTGCCAGAGAGTAATAATCTGTTAAGTTGTGTCAATCCGTTCAGATGTGTGATATCACCAAGTCCATTTCGCGTGAGATCTAAGTCTGTCAACCCTGTTAAACTTCGCAACGGACTAATATCTTCAATGAGGTTATGTCGAAGAGAAAGCTGATTCAGATTCGTCAATTCAGAAAGTGGATTTAAATCACTAATCTGATTATTACCGAGTTTTAATATCCTCAGGTTTTGCAAGCCAGATAACGGTGTAAGATCAGATACTTTGTTATTGTATAGGTTTAACTCCATGAGGTTAGTCATTTTTCTAAACCTGATAGGTTACTTATTGCATCGCTTGCGGCATATAATTTGGTTATTTTCTTTAGGTGTTTTGCAGGGATCTGTTTATCTGCTTTGAATCCTAAACGAGATCTTATAGCTTCTTCAAGATTTGGATCAGGAAATTCAACCTGTTGCGGTGCGCTGCAACCTGTTAAGATAATGAATAAAGCAAATAGAAGACATAGTCGTTTCATTTTTTCTCCATACTATTCGGCAGTATACAGGAAAGTTGATATATTATAGTTGAAATGTCCGATGTAATCAATAATAATCAGGGATATTCAGTTTTATTGATGAAACCGGATGCTGGGGATATGATTTTATTGTTCAGGATGATAGGTTCGGTAGCACAATCAAGGCTGAATGTGCTACGGATTCATAAAATCCTTTTCTTAGCACGGTACTTTTCGCCTGGGATGACGTGTTTCGTAGCACAATCAGGGATGAATGTGCTACAGATTGATAATGTCTTTTTCTGAGTGCGGAGCTTTACGCGTGGGATGACGTGTTTCGTAGCACAATCTGGCAGATTGTGCTACATAGGTAGCAACTTGGGTTAGGATTGTAGATGGTTTAGTGCCTTGGAAAAAAGGTGTCAATTCCAGCTTCAATATCATCAATAGGATGTCCATACAGCTGCTCATATTTCCTGTGTGATGCGAGTTCGGTTTCTGTCAGATTTGCGATTGGGAATAGAATCGTTTCTCTACTACGTTTTCCAGATTCATTCATTGCGATGTTCATCTCTTGGTCTTGTCGTGCAAGGGCAGCACCGTATTCCGGTTCAGTATCATTTTGCACTGCCTTTGCAATACTCAAGAGTTCGTCTGCTATACCAATTTGTCGTTCAGCAAGCGGATAGTTTTTGAATGGATTGTCCCAAGTTATTGTTCTGTCTGGGAGTTCTAATTCAATTTTATCGATGACATCTACACCATTAACATCAATAATTGTTTTCTTTCCGCGATGTGCGATTCCTTTAGCCCCGGACTGCAGGTCGGATTGTGGTGTTACATATATATCTTCACCGACGATTGTCCCCTTGCTTCCATCAATTTGTGATATGCCAGTTTGTCCTCGTCCGAGAGACCGCGCGTGGATAACATTTGAGTATACCATAAGAGCAGATGCGTTGTTGTCAAAGTCAATATAACCGAAACTCCATCTTTCGCTTGTATGATTCCGCTTCATTCCATCAATTATGGGTATCACAGGAGAGTTCTGTGTTATACCGAGTACAGATTTTGGTTCTCCTCCTGCGCGTAGTCGGAGCATGCTCATACCGTGATATCCACCCTCATGAAAGATGCGGTAAATTCTTGACACATCACCGATAACATCCGCATCAATGACTGCTGACAGAAAACGTTCGCGTGGTGCCCGGTAGTAGTTCTCTGCTATTTCAAGCTTTACATTGTTGGCTTTGGCACTTTCAATCATCAGATCAGCCATAGGAAGGCTTAGTGCGATAGGTGTTTCGCAAAGGATATGTATACCTGCATCTGCTATGAAACACGCAATTGCATGGTGTGCGAAGCTGGGTACTGTAATATCTACAACATCCAGATCTTCCTTCTCCACGAGTTCACGGACGTTTGTGTATGGGTTTGCGCCGTACTTCTTCGCGAAATTCGTAGCTGTTGCTTCTTCCATGTCGCAGATGGCTACGAGATTGTACACATCTTTGAGTTTTGCAATTGCAGATAGATGTGTGCCACCGCCACGTCTCCCCGCGCCGATTAGTGCTATATTAAGTTTTGACATTTATATCTCCTTACCTTACAATGTATGTGTTTGGAATCACTATTGAGGATATTATACAAAATTAGCATTTCTCGTCATTTCTGTCAATAGAAAATAGAACGTCATTTCAGTATGATAACCTAAGTTGCTACCTATGTAGCACAATCTGTTAGATTG
>VXOP01000328.1 GCA_009839975.1 Candidatus Poribacteria bacterium
CTTTAATTCAACAAGGTAAAGCCGAAGGACTTGAACAAGGTAGAATCGATGAGAAACGGACATCCGTTCTCAAAGTAGTGCGTCATAAGTTTGCTGACTTCTCAGACATTGTTCTCAATGAGATTAGTGGATAGATGACCTTGTCTATCTTGATGATCTGTTTGACCAAGTCCTCACCGCAGAATCGTTTGATGACATTGACTTTTCAAAGAACGGTAAGTAGTGTATACCTACCCATATTCATTCTGAACTGTAGCACAATCTAACAGATTGTGCTACAAGTGTGATCATATTCTCTATCACAATTTCCGCAACTGCAACCGCAAACTATTCAACACAACTGACACACTACTAAACGCCATTGCAAACGCTGCGAGCATAGGGTGTAACTCGCGCAACATCGTTGGGAGGAATTCCATGGGATATAACACGCCTGCAGCGACAGGGATTAACAACACATTATAGAAAAATGCCCAGAAAAGATTCTGCTTGATTGTGCGGAGCGTGGAACGGCTCAGTCGGATGGTGTCGGGGATCGTCTTCAGGTCACCGTGCATTAATGTTAGATCAGCTGTCTCCATTGCAATATCTGTTCCGGTGCCGAGTGCCATGCCGACATCTGCTTGTGCTAACGCGGGTGCATCGTTGATGCCGTCTCCTACCATTGCAACGTAACCTTCTGTTTGTTCTTGTGCTTGTTCGACTGCTGTTGCCTTGTCTTCAGGTAGAAGTTCAGACATTACATCTGAAATCCCAACACTTTTTGCGATAGCATTTGCAGTGCCCCTGTTGTCCCCTGTCATCATGGTTACACTACATCCAAGATCACGTATTTCCTCGATAGCTGCTTCTGCTTCTGGTCTTACAGTATCTGCTACTGCCAGCAGTCCGCACAGTTGAGAATCAATCGCAACCCATAACACTGTCTTTGCATCATCTTGTAGTTTCTCTGCGTCTTGTGATAACATTTTTGTAGATATATCGTGCTGTTGCATGAAGTTCTGCTTACCGATTATTACGGTCTTATCATCAAGTTTTGCAATGATACCATTGCCTGTGACAGCAGTAAAGTCTGAAGGAACTGCAGTCTCAATGCCGCGTTCAGATGCAGCAGATACGACGGCTTTGCCGAGCGGATGTTCACTGCCACGTTCCGCTGATGCGGCTACCTGTAGTAGCAGATTCTCGTCTACACCGTTGGTGATTATATCTGTGAGTGTTAATTTGCCTTGGGTCAATGTCCCAGTTTTATCCAGAACAATTTGAGAGACTTCACCGACATGTTCTAATGTTTCACTGTTCCGAAATAGGATACCACGATGTGCACCAATACCCGTGCTTACCATAATCGTAGTGGGGGTAGCGAGACCTAAAGCACATGGACATGCAATGACTAACACCGCTACCAAACGGAGCATTGCAGGCGTGAATCCTTCTCCAACAAAGA
This sequence comes from Candidatus Poribacteria bacterium, assembly GCA_009839975.1. Lineage (GTDB taxonomy): Bacteria > Poribacteria > WGA-4E > WGA-4E > WGA-3G > MSPOR6. The sequence continues at coordinate 1,448 of VXOP01000328.1, forward strand.
ACAACCACACAAGAAACGTTATTGCAGCAATGCATAAAACAATGGGAACAAACACACTGGCAACAGCATCAGCAGTTCTTTGGATCGGTGCTTTGCTCTGTTGTGTCTGTTGTACTAACTGGACGAGTCGTGCCAGTGCAGTTTCAGAACCGACGCGTGTTGCTTCAATTGTGAGTATTCCGCTCTGATTTATTGTTGCACTGGTCACTGTGTCGTCTACCGACTTGTCAACAGGTATGCTTTCACCTGTGAAGACGCTTTCGTCAACAGCACTTGAACCTTCACGGACAATCCCGTCAACGGGGATACTTTCACCGGGCCGAACGAGGAGCATGTCACCAACGATTACATCTTCAATTGGAATCTGATCTTCGACTCCATCTTTTATGAGACAGGCTGTTTTCGGCGATAGACCTATCAGTTTCTTTAGGGCAGAGCCTGTTTTTCCTTTGGCGCGTGCCTCCAAATACTTACCAAGTTTAATCAGGGTTATGATAACCGCAGCTGTTTCAAAATAGACGTGATCTCCAAAGTGTTGATTGTTGCTTGATAAGGCAATCAAGACCACCATACTAAATAGAAATGCCACAGATGAACCCATCGCAACGAGGACATCCATATTTGCAGAACGGTTACGGAGTGCCTTTATGCTACCGACATAATAATCCTGTGCGACATAAGTCTGGACAGGTAATGCTAAGGTAAACATGATCCATTTGACCCATATAGCATGTGACCATCCGCCAATCAATCCCATGTCGCTACCCATGCTGAGAAGGAACAGCGGGAATGTGAAGACCAGACCTATGTTAAACTGCAACTTCTGTCGTTTGAGTTCTGCATCACGTTCTTCCGCTTCAGAATCAGGATCAACGACATCAAAACCGAGAGAACGGATTTTGTCAACAATTGTTTCCTCGTTGAGATCAGTGGAATTAAATGTGATTGCTGCCTGATCCGTGGCAATACTGACATTGGCAGTGAGTATACCTGTCATCTCCTCAAGGTTATGGCTGATTGTAGATGCACAGTTTTCACAATGCATACCTGTGATAGGAAGGATAATTTGCTGTTGCATGAATATATGGTAAAGTAATATGGGGGCGAGGAAACCCCACCCCTACGATGTTTGTGAAATATGTTCTAATCTCATTTTGGTGTCCGCATCATTCTGTTTTCTTCTTAAAGACCAGTGTCTCTCCAGGCACGGACAGTGTGAGCGTATTTTGTTCGGTCTGATGCGTATAATTAACACCGACTTTGAATGGAAATTCTGACTCATCCTGTGCAAATCCCATTTCAGATTCAGCCGCTAATTCGTCTTGTAGTTGTTCTACTGTCAGTCTATACTCTAATGGAGCTTTTTCTAATTCCTTTTCCCATACGTCTCTGGGTGTAAGAATTGCCGCTATATCAACCTCAACATTTTGTGTCTCGATTGTTAGAGTTGTCGCTCCCGCGGTGTATTCACCTGTTACTGTATAGCTTACCACAAACGTCAACGATCTAGGTGGGTCCACTGGGTATTGCTCTGAGACTGTGAATGTTAACTCGCCAGTCAATTTGCCTGTAGAGTCAAAAACAAATTCTGAGGTAACATCCAATGTAGATGGTGGAGATCCTTCTTCAGGCTCTAAAGTAAAGAGGGAATCAAGCGGTTGGTCATTAATCGTTGCGATTTCCCAATGGGTATCTATGAAGCCTAAATCTTCGCTTTTTAATGACATCAACTACCTTTATTTTTTCACAACCGGAAAAAACAAAAAAAGTAACGGACAGCAACATTGTAAATATAACGAATCTATGAAAAGCACATTTGCTAAACATGATAATTCTCCTTATTGTTCGTTTAACTTTTCAAACCTATAACGTATTGCAATTTATGGAACCTATTGAGAAGATTCCTCTGAATGCGTATTAATTTGCTTATGTAAACGAAATAACATGTCTATAGTTTACAAACAGATAATATAGTGTAAGTCCTATAATTAATGGTCACTCTTCGGTTTCAAGAGATAAAGGATTTAGCTTGTTTGGACCTGCGTCATAAAGATAAGCATCTCTACCTTGAAAATATTGCCTGTAGACTGCTTTCCAATCGCTGTTCGTTAAACCCCATCTCGGATTTGGTCCTATCTTGAAATAGACTATATCCGCTTCATCCAGACTTTTAAACGGATAGTCACCAATCGGTGCGTCTCTGGTGCCGGGTATGAAAATGACAGCATTGTGAATATCGGATTTCTTAACCAGCGGAGGTAGCTGTTGATAAACTCTACTCCAGTTCTGATATACTTTACCAATGCGAACATAACTCCAGACTATGTTTATTGTAAGAAACGCAGAACATAAACCCATAATATAAAAAATAGTAGCGATGTATGCAATTTTGTCTTTTAAAATTGGTTTCTTTAATCTCTCATATTTTAAACGTTCAAAAATAATCATCATCCCTCGTGCTACAAGTGGAATAAAACCTATAAAAATAACTTCAGTGTAGTAGCGTGCATTGACTGGTGTGAATCCCCACGTAGATCCCTCAAAATAGAAGAATGCGTAAAGCAATAGACTTACGACGATGAGAGAGATGCATAAAACATCGTATCTGTTTCGTGTTTTATGGAAGAAAGGTATGAATGCAAGAAACCACGGTATCATCAATGGTAAAAAGTCTATGAAAAATCGGAAGGTCAGCTTAGGTTCTATAAGTAGTCGTGGGTGATAATTTCCCCAACCGAGTGCGTTGAAACTGATGCAAGGAAGTATGTGTTGCCATGTTCTTTTAACTGACCACTCGGGTTTAAATTCTCCCGCACGTTCAATATCGGGGTAGTACCCCTCGGTGCGCTTTCCAAAACCGACTTTGTCGTAAGGTTGTGCTGCCGTATGTGTGAACATGAAGGGATCGTCAGTAAAATGATAGTTCCATGACATACATATAAGGACTAACACAGCAAACGGAATCAAGAAAACACTTAACTGACGAATTAATTGTCTCCGTGTTTGCGATTTAACAGGAGCTTCCGTATTTAACTCAGCAATTGACTCCTCTTTTTTTATAGGACTATATAAGTGGTATAGAGCAAAAACACCACCAACAAAACCGAAGACCATGGCCGATAGCGGACGTGTATTGAATGCATATCCTAATGCGGAGCCTGAAATCAATGGGTAGATTACATTACCTGGATTATTCAGTGTTCTGACCAATGTGAACAGAAAGAGTGTTAGGAAAAACCGACTGACAGGTTCGCTGAACCACGTTGACCCCATACCTGCAGTTGCAGGTGAAATAAGTGCGATGACTGCAGCAATCAGTGCGATCTGTTTTCCATACATATCCCTTACCAGCAAGAATAACAGGAAGAGTGCACCACCTGTTGCAAGTGCTGGAATTAGCCAAGGGGCGTTAATAAACACGCCAAACATCATCATCAGCGCGTTACCGAACGGGTATTTGGAATACCATTTGCCGTGCAGCATGTTGATGTGCGGTGAAGGAGAGAATCCATATTCTGGCTTCGCCAAACCGGCATTTTGAGTGCCGTTAGGTTCTATCGTTATCTCACCATTTATTGTCTGTGGTGGGACAGGAACAGATATTTTACCTTGCGCAAACAGCTTTGCCTGAAATAGATACGAAGCGGTATCTGGTTCAAAGTATGAAAAATTCAGGTAGATGCCGCTTAGGATTATTGATAGTAGAACTCCAAGTATGGAGATTATGATGATGGGTGTGTTTTTCATGGTTTAGAATACAATGCAATGAGGTTATACATAGGAACCTGAACGGAATTACAAGAAACCTGTTCTTTAATTTGAAGATTCTAAATTATAGGAATTTTACAGTTCAGGGCAATCATTGAAAATGCAACCAAAAGGTCAATATTCTATGGAATTACCAACGTTCGGTCTGCAGAGATTCAATTTCATCAAAATGTGAATCACGTGTAGCAAGTATTAAGCCGTGTTGTATCGCCACTGCTGCAATCCAAATATCATTATCTGGTATGAGACTTCCTTTCTGCCTTAATTGATCTTTGATATATCCATACCTCTGTGCGGTTTCTAAATTACAAGAATAAAGTGGAAATTGCTGTGTGATACGGTTAACTTTTGCGATATTCTCAGCAGCCTTATTAGACTTCCGTGCGCCATAATAGAGTTCACCAATTGCTGGTGCAGCTAAGAAAACTCTATCCTTAATTCGCATTTTTTCTTGTATTGCTTGGTCTCTGTTAAATAATCCGATGATAATATTCGTATCTAAAAGGTAACTACCATTCTGATGTATCAACTTGTTCGCAGTCCTCCTCAATTGCTTTCTTTATCTGGGCGATGTCTTCAGGTGGAAATAGATCTACAAATTCAAGCAATTCCTTACCTGATATTCCCTTTGGCGTTTCTCCGGACAGCTCCAAGATATAATCTAATACCTGTCTCTGTTGTCCGGGTGAAAGACTATTGAGTCGTTTCACAATTTCTTGAATATGTTCTAAATTTTCCACTGTATTTTCTCCTTTTTATACTTACAATTCTTCATTAATTTGTGGAGGATGTTCCCCTTCACTAATCAGAAGTTTTCGCAAATTAATAATCTCTGGTCTATTCAGATTCAACGCCTCAACAGTAGCACGTCCTATAGGTGTTTGTCCAACAATGCATAATAGATCTTCACTCCAATTATCGACCATAAACGGTCAGAGATCATTTTATGTACCTTTTATTCCTAATTGAGCCATGACACCGCGCAAGGTTGTTCCGCGCTTCTTAGCTAACGCTATCAGTGCCTGCACCCGCTCTACATTACGGGCTTCCCATTCTTGTATGAGCAGTTCATATTCCTGGTTTTCTTCATACGTCAAAGATGCTTCATCACATTTAACACGCAATTCCCAATAACGATTATGTTTTTGCTCTGGTAGACGCGAATATTCATCTATCATAGCTAATAATATCGGTTCTGCTGTATGATCTGAAATTTTTTCTTTTATTGTCATTATAGGATATTCCTTAGATTTCAGTTGACACACCAGCCAATTATGATATAATAAACTTAGTAAACATGATACCACATATTTAGAAAAATTGAAAGGAAACAAATTATGGATTTAACACGACAACCACCGCGTCGTCCCTCTAATCTCGGTGTTGCGGGGATTGTTGGGGCAGCGCGTATGACAGACAAGGCACGCGCACACAACGCTGAGACGCTCGGGGAATTTGTCTATGGAAGATACTCTGGATTAGACCGACGAATATTAGCGTTCTTGGAGATTACAGCAGATGATTTTGCAGAAGCAGCAGACGAATACGATGATGGTGCACTCAGCACGTGGATGCTTGAAAAAGGAAACAAAACTGCTGATGAGATTGAGGATTTCAACAGATCGGAACTTGATAAACTTCCCGCTGACAAGAAACATCAACAACTCTTAGAAGAACGTCTTGCGAAGTTTGCACCGGGACGCACGGATATAAAGACAGTGCTGCAATCCATTGAGCTGGATGATTGGGGTTGTTTTTGGCAGGTTGATCTGACCGTTCGTCCACCACGTAGCGCACGTGCAAGAGATGTTGCAGGAATCTGCGGGGTGGCACGTATGGCGGATAAAGCTCGTGCAGGACGCGCAGGAAAAATCGGTGACTATAAATTTGGAGATACTTCTGGTCAAGATGTTCGTATATTGGAATTCCTCGGTATTTCCGCAGACGATTTTCAGGATGCAGCAGTCAAAAACCCAAATGATATTGAAATAGGTGAATGGGTGTTAGAGAACTGTGATAAATCGGCAGAAGAAATTGATACTTTTAATCACGCTATGGTGAATCGCGGTCCCGATGAAACGACACGCGAACGTTTTGAAGCAAGACGGCAGGAGATAGACCCGACCCGAACAGACATCACTACATGGGTTGCTTTACAGGACTTGGACGATGAGTTAAGTTTCGGTATTGTTGATTTTAATCGCCGTTGCACTCTAAATTAATACATTATGTATCTATATCACGGAAGCAAGCAGCTGTTTGAAAAACTGAAGAAACAGAAAGCGCAAGCTCCACCTGGGAGACCACCGGAAGAGGCTTTGGATGCGATATATCTCACTCCTGATTTCCTATTTGCATTGGCTTGTGCAGCAAGACCACCAGGAGTCTCAAATATAGATTTAACAGACCGTACTATCCGCTTTGAAAATCCCGATCTGTTTCAGCCTGACGAGACGATTTATGTCTATTTTGTGGACCAAACCAAGATTCCTGAGGATAAGAAAGTTCATGTTGATTCATATCAGGTTGCAGTAACATTGCATGAGATAGTACCTGACAAAATTGAAACTCATAAGTCTGGTGATGTGCTTCAACACTATAAGTATATAGGTAAATTGGACAGAACCAGTTGAAGAAAAGGATGCTATAGATGTTAAGGATGTTTACGCCAGTCGCCATAGTCTGTGATCGCACAATGTATAGAGAAGCACATGCACTCCGCGGCGTTCTTGAGAGTTTTGCACTACAAGTTGATTTCTATAATCTAATTCAGAGGCGACAACTGCTCGCTTTCTTTTCACAACCCCGAAACTATGCATATACAGTTATCTTCTGCCACGGTTCGGGGGACACTGCGGAGGAAAGTCACTTGCGAATTGAGGTTGTTGATCAAAAATCCGGGGATTATGATGATCCAACAGGTTGGGATTTTATCGCAGTTGAATTGACACCCGATACAATAGCCGAATATGTTCAAAATAGAGAAGGAACGTTACTCTCAACGGCATGTGGTTCTGGTAGAAAACCTTTAGCAGAAGCTTTTCTTAAATCTGGTTATAGTGCTTACATCGCTCCTATCTCCCTTGAAGACTCTGACATGCTTGAAGATGTTGACCTTGATTCAAGTCTTGTCTTTTTCGTCAACTTTTTCTATTATATTATGGCAGGAGTGGAACGTGATTATTCAACTACTACCTATACTGAACAGGAAGCAGTTGAAAAAGCTACAGAAGTAGATCCCGATTTTATCTTAGGGACGAAATGTTTCCAACGATACACAAAAGAGGAGAATGAATAATGTATTTCGCCACAAACAATGCCATCTATTCCATTGAAGATAATGGGAATAGTAAACCTATTGAAATATACAATGCAACTGAACAACAAAGTCCTGAAATTAGTGATAACTACGGCACGTTAATTTCAATACCAGAATTGCAGTCCGTAGCGGTAGCTCTTTCAGATGGGACGCTCTTGATGCTTACACCGGATGGTGAGAAGAAAATTTCAACTGGGATTGAAGACCCAATTGCTTCACTGCTTTTTATTCGGGAAGAACCTTTGACACTACTCATCGGAACGGATGAAGGTGCTTATGTCTATCGTCTTGTTGGTGAGGAAGGACCCGCAGAACGTGTGCCAACCTTTGACAATTTAGAATGCCGAAAAGATTGGTATACACCCTGGGGAGGTCCACCAGCAGTGCGGACATTAGCTAAAACTAAGGACGGTTTTTGTTACGCGGATATCCATGTTGGCAGTATCATGCGTTCACCCGATGAAGGTGTTTCATGGGAACCTGTTACACCGGACCTGAATAAAGATGTGCATCAGGTTGCTACCTGTCCCGCAGACGATAATCAAGTTTTCGCCAATACCGCAAACGGTGTCTATGTGAGTAAAGACCGCGGTGACTCGTGGATAAACAGACTTGAAGGATTACCTGTTCGATATGGGACTGCTATTGCAATAGATCCGACAGACCCGAACTTGATGATTGCCTCAGTCCAAAGAGGACCGAGAGGCGGTGGTGCTTGGCTATGTCGTACGGATGACGGTGGTGCAACTTGGACTGACCTTAACGATCAACTCACAGAACCGGCAGATCGTATAGGTACCAGCTCCATTGCTTTTGCTGCCGATGGAACCGCATGGGCAGCTGTCGGAAAAACACTCTATATGGGTCGGGATCGTGCAACGGATTGGAGGCCTTTCTGGACAGCACCTGCATCCAATGCCTCTGCATATCCTATCAAAACCCTCGCTGCTTAAACTATCTCTGTGTCAGTTATGAAAGGTGGTAGTTATGGATGTATTAGGCATTGATTTTACCTTCTTTGCAGTAAGCAACATGCAGGAATCAGTCACATTTTACCGTGATGTGCTTGGAATTCCGTTGTCGTGTTTGGTGCATGAAGGTAAATGGGCAGAATTTGAGATAAATCCAGGAACCTTGGCGTTAGGTGAAGGTGATTTTTTTACAGAACCGGGTGGTGGAATGGTGGCTTTTGCTGTTGAGGACGTGAAGGCTGCTATTGTGGAATTAGAACAAGCAGGGATTAAACTTCAATCATCTTTGGGTGAATCTGCCGTCTGTTTCTGGGTAGTCATTGAAGACCCAGATGGAAACCGTATTATCATACATCAGCGAAAGGATAAGACCGTTGGTTGAACCGATTCAAGAGTTTATTGTATAATTATAGATAAGCAGTGTTCTTGGATTTGCTGGAGGATGTACTCATGAATTACAGAGACATCATTACAATTGAACCCGGAAAACGAGGAGGTAAGCCTTGTATTCGGGGAATGCGAATCACCGTTTATGATGTATTAGACTATCTGGCATCGGGTATGTCATTAAACGAGATTCTTGACGATTTTCCATATTTAACTGAAACAGATATCCGTGCATGTCTTGCGTATGCAGCGGACAGAGAAAAAGCGCAAATGGTCGTTTATACAGATGAAACTCCTATTCGATCAGAATCTGTCCCCTAAGCTTGTGTATCGAATGGAAAAATTATTTCCTAATTCTATCCATGTCCAAAGTGTTGGCTTAGATACTGCTTCAGATTCTGTATTATGGCATTACGCACGTACCAACGACTTTCTCATTGTGACAAAAAATGCAGACTTCAGTGACAGAAGTGCAATTGAAGGATACCCACCAAAAGTTATATGGTTTAGAGGTGGAAATAGTTCAACGGAAGCTGTTGAGAAAGCATTGACAGAGAATTATTTGGATATAGAAACATTTGTAAGAAATCCGGATCAAGGTGTGCTTGCACTCTTTTAGGAATAATGGTAAATGATATTCATATCCTTAAATATCATCCCAAATGCTCAAAATAAAAAGGAATATAAAGTGTATATTAGAAGAATGATTCAGTCTGTCCTTTTATCATCCATTTTCATTCTAATAGTTGGGGTTTCAGGATGTGAACGAGTCAATCAAGTCTTAGACTTACAAACAGAAACAGTTACTCCGATTGCAGAACGAGACCATGTGTGGCCTGTTGATCAAAACGGTATGGAGGTACCTGTTCCTGGGACTTGGGTATTAGTATCGCATACACATGAAAACTCTACCTCTACTATTGGAGAAAATTTTACATTACCTGCTGATCCGCAGCCAATTTTACAAGTATCAGATGGAACATACACAGATGGTGAAGGTATCCTCTGGACAAAAATCAGACTTATAACTGCTGAAGGTGATAGATGGCAATTCCTTGAACGTGTAGACACAAGTGTGACCCCTCATCAACTGCACGCTATCGTCACAGTAGATGATACCGGAATTCCCATCCTTGAATACGGGACATATCCCTTTGATTTGCCACGACACAACGTACAGATTTGGGAGAAACAGTAAAGTATTATATCTAATTCATGCGTATTCCAATGCTCTTCCGTTTTTCACTATACGGTTTCTTAAAGAATCAACGCTATTACGACCCATTCCTGATTTTAGCGTTTCTTGAGAAAGGTCTGTCCTTTTTTCAGATCGGTATCCTCATTGGATTTCGAGAGATTTGCACGAATGTGTTTGAAATCCCGTCAGGTGCGGTTGCAGATCTTTACGGAAGACGTCGTGCAATGATCTTTTCGTTCTGTGCATATATCGCTTCGTTCGCTACGTTTGCACTGAGCGAATCATTTGCTGTTCTTTTTATGGCGATGTTCTTTTTCGGTTTAGGTGATGCGTTTAGGACGGGCACGCATAAAGCGATGATTTTCGATTGGTTGCGGATGCAAGATAGGTTAGATGAGAAAACAAAGGTCTACGGTTTTACACGTTCTTGGTCTCAGATGGGGTCTGCATTATCTGTGCTTATCGCAGGAGCTCTGGTTTTCTATCGTGGAAATTACACTGACATTTTCTGGTATTCAATCATCCCTTACGGTGTCAACATTATCAATTTCCTCGGTTATCCCTCTCAGTTGGATGGAGGTAGACAGAGCGAATTTTCACTGAAAGCAGTCGCAAAACTACTCGGAAAAGCACTCAAAAGTGCAGTATACTTTCCCCCGCTCCGCAGACTTGTTTTTGAGGGCATGGGTTTTGAAGGTATGTATAAAGCCAGTAAAGACTTTCTGCAACCGATACTTAAACAGACTGCAATTGCATTACCTGTATTGGTAGCATTGGATGATTCGAAACGTTCAGCATTGCTGGTTGCTGGGGTCTATTTTCTCCTCTATTTTCTATCATCGTTTGCTTCACGCAATTCTCACCGTTTCTCAGACTGGCGTGGTGGTGAAGAAGGGGCTGCGCAATTGATGTGGTGGATAGATTTAGCACTCTTTGCCTCCCTAATTCCGGCATTATGGTTCGGTTGGCTACCATCGGTAATAGTGTTATTCGTTGCATTAGCAATCCTCCAGAATATCTGGAGACCCGTGTTAATCAGCAGATTTGATGCACAGTCTACCCCTGACATGGGTGCTACGGTGCTGTCTATTGAAGCACAAGCGAAATCATTGGCGACTATAATCTTCGCGCCGCTGCTTGGATGGTTAGTGGATGCATTTGCACTATTTGCTCCCGTTGAAGTCGCTCAATTTGTTCCGATAGGAATTGTTGGCACATGTATCGCCATCGCAATACTCCTTGCCTATCACAGTAAATTGGAAGCGAACCCCGCATTTACACCGGAATAATACAACCTGATTCATATACAATGGAACAACTACATTTATTCTCTTCGTTAGAACAGCAGATCATTCCGCAGCCTGACCCTCCACCGAACAACAGAGAAGCGACAGATGTAATTCGTGGGTTACGTTATGTGCCAGACTATATCACCGATTACCAACATGATTGGCTGATAGATAAAATAGGTGAACAGGAGTGGTCCTACTTTGGTAAAAGACGTATGCAGAATTATGGGTCGAAGTATGATTACAATACAGGGGAATTGAAAGAAGAAAGTCAAAGACGTGAGTTGCCGGAGTGGCTGAATAGACTTAGCGAGAAATTGCATAGAGATGGACACATGACGGAAGTCCCAAATCAGGTGCTAATCAGTGAATACGAACCGGGACAAGGTATCGGTGGACATATTGATAAGGAGCCGTGGTTTAAGGATACGATTATTATTCTGAGTTTGGGGACAAGTTGTATTATGGAATTTACAAAAGACGTTGATAGGACGCAAAAGGTGCATGTCTGGTTGGCGAAACGCAGTATAGCGATATTAAAACAGGCAGCGAGATATGAGTGGCTGCACGGCATTCCCGCCAGGAAATCGGATATATGGGAGGGACAAAAGTATATAAGGCAGCGGCGCGTATCGCTGAGCTTTAGGAGAACGGTGTGACCTGCCATAATGGCAGCAGGATATAAACCTATGAAAATTTTAACCCCGCACCAACTCTTTGAGTTAAAGGATGAGTGAGATAATTAAGGAAGTCCGAGAAGTAAAGCGAAAAGTAAATGAGAAATATGAAAATGTGAATTTCTTGACAAATACAGTCCTATATGTGATAATATTTGGAGCAGTATGGCACGAGATAAATTGCTTGCAAAAATGAAGAACAACCCGAGAGGTGATTGGAAAATCTCACATGTTGAGACACTTGCGAATCGTTATGGATTGCGGATAAGTCGTCCTAAGGTGGAGGAAGCCATATAACACTTCATCATGATAGCAGTAAGAAATTGACTATTCCTGCACGTCGTCCGATTAAACCTGTGTATATTAGACAACTTGTGCAGATAATTGAGAACATAGAGGAAGAGGAAGCATGAACACATTAAAATATCCATTTCTTATGAGTGTATTGCCCTCAGAGGAAGATAGAGACTATTTAATAGACTTTCCTGATCTGCCGAAATATCCATTTCTTATGAGTGTATTGCCCCCAGAGGAAGGTGGGGGTTACTTAATCGAATTCCCCGATTTACCCGGGTGTATGTCTGATGGGGACACGATTGAAGAGACGATAGAGAATGGAAAAGACGCTATGTTTTGCTGGATAGAAACAGCAAAAGAGTTCGGAGACAGCATCCCTCAGCCCGGTTCTGCAGATGTATTCAATGGACACTGGGTTCAACAGATTCCTGAATACATCCACATCCAACTTTTGCAACGAGCAGAACAGAAAGGTATAAGTTTAACCGCTCTGGTTACCGAAATGTTGATAGACCGTGCCTAATAAGCCCGCGGTAGTTAGAAACGTTCCGACTTAACAGATGCCCATTCCGTTGTTAACTTTTGCTTTGCATCAACGGATTGCGGTTCTCCATCAAGAGGTATCTCATCATCAGGTTGTCCTTCAAAGAAACGGAAATTATCAAGCCAGAAATCAACATCAGATTGCGCGATGGATAACCCAACCCACATGTCTTTATCAACATCTGCCCCTGCGGTAAATGTATGAGAATACTCCATCCACTCATCACCTAAAAGGTCAATATCCGCACTTCTCCAGGTTGTCCAAGGATCATGTTGCATCTGAACACTTAGAGATACTTGTCTCGGTTTTTCAGCGCGCGCCCAGAAAATCACAGTATACTCTTTACCACCCTCCATAGATACATTCAACTGTTTAATTTTTGCATGCCAATTCGTGCCTGTTGCTTGTACACCTACAATTTTAAGACATTGGTCACCGTGCTGTGGGTTATCCTCATCAATTTCCATTGTGTACAACCCACCTCTGTCGCAGCAAGAACCATCTTCTAATTCCCATGCTGTTAAATCATCTTCAAAACTGTAGTTTTCAAGAAGAAGTTCACCTTTCTCCCATTTCCCAAAATCTTGAACTGTACCTGCCACACAATTGCCAACTATAATAATCATAGCAGTCAAAATAGTGCTTATAATATAACGTTTTCTCACTTAAATCCTCCAATTGATCTGTTTATGTTTCTAAAATGTTCAGCCACGCATGAGAGATTCAACCTCAGGTAATACTTCTTTCACCGCAGCCTGGTCAACTTGGTCTGCGACACGGGTATATCCTGCAGTGTTAATCATCTCAGCAAGATGTGTTCCCAGTTGTTCAATAGTCCATGCTATTGAATCAGGAACGGTCTCTTTATCAAGCTTTCTATGATCGTTTTTGCCTGATGGATCATAATGATAGTGCGGGTTCTTACGGAAGCAGTCAAATCGTAGGAGTTGGATATTCTCACCATCTGCTTTACCAAAGACACGGACGGTGGGACCCCCATCTTCTCCTAAATTGCGGTTATCTACCCGAAGTTCAACACCACCAACAGGGAATACTTTTTCGTCCATTTTTCTTCTCCCGATTGTTGTAATATAG
>VXOP01000010.1 GCA_009839975.1 Candidatus Poribacteria bacterium
GTCGGTGCACCACATCCGCTACAACGTGCAGGTGTTGCTGCCTTAAACCTACCTCAAAGTTATTATCAAGAATTGATAGAAAAATATAACAAAAACCGCATGCGACTCGTTAATATACTAAACGAAGCTGGCTTTCAGTGCCATCCACCAGAAGGTGCATATTATATCATGACAGATATAACCGATTTCGGTTTTCCAGATGACATGACTTTTGCTCACTGGTTGGTAAAGGAGATAGGTGTCGGTGGCGTACCTGGTTCAAGTTTCTACAGTCGTCCAAATCTCGGTAAAACTAAGTTTAGGTTTATGTTCAGTATAGCAGATCAGGTTCTTACTGAAGCAGGTGAAAGATTGATGAAAATCAAAACGAAAATTTGAAAACAAATAATAAATGTAGATTTAATGATTGTTTCGGTAATTCAACTGATAAGACTCATCGTTGGAGTAACTTGGCGTAGGGGTTGGGTTTCCCAACCCGCGTATTACCTAATTAATGGTTGAATCTTCATATACTGAGATAGATTCTGTAGGAATAACACAATGGATACAGTCCTTGAAAACGAAACGCTTGAGATCTTCAAAGCAGAAATAGTAGCACTAATTCAGCAAGATTCTAAGTACATCTCCATTAGTCCCGATCAACTTGATGCAATTGTCAAAGCTTTTGACTTTACGTTAAAAAATGGACGAGAAAAAGTTAGAGCGCAAATGTTATATGATCTCGTCCAAGAAAAAAGAGGGAACTGACAGTGCTTTTGGAACGTGTGCGACTCAAAACATTTGGATGTTTCCAACAGAGAGATTTTGAGCTTTCTAAAGGTATCAATCTAATTTTTGGACCCAATTTCAGTGGTAAGAGCACCCTCGTCAATGCAATCTTTTTCACCTTAACTGGTAAGCCGATAGTACCTCGGGTGGATGCTGCTGCAATTAAAAGTGCTAAGGCGTTCAGTGGTACTGCTGGACTACAATTCGTCGTCAATGACGAAACATACCTGCTTTTCCGTGGAACACGCAGACGTTTCCAACTCAGACAGAAACAGGATGAGGCGTGGCACATAGTCTTTGATGATAAACGTGTGAAAGTTGTTGAGGATATGTTGAAGGAAAAATTTGGTATCATGCACGACAGACTCGCTTTGACAGCGTTTCTACGTGAAGGAGAAATTTTTGAATTCCTTGCACGTCAACCTTCTACCCGACGTGATATCCTTTATACGCTCCTCGGTATTGATAAACTCATTGAGGTAAGGGAGAGATTTATTGATGCCCGCCGACTCGCAAAGCGCGAACGCGGTAGGATACAATCACACCAAAACAGTATGCGATATAACGCTTCGAATCCTAACAAAACTGAAATTGAGAATATAGAAACCAGATTGAAAAAACTTGAAACGGCATACAGTATGGAAACGGGGGATGCTGAATTAATCGCTGAATGGAAAAAGAACAGAGAGCAGATACAGAAACAAGTTGAGAAACTTACCACAGAATCGTCGGAAACATTAAGTGGATTTACAGACCTTAACCAGCTACAAGAAATGATTAAGACGATTGAAGAGGCAGTTGAAAAAGCAAAAGGGATTGAAAAAGAACGCGAAATACTCATACAGAAAATCGGAAGCCATAATTCACAGATTACAGCGATAACGAATGTTTGCAACACACTTAAAACATTGCTTGAAAATGGTGATGGACACTGCCCAACCTGTCAACAGAAAATTGAACGCGAAATTGTAAAAAAGATAATACAGGAAAAGGATACGGATAAAGTAAATCTCACCAAAGAATTGCAAACGTTTGAGAAAACGTTATCTGAGCAAACAGACGATTTACAGAGCCGTAAAAAACTTGAACAACGGCTTCAGATATTAAAAACATGTGCGACCCGGTTAGAACAGATCGCACAGGAAATCGACAAGTATAAAACTGAAATAACAAAACTAACAACACAGTTAAACAATAAAGGTATGTCAGAAAGCACTACAGAGACGCACTCAGACGAATCATTCGCACAATTAGATAAAGGTCAAGTGAAGAAGCAGATAGACTCAGATAGAAAGAAACTTCAAAAACTAAAACAGGATGAAGCGGTTCAATTGGATAGACTTAAACGACTACAAAAGGTAAATCTTGAGGCAGAACAGGTTGAAAGCACAACACTGAGTTTAGAACTTGCATGTGCTGGTGTGGAGAAGACTATAGATACACTACAACGACAGATACTCAAACCTGCTGAAAAAGAACTACATCACTGGCTTGAAGAAATGAAACTCTTTCAAAAAGGACGTATAGATTTACAACGCCAACACCTTCTTCCTTCAATCCAGATAGACGGTGAAGACAGAAGTTTGATGCTACTAAGCGGTAGTGAAAAGATGTTCCTATATCTCTGTTTCAAGGTTGCTCTGTCAAAAGTCTTAGGGAACACAGGTTTCTTTGTGTTAGATGATCCGACACTTCATCTGGATGGAGAACGCAAAGCATTGATGGTAGATTTCATCCGTCAACTTGCAGAAGAACATCAGGTCATTATCACAAGCTACGATGAGGATGTCCGATCAGGTTTAGAAGGGGCAAATGTGATTGAGATGAAACGTGAACAATAAATACCTTTTATCCCGCGATTAACCGCTGCATCTCTTCAACTATTCTATCCAATGGAACATCTTGCTGTTCTCTACTCGACAGGTCGCGAATAGCAGCAGTGCCAGATTCCAACTCATCTGAACCGAGAATGACAGCATAAGGAATGCCTTTCGTATCAGCATATTTCATCTGCGTGCTGAGTTTTCCGGGGCGATGATAAACTTCAGTGCGGATACCACCTTGACGTAAACGCGTCGCTAATTTTAGTGATTCAGACATTAACGCATCATCAAACACGGTCATCAACACCTGCGTCACCGTCTTACCCACAGTGGATGGGTACATATCACCCTCGTTCATCAGATCAATAATCCTTTCAATACCGAAACTTGTACCTGTGGCGGGGAATCCCTGTTTACTAAAACTCCCGATGAGCTCATCATACCTACCACCACCCGTAATGCTACCGATACTCGCATCCTGCACTGTTTCATAAATCGGACCGGTATAGTATTCCAAGCCACGCACCATTGAAACATTAATCTGATAGGATGTCTCAGGAATACCGAGTGTATCCATAAAACTGATTAATTCCTTTAATTCTGAGATACCTTCATGTGCCACCTCGTATTCACCAAGTTGATCCGCCAGATCGCTCAGAACTGACTCAGCATCCCCTTCAATCTGCAGCAGTGTCAATAACTTAGCTATGACATCTTCAGGAATTTCATTCTCTCGCAGTTCCGTAGTAACACCATCAAGACCGATTTTATCTAATTTGTCTATAGAACGATACAAACCACCTAATTGTGCTGATGGCACACCAGAGAATAGTCCTATACCCGTAATAACTTTCCTATCGTTCAGGTGGATTGTAAATCCTTTGAAACCTAAGCGAGATAAGACTTGATAAATAAGACTAACATTTTCTGCATCCGCTAACATACTCTCACTTCCGACAGTATCCGCATCACACTGAAAGAACTGACGGTAGCGACCTTTCTGTGGACGTTCTGCTCGCCATACGGGGTCTATCTGGTAACGCTTAAAAGGTTTCGGCAGTTGAGGATACATTGCTACCACACGACAGAGCGGAACGGATAGGTCGTATCGTAGTGATATGTCCTCTTTACCACCTGTATGTCCGGCTTGATATATCATTTTTTCTGCATCCGGTCCGTATTTACCCGTAAGCACTTCTGATAACTCCATAGCGGGGGTCTGCAACGGTTCAAATCCAAATTCTTCAAAGACATTACGGATAACATCAATCACATACTGTCTACGGATCATCTGTTCAGGTAGAATATCACGCATGCCGCGAGGGACGCGTGGTTTAATATACTGTGCCATAGTTCTGCTCCTTAAATGTGTCCGGGAAGTGCTTGACTTCTCCGTCTACGTAAACCTTTCTCTAAGGTCTGTTTCAGTTCTTCAATCTTCTCTCGTTTCCAAGATTCCTTTAAGGACTTTGGATTGGCAATCAAAGTAGATTCAGATTCCCTTAGCACCTCAATAATCTTAAGGTGATTAGCCTTAAGTGTTCGCGCGGAACTGCAATTGTCTATGATTGCGTCTGCTTCCTCAGGCGGTTTCCCTTCTGTCGCACCAAATGACAACATCAACGTAATCGGTGACTGGTATGACCCGAGTGTGTTCAGACGTTTCCATGGTGTTAAGATTGCAGGAGCAATGCGGTTTTGGGTCTTCTCAAGAATATACTTCTCAGCAATGTTCAGATATTCTGTTGATATACGTATGTTCCTATCAGCAAGATTTACCAAATCCATAAAGGAATTGATGTCCGATCGTTCTTCTCTCACAGCCAGAACAATGCTGACGAATCCGTAATCCAGCGGTAAAATCTCCTCCACATCAGCATCGGTTTCCTCAACCCAATCTTGACCCGTAATTCCCAGATCATAAAAATCATCTTTCCCAACATAGACAGGTATCTCTTGTGGTCTTGAAATCTTAATCTGAAAAGCATCTTCATTTGTGAAGTTTGCCCGGTATGACCTATCAGTAGACTTATATCCATCTATATCATAACCTGCGCGCTGGAACGTTTCAAGCGTTTCAGATTGTATCGTGCCTTTCGGCAAGAGTAAATTTAACATTTTTTCTGTTTGCATCAGTCCTTCCTCTTGTAAAACAGTAGTAATATAACGAATTGTGCTAAATGACCAAATGTGTAACTTGAATACACAATAGAAGATGCTATGCAAGTCATTAACAGGTATCTATATGTTCTTCAGTCCCGTAGGGACGATATGTTTATAGAAAAAGTGATATACACCCTCTTTAGTCCCGTAGGGACGATATGACTATATTAAAGATCGTCTACGGTAACTTCTTCTATCTTATCAGTTTTCAAGTCAATTCTACACATCGGTTTGTTTGCGGTTAAACGTAATAGATATGTGTAGTTCCTATTAACCGCGTATTCATATTGTCCTTGCATGCCGCGATTCATCAGATCCACCTCTGCTGTTTTTCCAGACCGTCTTAACATGTCAGCGAGTTTTTGTGCTTCGGTGTGAAGATCAGGGGAATCTGTCGCGATAAAGTAATCCTTATCAATCTGCATCACATCTTCCTGTGTATCGCTAAAGGCTTGCATGAGCGAGTCAAATTGGAAAGCAAACCCTGCACCTGGAAGGGACGGTCCACCGAAACTCTCAATGAGGTGGTCATACCTTCCACCACCACAGATTGTCAAATTCCTTGTTTGGTATTCAATCTGAAAGACAGTACCAGTATAGAAATCAAATCCACGCGTAATACCGAGATTTAACTCATAGTCTGTTATCTGGCTATTTTCCAGACAATCACAGAGATCTATAAGTTCTTGACGAAGATGTTGTCCGGTTTCTCCAAGATGCGTATCCCATGCAGCTATAACAGTATCCTTATCACCGCTTATTTTTGATATGTCAATACAACGTTGTGCAATCTCTTCAGAAACATTGAAATTTCTCTCCCAACCTGACATATAGGTTTCCTCAGCAGCCATTGGTAGTTTCTCTATCCAATTTGATTTGTTATTTTCTGTTATTGCTTGGATATCTTCTACGTCAATCTTATGTTCACCGTGATAATCAACACCTTGCGTGCGTCGTAACATATTGAGTTCATCGCGAAGTCTTTCTACATTGAGATTCTTGGCATCTACTCTCAGTCGAGAAAGATAGTCAATGTCAAAAATCACTTCACTTTGGTCTTTTGCGTCAAGTGGGAGTTGTTTGAATATCTCACGAAAAACGCCTGTATTACCGATTTTCAACTTGGCATTAGGTATGTTCAATTTCTCAAGAACCCTTACAGGTAGTGTGATAATCTCCGCGTCTGCATATACCGAAGTCGGTCCGATAAGCTCAATGCCAGCCTGTCGGAATTCATATTTTGCATTTACATGATCTGCTCTGGGTTCCTTTCGTACACACTGTCCAATGTAATAGAGTTTATAGGGAAAAGGTAAATGTCCTAAGTCACCATTAGCAATAATTCTACAGACAGGTGCAGTGAGTTCAGGTCTAAGTGCATAATCTACCCTATCAGGTCCTACAAACGTGAACATCTTATGTCGTATCTCTTCACCCGCTTGTGCGGATAGCAGTGCAAACGACTCAAACAGTGGAGTCTGAATCTGTGTATAGCCGAAACTTTCAAAAGTCTCACGAACAATTCTCTCAACATAATTCCTCAGCACCATCTGATTAGGCAGAAAATCGTCTGTGCCTGTAGGTTTCGTAAACATCTCCATAATCCTTCTCCTATCAGTTAAGTTCTAACGGCAATTCAACCGTTAACAAATGTATAAGCAGTATTAAATAATGAATTATCAATTTTCCGATAATCCTGCAGGTGCCGAACCCGTAGGGGCGGGGTCTCCCCGCCCGTCATCAACGTGCGACCTGCATATTTAATATTCAAACTTGCTTATATTAAACAAAAAACCCAGCAAACACGTTGCCCATAAACCCATCGTGCCGAATTCCCAGCACGAAAGTGAGCGGTTAGTTTACCAGGATGGTAGCAAGCCAAGATTGTAGCAAGTCTTGCTTCATGTCCATTGTGATGTATGGAATAATCACCTCATCATTCTAATCCGCCCGCTTAGGTATGGACAGAATGATGATGAACAAACAATTTAAGCCTTAACATTAGTCGATTACAACATTAAACATAATAGTATTTTACCAGAGATTATACTGCGTTTATGCACGAAAGTCAAATTTATTTGACTTTTACCGAGTGTGTAAAGTTTTTGTCACTGGAACCCCTCTGGCATGTAGAAGTTTTGTTGTCTTTTGATTGTGCCAAACACCCTTCCTCCATCACAACCCTCTCCACACATCAAAAAGCGTCTTATGTCTGTAGCACATTCATCCTTGATTGTGCTTCTTCCTAAAACCTATCGCCATCATACCCCTCTCCGCCCATCAAACAGCGTCTTATGTCTGTAGCACATTCATCCTTGATTGTGCTTCTTTGAACAACACCTGAAATACACAAGAGTCCCTTCCTCGCCAATATGTGTAACTGGCGTGTCTTTCGCGCTTTCTGCGATTCAGACAAAAATTAATAGATTTGTTGGTGTCCGTTGTCTGTTTATAGGGGTGTGTCCATCGTGCTTTTAGGTGTCGGTGTGGTCAGATGTGTGCATCTGAACCGATGGCATTGCAGGGACGTAGAGTGGGTAAAAAAAGAGAAAGGCAGATACCCAAAACGGATACCTGCCTGTAATATCCGTTAGAAAGTCCAACGGCTACTTCACATCAGAAAATCGTCAGTAAACATAAACCTTACGCTCATGGGTGATTGCAGAACGACTCCCCTTGAAATAAACCTTCGCTTTCACCTTATAGGTGCCAGATGTAGAACCAAACGTGTGACTCCAGCTTGAGGTCTTACCACCGCTTGTATCATGTGATACCTGTTTCATGCTTCCACCCGGCTTCTGAAAATAC
This sequence comes from Candidatus Poribacteria bacterium, assembly GCA_009839975.1. GTDB lineage: Bacteria > Poribacteria > WGA-4E > WGA-4E > WGA-3G > MSPOR6. The sequence continues at coordinate 7,563 of VXOP01000010.1, forward strand.
CAATAAACCTCTTTGATAGGATCATTGTAAACAACTTCTGCCCTATATGTGCCATACGCACTAAAAGACGTACTATTGCTAAAATAACCCTCCTCTACGCCATGTCTACAGCCCACCTGACACGTAAAATACTTACGGCCACAAGGACGTGTGCCCACAATAAAATTCTTATACACCGGGACCTCGCACACCGCCTCGTGATCATGGTATGTGTAAGTAACAGAATACCCAATCGTATCTGGCACCGGGATTATACTAGGTGTTGGCGGTGGAAAAAAATCACCGCAGAGGGCACGACATTCTATCCAATGCTCTGCACTATGGGTGCAAGATGAAGCAAAGCAACCCCACCACACTTTGTTTGTTGTGCCATCCATGCCATGCTTATGCGGGCAAATGTTCTTATGTTCGTCAGCACTCTTGTAGTAACCGTAGCATCTGCCTGATGGATTAGGACATTGATATACACCAAACGTGTCAGCAGTGGGTTGCTCAATTCTACCATAAAGTCCCATACCTTCTGACCCCGACTCTTTTCCACCATTCGCGATTAAATCCGCCTTTTTCTTATAATAAGCCGAGAGATTGTTATATTGTGTCTCATGCTGAGCATAAAGATCATCATAACCGGCGACAGACTCATCCTCATCACCTTCAAAAAGCGGATCTATATTATCCGTTACATACGTTTCAATACTTGCATTGATATCGTCAAAACGGGCTTTTAATTTTATACCATCCAGGGTGTCTTCAGTTTCATCTATAAAAGCAGCTGCAGCTGAACCGGGGGAAAGGTCCATACTAGCACCTAATGCTGCTCGCAAATTCTCACGTTGATCTTCAGTGTTTGCGCCAAGCTCACTTACAATATTGTCTCGAACCGTTTTGAGATATTTGAGTTCGATCTTTTCTGTATTTACCAACCCTTGCTTGTTGTTCAGATCCGTCTTACCCAGATTATAATCAACATAGGCTTCCAGATCAGGATCGGTGTGTGCACTCACGCAATAGGAAGATAAGGTCAAGCAAGACACTATCAAAAAGACTGCAATAAAAAGACGGACGCGGCGGTGGGATACGCTATTTATTCTCATTTTCATATTCCTCCATCGCTTTCTCTATACCGGTCAGACGTAGATTAGTAGCATCAAGTTGTTCCTGGACAGAAGCCAGATCTCTTCTATAGGGCTCATAATCAGGGCGTCGTTGATAACTTGCTAATTCGACTTTATAAAGTTTCTCTAAACTATCACGAAGTTTTAAGTTGGATTCGTATTCAATCGACAACAACTTTTTTATTACTTCGTGCTCTGCTTCTGTTGGCTCGTAGTCTGAAATTTCAGTTTCAGCAGTTAGTTGATTCGGTTCATCGTTCACCTTCACGACCTCCTGTCCAATCAGGGGGTTGTCAGGGTTCTTATCCGATGTCTTTTGTTGCTTGTTCCGATCTGCCTGTTCTTGTGCTTTTTTTGCATCGGATTCAAGCTGATCGTTTTCTGCATACTCGTTGACCATCACAAACACAAAAGCACCTATCAATAAGACAATGAGGACACCGAGTCCCCAATACACTTTGTTTCTCATGAGATTTTTCTCCTTATCAATTATAAGCGTTATCCCTTTATCTCGCTGCGTCCGGCGAAAAGGGGGGATTAGTAGATGGTTTAGATATGTCCGCATTACACCCAGTGCATGTGCCACCTGGGCCACATTGATGTATCTCTACTTGTTTCGAATCTTGTGTTGCGTCTGTGCCAAGTATGAGGATACCGATAATAGCAGAAAAAATAATAAGGGTTATGAGAATAACCTTGTAGTCCAGTCTCATCTTGTGCCTCCAATTATATCATGAAGCAGGTTAAATGTTTAGACAGACCACAAAGGAGAGGTTGGCAGGAGATAAGAAAAGCGATGTCAACGACTGTCCTTTGGGCGCGCTGGTTTCCATGTTTATGGTAGCAACAAGCCTATGCTTGTGCTAACATGCAAACCAGCCCTGTCATACTTGTTCTATGGCAGTGCTACGCGCTGATCGTGCTTTTGTAGAAGTTAGCACTATCAGCGCGCCCCGAAAGGGGAAGCGTGCCCAGGTGTAATACACTCAAAAAGTATATTTCTAACACCTTATGCAAAGTCTACAAGACTTCACGTTTTATGTCAATAGATAAAATGATCTTATGACATACGACAGTTATTATAACACTTTTTTGCTCTGTTTGCAATTTTTTTTTCATATCTTTAGTCAACTTTTGAATTAATGGGGTATTTTGAGTTGTAGGAGGGAATTCTGAAAATTACGCTTGTTCCATCCCATCATGCTTGTTCCATCTTATCGTTTACAAACTTATATCATTTCTAATGCATAATGTATCTTTTGTAGCACAAACTTTCCAGTTTGTGTCCTAAAGGAATGCCAACAAGTCAGAAAGTGCATCCATTGTTGTGTAACAGCAAATGTAATGATCTACACTTCATACAATTTGAAATCACAATGGAGACATTAATGCCATACATCTCAATCTGTTCTTCTGTCTTTTCTGCTGTACTTGAAAGCAGGAACGAGAAACCTAATATTAACGTTGATTTAGAGAATGAACACCAACTCACCAAACAGGAAGTTGAGAACATAAACACCTGCACACAGAACCTAAAAGCAATCGGAGAAGCCTTACATGCTTATGAAAACCATAATGGATACTATCCAGAATGGCTATCCGAACTTTATCCGAAATACTTGACAGAAACAAATTTCTTGGTATGTCCTTCAGATGAAGACAAAGGTGTACCAATCCTACCTTACGACACCGACCCAAATCTTCCGGTAAGTTACACCTATGATTGCACACCCGAATACTATGAACAGTGGCTAAAACGGGAACGACACGTCTACAATGGGAAAAATCCTATTGTTCAATGTTCAAATCACAAAAGTCCTGACTCAGATTCAAGTCTATATTTAAACCTAAGCTTCTCCAATACAATATATATTTCAAAGGGTGATTGGAGAAAACAACCAATTAGTGTTTTTGGTAATCTGGAAGCAGCCATATCAGGACTTGAAAGAGCACTGGAAATTGTTCCTGAAGATCCAGGGTTCTTCTATCTCTATCCTGAACTTCAACGGCTCTATCTGCAAGCAGACAATGTGATAGCAGCTGAAAGCCTAATTGATAGGTTCAAATCGGTCATGAAACCACATGACGAAAACATCATGCGATTCCGTGACTATTGGACGTATATAGAAATGCTTAAAATTAGTGGTGAGCATCAGGAGGCACTTAAACTTCTACTTCACCTTGAAGAGACCGAGAAAGAGAATCCGTTCAGAGCAAGTATTTTCAGAGAAATTGCAATGGTCCATGAAGAGACAGGTAATGCCGAACTTGCAGATGCGTACTATAACAAAGCAGATTCAAGACTGGCAATGATCGGAAAACCCGCACCTGACTTTTCATTAACAGATGTTGACGGTAACACGATTTCACTCAAAGATTTCCGGGGTAAAGTCTTGCTGCTTGATTTCTGGTCTACTACTTGTGGTCCGTGTATCGGAGAAATGCCTAACGTCAGAAAAGTCTACGACGAATTCAATGCTATGGGATTTGAAGTCATCGGTATAAGTCTTGACGAGGATCAAGAACGGTTGTATGAATATCTAAACACATGCAACCTTCCTTGGAGACAGGTATTCACAGGTGAAGGGTGGGAAACACCTATCCGCAAAATATATAAAGTAAGAGGAATTCCATCTCCATGGCTTATTGATAAAGATGGAAATGTCATCTCCTATAAAGCACGAGGAAGTGAGTTAAGACGATTGGTTTCAGAAGCCGTAGAGAAGAAAGTATAACCTAAGTTGCCACCTTGTAGCACAATCTGTATGAAGATTAAATAAATAATCAGGTAATTCTATTAATAAGGCTCATCGTAGGAGTGGGGCTTCGTAGGGGCGGGGTTTCCCCGCCCGCGTATTACCCAATTAATAACTTAATCTTCATTTAGATTGTGCTATTAGTCCGCAAACTAACAGTTTGCGCTACGAAAACTTGCGAAATACGCATTATTCTCTATTAAAAACGGTGTTTGCATGTCTAAAACTTATAGGTAGCAATTTGGGTTACTATAACCGGGATTGTTCAAATATGGATTCCCCTCCTACTTCAATCCTAACAGGTGCTAAGAACGGACGGATCGCATCCGTATCCACAGTAACACCAAGTCCTGGCAAGTCCTTCACTCGGACGAATCCATCATCGTCAATCTGATAAGGGTTCAAAACAAGACATTGTGATAATTGCGAACCCGCCGCAGGATACTCTAATAGATCAAAATCTGGGTTTGTCGCAAAGACGTGTAGGGCAGCAGACAGACTTAAATGACTCTTGAATGTATGGTTCACATACTGGATACCGTGTTTTTCAGCAAGTCGTCGCACTTGAAATGATGGCATGATACCACCAATACGTCCTGTGTCAATCTGTATATACTGGATGCCACCATTTACGATCAAGTCTTCTGCTGTATGATATGTACTGCAACCTTCACCCGCTGCAATTGGTATACCTGGATTCATTGAAGTCAGTTTATTATATTCCCTAATTGCGTCGGGAGCAAGGGGTTCTTCCAACCAGACAGGAGAATATTCGGAAAATGCTGCAGCACGTTGATATGCTAATTCGTATGCCGTTCCCCACACTACTCCCGCATCAACCATAATCTGTCCATCTTCACCCATACCTTCACGTGCTGCTTTTACCAGCGCAACATCGTAATCCTCATCGTATTTTCCCATAGGTCCCCATCCAAATTTTGCAGCACGATACCCTTGCTTTTTCAATTCAGTTGCTATGCTATACGTATCTTCTGGGGTATCACCAAAGAGCACTGAAGCGTAGGGTAATTTTGGATGGGGTATATCTGAGGAACGTGTTATTTCCGCAAGGATACTGTATACAGGTTTCTCTAAATGTTTGCCAAGTATGTCCCATAACGCAATTTCTGCACCGCTATATGCATGTTGTATCTGTTGAATGTCCAACGCATTACGTAGCACCTTATCGCTCAATCTGATAACATCATCTGGACCATCAAGTGTCTCACCAGTCAATGATGTGTTTATGTTGATGATGTTTCCATGCGACATAGGACAACAGTAAACCGCTATACTTACCAACGGTGAGGCATCACATTCACCCCATCCTTCAAGACCAGAATCGGTACGAATCCTGATTAAGAGCGTATCTTGTGTTCCATCTGCGGCAGTTGATATGTCCGGCACCCTCAGATAAAACGGATCAACAGAAATTATCTTCATGACAAAATTCAGGTATATAGTAAAGTGATTAATTAATGAGACATTTACGTATTTACAAAGATCACTCCTCGTAGGGGCGAGGTCTCCTCGCCCGCTGTAGAGTGTCCCATTAATTCTGAAGTCTACTATAAATTAGTCAGCTGCTTCAATATCTTCAGAATCAATCTGTTCAGAAGCTTGTTCTCGTTCTTTGACTGAAACAGCGATTGCACGCATCACAGAAATAGCGAACCAACTCACTAATCCTACAGCAGCACCTGCACAAACTGCAATCGCTGCGCCTCTCGGAGAAGTAAACTCATCTAAAGTCTCTTGATCAACAGAACATTTAAGATTGTTGATGTTCTTTATCGCAACACTACGCGAGTCACCATGTTCCACATATTCCACAGAGGGCGGCTCCTCCGCCTCAAGAGAAACATTAGCATGCCATTGACCTGTATCTACATCAACACTACGTTGTCCAGATTCACCAACCCAACTCGCTTTAATGCCTTTAACCCCTTCATCGTCTCGAATAGGTTCTACCCGAGTGCTTGAAAGTGCCTTTGCGAGAAAATTGAGTGTGATGTCCTTAGATTTTGTTAGTGCAATGCGAAGTTTCTTACTATCCATGTCTGTCCTCCTAAAAATCACTTAACTGCTATTTTACGTATCCAAAAACACAACTCATTACTAATAGGACTTACGCATTCCCCTCTGATAAGGGGGGTTAGGGGGGTTAGAAAGTCGTTATTTCAATGATATTTTAGTGATGTAACCCCCTAAATCCCCCTTATCAGTGGGACTTTAAGAGAAACTGCGTAAGTCCTGACTAAATGTTATTAGCATCACGATTACTTTTGACAAAAACCACTTTATTGATTAAAATGTATGATAACGTCAAATGTATATTATATCATTAAACGTTGATATACCATATTTGTTAACACAACTTTAGAGAAAACCACAACAACGATTTCTGGTGCTGCTCTTGTGGATCAACACGAAAAAGTAAAAGGTATCTTTGTCACTGGCACTGATACAGAGATTGGAAAAACAGTAATTGCTGGTGGACTTGCTGCTATACTCAAACAAGCAGGGGCAAACGTTGGTGTTATGAAACCGATCAGTACAGGTGATATGACTGATGCCGAATATCTTAAACACGTTACACAGGTTGATGATCCATTACATCTGATTAATCCCGTAAGTCTATGTCACCCATTGGCACCATCCGTATCTGCGAATATAGAGGGTAAACATGTTGACATGTCACAAATCAGTAAAGCATACTCTATATTGCAACAAAAATACGATTACCTAATTGTTGAGGGTGTTGGCGGCATTGCAGTGCCAATTAATGATGACAAACTGGTTGTAGATCTTATAAAATATCTGGGATTACCAATAATAATTGTGGCTAATGCAGGATTAGGTACTATAAATCACACGATGTTAACCGTAGAATATGCAAGACAACATCAGATCACAATATTAGGCATTGTATTGAATATGTTCCAATCAAAAAAAACAAGTTTAGCTGAATTGACTAACTCTGTAGAGATTGAACGCGTTACACAGATACCAGTCCTAGGTGTTGTCCCTTTCAATAAACAGATAGACACACCTAATCCAGATGCTAACTATCTTGCTGACTTTATCAGCAAACATATAGAATTGGATTTTCTAAACTTAGGAGATATGCTATAACGTAAGTTTGATAAAACAAGATGTTGAATTTGTTGTAGGGGCGAGGTCCCCTCGCCCGTAGGGATTAGGAAACCTAACCCCT
>VXOP01000237.1 GCA_009839975.1 Candidatus Poribacteria bacterium
TAGTATATCATGAAATGTTGTTATTTTGAAGAATAATAGTACAGAGTGGATGTGTAAAGTTTTTGGCACAATGTCTGACATTATGGTGATTAGCAGGACAGGTGTTGTATTCTTTAGTCCCGTAGGGACGGAATGTTTATAGAAAACGAGTAGCCTCCAACTCTTTTAGTCCCGTAGGGACGATATGTTTATCTTCTATGCCGTTCCTACGGAACTCAAGAGGGTTATCCCCATTTTTTCTATAAACATATCGTCCCTACAGGACTGAAAACATAATGTGAAAGTGATAGTGCATACGAAAGCACCTAAGTAGGAACAGTAAGACAAGTCGACAATACCAGCACATTCTTTTGCCAAAAACTTTACACACCCGTACAGAGTCATCAATTGAAGATTATAGGCAGACTATTGCCTTCTGAATCCGCTTCAGAACTTCATCTTGACCAATCAACACAACAATATCAAAAAGGCTTGGACCGAACGATGTCCCTGTCAATGCTATACGCAACGTCTGCATGGCTGCAACGCGTTTGATGTCATTCTCATCCGTGTATTTCCAGATGGATTCTTCAATTGTCTCTAAATCGAAATGTTCAATTGCCTCTAAAATCTGCAATAGACTTGTCAGCATCTCACGTGATTTCTGCTTCTTCTCATCCGAACTCCCCCACCATTTCTTGACTGCTTTCGAATCATATTCAAAATCATCGGTAAAGAAATAACGGGTCAGTGGCACAATGTCTTGTAGGGTTGTGAGACGTTCACCCACCGCTTCTACGATGCTTTCAAGCCAGTCTCGGTTTGTGTCAGGACCAGAATCATAATCTACTAATCCCGCCTGCTCCCAAAAAGGTATCACTGCATCTGTTCGTGTAGGGATATCAAGCTGGTTGATATAGTGTGAGTTGAGCCATTCCAACTTTTTAATGTCGAACACGCTTCCACTCTTGCCGACACGCGCTAAGTCAAATTTCTCTATGAGTTCTTCAAGCGAGAATATCTCCTGTTTATCATCGTAGGACCAACCGAGGCGTGCAACGAAGTTCAAAATAGCTTCAGGAAGATACCCCTGTTCACGGTAACGGTTGACAGCGACAAGATCCCCGTGATGACGTTTGCTGAGTTTTCTACCTGTGTCATCAAGAACCAACGGAATATGAGCAAATAGCGGAAGGTTGAAACCGAGGGCAGTCGCAATCACAATTTGTTTTGATGTATTGTTCAGATGTTCAGTACCCCGAATAACATGGGTTATCTGCATCTCAGCATCATCAATAATAGATGTAAGATTGTAATTCGGCATACCGTTGGAACGGACGATCACTTCATCTTCCAGAGTGGAAGGATCAATGTTGCGTGAACCGAGGATTATATCGTCAACACGGATCGGCGTATCAGGCATCTTTATGCGGACGTTGGGTTTTCTACCTTCTGCCTTATAACGTTCTATGGCTTCTGATGATAGGTATCTGCCTCTACGGTCATAGGATAGTGGGGATTTTGCTTTGCGAGATTCAGTGCGTATCTCTTCTAATTCTTCCGGCGTGCAGTAGCAGTGGTATGCATTATCACTATCAAGTAATTGTGAGACGTACCTGTCATAGATATCGCTTCGTTCCGATTGCACGTACTGTTCATCCCAATTGATACCCAACCATTTCAGGGCATCAAAAATCTCCTGCATAGACGCGTCAGTGGAACGTGCTGCGTCTGTATCATCAATTCTTAGGATGAATTTACCGTTGTGTTGTTTAGCAAACAACCAATTAAAAAGAGCCGTACGCGCCCCACCAACATGCAAGAAACCTGTTGGCGATGGTGCCATACGCACCCTTACGTGGTCATCTGTTTTTTGAGATTCGTTCATTTCTGTCCTTTCTGTATCCTTGCCCAACTGTCACGCAAGGGTACTGTGCGGTTAAAGACCAATCTATCAAGTGTTGTATCTGGGTCAACACAGAAATACCCTATACGAAGGAACTGAAATCTACTGCCAGCAGCTGCGTCAACGAGACTCGGTTCAGCTTTACAGGTGTTTAAGACTTCTAAGGAGTTGGGGTTAATGAATTGTATCCAATCTGCGCCGTCAGCTGCGTTTTCTGGTTCTCTTTCTGTAAAGAGTGAATCGTATAATCGCACTTCGGCATCAACTGCATGTTCTGCTGACACCCAGTGCAGTGTTCCTTGAACGCGCCGTCCATCATCTGACCAACCGCCGCGCGTTTCTGGATCATAAGAGCAGTGGATTTCAACAATTTCACCTGTGTTTTCATCTTTTATGACACTTTCGCATGTGATATAGTATGCGTGTTTTAGTCGGACCTCTCGTCCGGGTGCCAGTCTATAAAACTTTCGGGGCGGGTCTTCCATAAAATCATCCCGTTCAATATAGATTTCTCGTGAGAATGGGATTTCTCTTGTGCCGGCGTTCTCATCCTCCGGATTATTGTCAGCCTCAAGCATTTCAACCTGTGCTTCAGGATAGTTATCAATAACGACCTTTACGGGATTTAGCACCGCCATGACCCGCGGAGCATGGAGATTTAGATCGCTGCGAATAGAGTATTCAAGCTGCGCTATTTCAATAAGATTGTCTGCTTTTGACACACCTATACGGTTGCAGAAATCACGAATGGCTTCAGGTGTATAACCACGGCGGCGTAAACCAGCAAGCGTTGGCAGTCTTGGGTCATCCCAACCATTGACATGTCCTTCTTGAACAAGGACTCTAAGTTTTCGTTTGCCGAGGACGGTATATGTTAGGTTCAGACGTGCAAATTCTATCTGACGTGGTGGGTATATCTCTAACGTTTCCAAGAACCAATCATATAAGGGTCTATGATCTTCAAACTGCACATCACATAATGAGTGCGTAATTCCTTCAATAGAGTCGGACTGACCGTGTGTGAAATCATAAGTTGGATAGATACACCAATTTTCATCAATTCTGGAGTGAGGTGCGTGGAGAACACGATACATGACAGGATCGCGCATATTTAGATTCGGACTTGTCATATCAATTTTTGCGCGGAGTGTGCGGGAACCGTCCGGAAATTCTCCGTTACGCATACCTTGAAATAACGTCATGTTCTCTTCAACAGAACGGTCTCGGTACGGACTATTTTTCCCGGGAGTTGTTAATGTGCCACGATAGGTTCTTGTTTCCTCTGGCGTCAGATCACAGACGTAAGCCTTCTCCTTCCGAATCAGTTTTATACCATATTCGTACAGAGTTTCAAAATAATCGGAGGCATAGAATTCCCTGTCTTCCCAATCGAATCCTAACCACTTCACATCGCGTTTTATCGCTTCAACGTATTCACTCTCTTCTGTGATGGGATTGCTATCATCAAACCGAAGGTTGTAAAGACCACCATAATCTTCGGCAATACCGAAGCTGATACAGATGGCTTTTGCATGACCAATATGAAGGTACCCACTCGGCTCTGGCGGGAAACGGGTATGTACTCTACCGTCAAATCTGTTTGAAGCAATATCTTCATCAATTGCTTGTCGGATAAAATTTGTGTCAGATGTGTTATGCGTGCTTGCTTGGATATCGCTTTTTGATTTTGAATGTGGTTGATTCATGAATACCTCCTTAGGAATAATAAATTATACTTTCAAAACGCGTTAAAGTCAAAAATATTGGCTGGCTGGCAGGTGCTTTTGCTTTTTCGTATCCTAAAAGATGTAACTTCTTTTTTAGGGGTGACGTTAAAAAAGATATGAAGGAAACCTAACTTGACTTTTAGGGGGACCTAAATGAAAAAAGAAACTAAACACAATACCACTGAACATCGATCTTTATTAGATGATAAAAAAACGGGCTATTACGAACTAGCACTGTATTTTGCAGCAACAAAGGCTCAAGAGGAAGGATTTCAGTGGGAGAACTTTATTGATAATCTATCTTATATCTGCGATAAATATGCTTACCATATTCAGGTGAACAAAACCTCTCACCTAGGAAGATAATACCATCAAACATAATCGAACGCGTATGTTGTTTCACATCAGACAAGGATTGTTTTTAATCAGTCCTTGTCTATTTCGTTTCTGTTTCAGATCACTTCACTGAGTTTTGGATGATTCTTGAAGATATTCACTAAGTTCGTAACCAATTTTTCAGGGTCATGCCTAATAACGTTCATCTGTTCGCCACCCATCCAAGTTCCAACTTCAGTTACAACCATATCTCTTATCAGATCAGCTTCAACGACGGTTATACCATCGTCTTCCAATCGCTCTAATTCTCGGTTATACGATACTTGGACTTTTGAGGCATCCGCAACCTGAACGGTTTCTGCGGAGAGTGTTGAGATATCCTTTGCAAGGTTTAGAACTTCCATCAGATGCTCTGTATCCTCAGCAAGCATAGAGAGTCCGTCTTCAGACAGTGTTTTGATACGAGTAAGTTGTGATACTAATTCATTCCGAACATACCCTTGCATTATCTCTTTAGGTGCGGGTTGATTATTTGCTAAAACATAATCAATCGGTATTTTTGCGTGATCAAGAATCGCGTTCACATGGTCAGTGACAGCATATCCATCCGTTTCACCGGGTTGTGTCATCACATTACACACATATATCTTCACTGCATTAGAACGTTGGATGGTATCAACGATTCCTTTGATCACGAGATTCGGCATGATGCTGGTGTAAAGGCTACCTGGACCGATGATAATTGCATCGGCATTAACAAGTGCATCTATTGCGGACTGATGTGCCTGACAGTTATAGTCTTCCTCATTTGAATGATGTGCCAATTCATTTTCACGACCATTCTCTCGTTGTTCAAAGAAAACACGTTTAATAGGTTCTCTATTCTCCCGCATTGGGATGGTTGATTCCCCTTTGACGATTTCACCATTTGCGAGCTCAGCACACAGGACAGTGGAATCCAATGTAACAGGAATAATCTGTCCGCGCACGGAAAGCAACCGGGATGCAGCTTGGATAGCTTTTGGGAAATTTCCTTGAATTTTCGTCAATGCAGTTAACAGAAGATTCCCGATGGTATGTCCGCCGAGGTCCCCGTTACTGGAGAATCGGTATTCGAAGAGACCAGCGATCTCATCCGCATCGGATAGTGTATACAGAAGTCTCCGTATATCCCCTGGGGGTAGTACATCAAACTCTTCTACGAGTCGTCCAGAACTTCCCCCATCATCAGATACGGTGACAATGGCAGCTAAACTGTCAAGATCAATGATTTGTTTCTCTGCTGTTTCTAAATCGGCATACTGTTTTAACCCGCTGAGGAGGGCGGATAAACCGCTACCACCACCAATACAGGCAATTTTCAAAGACATAATTTCTCCAACCCATATAAAGATACAGTCTGTGTCCCAGAAATATCTTAAATTTCATAGTCTACACATAAAATAGGTCTATGATACATAACGGAGTTAACGTTTTATCTGTTTCATTAACAACTCTAAACGCTCAACCGTCTGATTGCATAATAGTTCCGCTTCTGACGCTGTTGGTGCTTCACTAAATATACGGATTACCGGTTCAGTTCCTGATTTTCTAATATTTACCCAACGATCATCCCAAACCCGTTTAATTCCATCTGTTAATTCAAGGGATGACGTATCACTGTGCGTTGATGTAATTTCATCTTTGTATTGAGCTAATAATTGCGAGGCAACCGCTTGTGATGGTATCTCCATTTTTTTGCGACACATTTCATACTGAGGCATCGCATCAACAAGTGCTGAGACGATGATTTCGGATTCAACAAGGTGTTGAAGAATCGCTGCGATGGAAGTGATACCATCCGTTGTATGATTGATATCAGGATAGATAACACCACCTGTCCCTTCACCACCGATAACTGCGTTGACTTCATGCATCTTTTCTACGACATATCCAACCCCGACCTTCGTTCTGTGCAGTTTTACGTTGTGTTTTATGGCAATATCGTCAATCATTCTACTCGTGGAGACAGTTGCAACAATATCACCCTTCGTTTTGCTGATGATAAAATCTGTTACGAATGCAAATGTCCATTCACCGTTCAGTGCAATCCCACTGTCCGTCACGATCACGACACGATCTGCATCACCATCGTGTGCAAACCCGATATCAGCACCTGTATTGACCACTGTCTCAACGAGTTCAGTTATGGCATCGGGATTAGGTTCCGCAGGACGATTAAAGTTCCCATCCGGTATACAGTTCACTTCAATGACTTCACAACCGAGTTCCTTGAGCAGTGTCGGACTAATCACACAACCCGCACCATTACCACAATCAAGTGCTACTTTCAGTTTTGCGTTTCGGATTGAATCTATATCAAGCCAAGATGAATTGAGAATCCTTTCAAGGTGAAGTGACGTTGATTCCGTATAAACCTGATGGGCGCCAAGTTTGTCCCACGGCATCAGTTCAAAGTTCTCTGTATCATAGATGTGCAGCAACTCATCGCGTTCTGTCTGTGTTAGTAACTGTCCTGCTTCTGATGCAAATTCTATGCCATTCCACGCAACAGGATTATGGCTTGCAGTGATTGTGATACTTCCTTGGGCATTAAGGACTTTTGCAGTTAACAGGACTGTTGGCGTTGGACACAAACCGACATCCATCACTTGACATCCTGTCGCAATCAGTCCGGCAAGCACTGCATGACGTACCATAGGACTTGAGGTACGGGAATCTATACCTAAGACGACAGTCCCGCCACCAACAAGCGTACCGAATGCCAATGCGAATCTTGTGATGGTTTGCATATCAAGTGATACACCTACTTCTCCACGAACACCTGATACACTTACAATTGGGTCCTTTAGTTTCTTCATAAATGTTCTCAACAGAATTTCAACATCGCTCTATCTGAAACAGATTTTGTGGCTCTACACATCCACCATGTCCACAAAAAACTACATGCACCGATAACAAGCTGCCAGAATACGTTCATATACCAAGCAGGATACGTGTAATCGTGATAGGGAATCGGAGTTAATTCATAGAACAAAGGATTTCTAAGCACATCCAGTCCATCAAAAATGGTACAGACTGCAATCACTGGATTCAGATGGAGAATCGGTTCAAAAACAGGTTGTAGGTCATTGATGTACCGTTCTAACGGTTTGATTAAAAATGCGCTGCTAATTAGAACGCCTAATATCAGATAGGTAAAAAGCGTTCCAAACAGAGTGTCACGAAAAGCACGTGCCCCACATAAGCCAACAGCTCCCACCGCAAGACTGAAAAGTGTCAGCACAACAATCATATTCAATGCTTTCACGATTGGCATACCGATGACAACCGCAGCAAATACCGATGAAAGCAGTATCCAACCCACGATAGGAATTAGACTGATGATCAGGATTCTCAATATACGCTTACCAACAGCAGCAGACGACAAAACTAACATAATACCAGAATCAACGTACCGAGACTCTTGTCTGAAACTAATTGCAGTGAGATAGGGTGCTGATAGAAGGACAACGAAAATTTGAGCAAATGCAAAGCATTCCGTATTCAAACCAACTTTTACTGACAAAAGCAATTGGTATAACAACCATTGCAGAAAACTTGCAACAACAATGACTATGGATAGAGATTTTGGTGTGATACGTTCTGTCTCAAAAAATCCATTCCGCTCTGGCATGATTCCCTTCCAACATCTATAGTATCAATAGATTATAGCACACCTAATACATAAAATACAATTCAAAAGAATGTAATCATTAACCTAATCACTTGTCAAAAATCCATTTTTCAACTACAATGTTGATGTGTATACGTTAGAACCTGTTTCACCTCAACGTAATAATGATTGGGATACTGTTATCCAGCGATGTTCGAACAGTAATGTATTTCAGAGTTCTGTGTGGCGGGATGCACTGACACATGCTTTCAAACAGCTTGATCCCATATATCTATTGATAAAGAAGGACGAATCCGTAATCGGTGGTGTGCCTGCTTTCGTATTTCAACCGATACCTGGTATACGATTATGGTATTCAATGCCGTGGAACCTGTTTGGTGGACCGCTGTTAATCAATTCAACAGGTGTCAATACAGATGAACTTATCTCAAGCATAGAAACCTATCTGCAATCTGTTGCAAGAAAAAAAAGGTGGTGTGAAATGTGTTGGACATTATCTCCCGATGACAGTGTGAAATACGGAGATGCACTAAAAACTGCTGGGTATGAGAAGACTGATCACTTTACACACCTCTTAAAAACAGACTGCAATATTGATACCCTCTGGCAAGCCTACAACAAACGGGTAAGAGGTGCTGTAAGAAAGGCTCAGAAATCGGGTGTAAAGGTGACAGATACTGCAAATGATAAGGATATAGCAATATTCTACAATATGTATCTGGCGACGGTAAAACGTTTAGGTGGAACACCGAAACCGCGCAAACTCATGACATATCTTCTTCAACACGGTATCGCAAAACTTGCTATAGCGACCTATCAAGATACAATCATTGCAGGCTTACTTTATCTGCATTTTAATCGGACAGTAACGTTGTGGTGTGAAGCGTCCTTACCTGAGTTTTTGCAGTATCGTCCTAACAATGCAATTTTTCATCATATTCTCACGTTGGCATGTGATGAAGGATATGACTGTGTGGATTTCGGAGCATCTCCACCTGAGAGCACAGGTTTGATCGCACATAAAGAACAGTATCGTGCAAAGAGAACCGATTTTTGCAGTTTTACGAAAACTATTTTGCCAATGCGAAGATCGTTATGGACAAGCAGCGAGAGTTTGCTTAGGAAAATCTATACACGGTTGCAGTGAAAAGCGAATAATAATCTTACAGATCCCAGGCCGGTAGGTGCGATTTCCTAATCGCACCGGAATCTATAGAAGGTTGCAGTGAAAGAGGATAATAATCTTACAGGTAATCTGAATTAGGAGAAAACATGCCGCGTAAACCTAACTTAATCTTTGTATTTGGAGACCAACACCGTCAATGTGATGTCGGTTGTGCGGGGAATCCACAAGTTCAAACACCATCAATGGATAAGCTTGCAGAACAGGGAATGTTCTTTCCGAACACATTTACAAATGTCCCGATATGTGTTCCCGCACGCGGATCACTCATGACAGGAAAACACCCTCTCAGCCACAAAGCCGTTTCTAACGATTTACCACTTCCATTATCTGAAACTGGCATTGCACAGGTATTCAAAGATGATGGATATGCTACGGGTTATATCGGAAAATGGCATCTCGGCGGGGTGCCGAGGGATAAGTTCATCACACCTGAAATGCGGTTCGGATTTGATCATTGGATTGGATGGAACTGTCATCACAACTATTTCAACGCACCGTATCATGACTCTGACGGTAATAGAAAACAGATTGAAGGATACGAACCCGATTTTCAGACAGATAAAGCAATAGAATACTGTCGAGACCATGCTGATGAACCTTTCTGTCTCTATTTAAGCTGGGGTCCCCCACACAATCCGTATCAGCATGTGCCTGAAAGATATAAAGAGATGTATCCACCAGAGGACATTCAACTCCGTCCGAATGCAGTAGATACACCACAAACACGGAACGATATTTCCGGCTATTACGCACATATAACGGCTTTGGATGAGAACCTGGGTCGTCTGATGGATGCACTTGACAAAATCGGTATTGCGGATGACACAATCCTTGTCTATACATCCGACCACGGGGATATGCTGGGTAGCCAAGGACACGTCAGAAAAGAACGACCATGGGATGAATCCAGTAGAATTCCTTTCATCATCCGATGGAACAACACAATCCCTGCTGGTGTCACCCGTGATACCTTACTCAGTCTTGTTGACTTTATGCCGTCAATGCTATCTCTATGCGATTTACCTATTCCTGATGGTGTAGAAGGGATCGACCTTGCTGATGCTATGTTGGGTAAAACGATTGATGAACCACAATCTGTCTTGCTTCAAATTCCGCTACATGGCGGCGAGGGGTATCCTGCGGGTCTAACCGAATGGAGAGGTGTCCGGACACATTGTCATACTTACGCACGACACTACGACGGCACAAGTTGGTTACTCTACGATAACGAAAACGACCCGTATCAGATGAATAACCTTATAGATGATGCAGACTCACAATCGGTACGTGAAGAATTAGAGGCAGACCTTCAACAGTGGCTTGAACGGATAAATGATCCGAGTATTGCGGGTTTAGACCACATCCGTCAACTCGGTTTAGCGGAGTTGTGGAACCTTAGCGAACAACGTTTAGGCGGAAGAAAACCGCGTTGGGCATGAATAAATGAAGATTAAATAAATATCTTGGTAATCCTATCCAGAAAAACAATTGTAGGGGCGGGGTTTCCCCGCCCGCATATTACCGAATTTAGGCTCTGTTTGAAGCAGACACAGCATTGACAATTGATTCCGAGACAACCTCTGCAGCAAGGATGCCGATGGTATTAACATTACTGCTACTGTGTTTTCCCGTCGCAAGCGTAAAAAGGGTATCACCATCGAACATTGTATGTGATGGACGTATAGCACGTGCCATGCCATCGTGTGCCATCTCAGCAACCCGTGTCGCTTCTGCGACTGTTAACGTTGCGTTCGTTGCTATAACACCAATAGTTGTGTTCGTTCCTAGTACTATATCGGCATCTAAGAGTCTTTCCGTTATATCTACGTAGGTATCGTTTATTTTTCCACCTGCAACTATATCACCAGTTGCAGGATTGACGACATTGCCTAAGGCATTTACGACTGTGATTGCAGCAATATTCAGTCCTGATTTGAGGGATGTGCATGCTGAACCGAGACCGCCAGGAGAGGGTATGACATCGGCGGCTTTTCCGACGGTTGCGCCTGTTCCCGCACCGATAGTTCCCATTGCAACAGGTTCCGTTGATGCGTTTTTGCATGCCTGATACCCCATGTCTTTGTCAGGACGCACATGTGCGTTTCCAACGTGTAGGTCAAAAATGACTGCAGCAGGAACAATCGGTACACGCACAGGTCCTACAGGGAAACCTATACCGTTTTCTTCTAAGTATTGGACAACCCCACTTGCAGCATCCAAACCGAAAGCACTTCCACCTGTGAGTAAGATTGCATGTGCTTTTTGGATTAATCGTCCGGGACGGATTGCTTCGGTTTCTCGCGTTCCTGGTGCAGCACCACGCACATCAACACCTGCCGTCGCACCCTCTGGAGAGAGTATCACTGTACAACCAGTTTTAGCGATCACATCAGTCGCATGCCCGACCTGTATACCTTCAATTGCAGTGAGTGTTTCATTCGTCAATGGCATATCGTGACTATAACACGTTTATACTTATGCTGCAAGGGAACTGGGGTTATTTTGAACCTACTATCTAAATATGTTATCAGTCCCCTGCCATCAAGACACCGAAGCTTTAGCTCGGTGATGTAGACGGCACACATGACTTAATCTAAAACACATTTTGACTTCAAAAAATAATATAACTATTGTATACTATATCACATATACTAATTGAAGACCAGAAAAACAGATGAGAACATTTAGATATAAACTTCAAAACCATAAGCGAAACAGGCATATTCAGAAAGATATTTACATCATGGCAGAAGTCTATAATCACTTCGTTGCCCTTACCAGACGACACTATAAAATCTACGGTAAATGCGAAGGATATAAGCGTGTATCTTATACCCGTATGTCTGCACACCTTACGAAACTGAAGAAGTTGCCTAAATATTCTCATTGGCATACGCCTTACAGTTGGGCATTGCAAGAATCATTGAAACGTCTTGACTACGGATATAATAGGTTTTTCAAGAAACTTGCCAAACGACCACCTCAGTTCAAGAAATATCGCACCTATAAATCCATGTCTTTTGCAGGCAAATATTGTCCTATTGAAGTGCTTGACAAAGTAGATGGGTGTCCCACTGCTAAGGTTAGACTCAATGGACGTTGGTATAAACTTTGGTATTCCCGACGTATACAAGGCACTGTTAAACGAGCTACCGTCAAGAAAGATATTGTTGGCGATTGGTATATAACTTTTACGACAGATGATGAAGGACTTGATCCTGAAGCCAAGACAGGCATTGCTGCAGGCTTTGATTTCGGATTGAAAACCTTTCTCACCTGTTCCGATGGCACAAAATACCAATCGCCAGAGTTCTATAGAAAGTCTATCAGAGCACTTCAGAAAGCACATCGTGCTTTTTCCCGCAAAGTCAAAGGTTCTCATCAAAGATACAAAGCCTGGAAACACCTTGCGCGCCAGTACAGAAAAGTCACGAACCAGCGTGCAGATCATCATTGGAAACTTGCTTTGGAACTTGTCCGCAAGTTTGATGTTTGTTTCTTAGAAGACCTGAACCTTGATGGCATGAAACGCCTTTGGGGCAGAAAGGTATCTGACCTTGCTTTCGGTGAATTCACGCAGAAAATAGAGTGGCAGGCTACCAAGCGAGTTAAAGAAGTAAAAGCTATCGGGCGTTTTGAAGCAACTACGCCTATTTGCCATTTTTGTGGGCAGAGAACCGATATAGAGTTGAAAGTGCGTGAATGGATTTGTCATAACTGTAATACTACCCATGATCGTGATGTTAATGCTGCCATTAATATTGCACAGGTAGGGGCATCTACCTGTTCAGTAGGGAACGTCAGTCTTGCGATTGCAAGCTATTCCTGACGATAGAAGAATCACCGAAACTTTAGCTCGGTGAGTATGTCAAACTGTTCTTACAATCTGACGATATGGAGATGTATATATATGAAATGGACGCACTACTTACTCATTTTTATCCTTATAGCAACAATCGGATTCGCAGAAGAACATGTCAATTTTGGCACCCCACCATGGCAACCGTTAGGTCAATATACACATAACGCTATCCGTGAAAGTTCTGGTATCGTTGCAAGTAGACAGTTTGAAGGCGTTTATTGGACGTTAAACGACTCAGGAAACCCCTCCACACTTTACGCGACTCAACGCAATGGCACGTTAATTAAAGAGATTGAGATACGCGGCACTCGCAACTTTGACTGGGAAGCACTCGCCATTGACAAAAAGGGACAACTCTGGATAGGCGACATCGGTAACAATAGTCGAATGCGAATTGACCTAAATGTCGTCGTCGTAAAAGAACCTGACCCATACACGGAAACAGAAGCACACGTCATAGCAAAGTATCCGTATAAGTACCCAGAGCAAAACGTAGATGCTGAAGGTCTATTTATTGCTGATGGAATTCCTTACATTGTGACGAAAGAGCAATCAAGTGCTGTACTCTTCCGATTCCCTACCATGAAAGCAGGTTCAAAACAGATATTGGAACGTGTCGGTGAGTTTACAGATGCAAGATTGGTGACGGGTGCTGGCGTATCCCCTGACGGTAAAAGACTTGCGGTCTGTACCTATAATGCGCTATGGGTATATCACGCCGATGATGGTAATATCTCGGGTATGATTCAAAGTAAACCGTGGATCTTACAGCACAATTTTCAAGGTGAAGCAATCTGCTTTGAAGACTACAACCTTTATCTCACAAACGAAGCGCGCGATATCTATTCTCTCCCGCAATTCTGGTATGAAAAGCAACTACAACTACCACCAAAAGACACACAATCTGCAATCTCTTTATTAACTCATGAGAGGACAGAGGGAGTTACCATAGAAAACTATCGTGATGCAGGCATTGATATAGATGGGGGGCATGTTGCATTAAACGCGAAGGTCTCAGGGGGATCGGTGCATCAAGTCATGGATGTTCCTTACAGAAACCTATATAGAATCAGTGCTGTGTTGACTCGCGGTCCAGAATATGGACATGTAGAACTCACCCTAAACGGCATGAAAGTTGGCGATGCTTTTGACTGTTACCATTCAGAACATGTAGCAGGGACATTAGTGAAATTTGGTGCAGTGCCGCTGAATCAAGGTAAAAATCAGATAACATTAAAAAGTACTGGTAAATCAGCACCGTCAACGGGTTACAAGGTTGGTGTTGATTCTTATCAGGTGTTACATGCTTCGCCGTTTGTTAAACGTTATATGATTTTGGGTCCATTCTCGAAAGCAGATGGAAATGAAGCTCCACCCACTGCATCAACGCAGAACCCGCTCAATCTTGACCAAACCTACACGGGAGCGGAAGGTAAAACGATCCGTTGGCGTGAAGCATCAACAAGACCAAGCGGCATGCTCGATTTTCGTGCAAACATCGGCATGATGACAGGTGTCGTTGGATATGCTGTTAGCTACGTCTATACCCCAGAAGATATGGACACTGTCCTCCTGTTAGGCAGCGATGAGACTGTAAAAGTGTGGTTAAACGGGACAGAAATTCATAGCAAACGGACGTATAGACGTATCACACCCGATGCCGATAGAATTCCGTGTCAGTTAAAAGCGGGTTGGAACGAAGTCCTGTGTAGCGTAGAACAGAACAGTTGGACGTGGGCACTTTATCTGCGATTCACCGATGCTGATGGTGTGCTTAAATACAGTACCATCCGAGATTCAGACTAACAAATAGTACTACTATATGTGAATAGAGGTGGCATTTAGTAGCGTTTTGTGTCAGAGATCTTTTGGCATTGTTCCTAACAAAATATTTATTTCAGAGTATATGTTATCAGATATTGATGGAAATGTCAAGGCAATATAATGGATGATTTTTAACTTGATTTTTTTTGC
>VXOP01000247.1 GCA_009839975.1 Candidatus Poribacteria bacterium
GTTCTTAGAATCATTTGTGTCTTGCAATATGTCCGACCTACAACTGTTTTTGTTTTTTGAATCAAATCTTATTTTTTAAAATTGTAAGTATTCTATCATAAATACCACATTTTCACGTATTCACTGATACAAAATCTACGATCCGATGTTAGTTAAATAAAAACAGCATTCCAACTCCACCAATTAACATCAACACGCCCATAATCAAATAGAACATGCAAGTAGTGAGTTTAATTGGTCCGGTTGAAATGTTGAAATGTTCGTTCATTTCTCTGACTATGTCTGAAAGTAGCGAACGGTGTTCACGATGTTTTATCTTAATCAAACCTGTACCTAACCACGATTGAATTGAGACTTGCAAGTCAGCATCAATAGAAGTCAATCGTACAGTGGATAGAGATTCTTCATAAGGTAACTGCAGTTTTTCAAGAGCATCAAGGAGTGCTTCACGGAAAGATGTATCGGTTATGCCATAAGCCGCATACCCCTTCAAAGCAAAACACATCATTACAAGACAAACTGTAAATATGGCTGGATTTAGCAAATCCCACCAATCCATGTTCATAAAATCCATGTCGGGTAATCTAAAATAGAAAGGCAGTAAAATATTTGGCACAAATGCAATAAACATGAACAAAAGCAGCCATCTATTTGAAAGTAAGAATGGTTTTCTTTTAAGAATACCACGAAGACTTATAATCAAGAAGAATGCTGCCATACTTCCAAACATAATCGGTAATAAGATTGAAAGTAGGAGAAAATGATTGTCCATACTTACCTTTTCATGATGGCGAAGGAGTCTCTGATTTTTCTAAACCCATCCATCCTCAATCATCAGCGTTAAGGGTGATTCCATCTCTTCCATAGGTAAACGAATCCTTTGCCGTTTTCGTGATGATTCATAAATTGCCATCAGAAGTTCAAGAGTAGCATATCCACAATGACCGCTTGAACGGTGTTCTCTATCCTCTTCAATGGCAGCAATGAGGTCATGCACGGGAGTAACCCCTGATGGTAATTCGGGTGATTCCCATGCTCCACCTGTCTCTTGATTTCGGTAACGGATTCCCGGTCCGCCTGGTGCAGCGAGTTCTATTTCACCTTCTGTTCCATAGCAGTAGATGTGATGATAGCCGGGTGCGGTATCGTTCCCAGATTCTATGATGCCGCGGACATTATCTTCAAACTTGAAGTAACCGATTGCGAAGTCTTCTGAGTGCAGATCGTATTTGGTGGGTGTACCGATACGTTCAATTTGTCCTATCACCCAACTAACAGGTTTATCTCCGTGTAGATATAGCATCAGATCGACGGTATGTGTCGCATTGTCCTTTAGGTCACCACCCCCGCAGATACCGTGTATCCGGAAGAGATCGCCGATAGCACCGTCTGCAATCATCTGTGTTGCTTTCTGATAGGGTGTGCTAAAACGTACTTGATGGTCAATAGCCAATTTCACGTCGTTCTGCGCGCACGCCTCAAGCATCGCTTTCCCTTGCCCGAGGTTTTCAGCCATCGGTTTTTCAGAGAGAATGCCTTTGACGTCATGTTTAGACGCCTCTACTACGATGGGGGCATGATGTTTCGGACGTGTACAGACTGATACGAGATCAATATCTTCCGTTTTCAACATTTCAATATAGTCTGTATATCGTTTTTGGACTTCATACTTATCACCAAAGCCTTCCAGACGTCCCTCGTCAAGATCGGCAATTGCTGTGATAGTTGTTCGTGGTTCATGTACATACCATCCGGCGTGCATGTGTGAAATTCCACCGCAACCGATGACTGCAACTTTATATTGTTTATCCATAGATGATTCCCTTTTAGTGTGATTTGAGAAGTCTTTTGAAACTTGGCTGAGGAGGTTCAAAGTACAATTCCAATGCTTCTGTGAGATTATCCAAAGCTTCCTCTTCGCTTTCCCCTTGACTTGCAATGTCAACTTCTAAACATTGTGCAATAAACCAACTGTCCTCCTGCCATATACTTGCCGTAAAAGTTCGATTTTCCATTTCTGATTTGCCTCTCTAACACGACCTATAAGTCTGCTTCTTTAATCTTATTGTAGATGTCAGTTCCCATATTAACTAATTTCTCTCGGATTTCATCCCAATCTTCTCGGTCATTCTTGCCTTTGTTGAGGACAGGAAATTGTACTTTTATCTGCTTCGGTGAATTCCTATAGTTATAGGTATAGTCTGATACCGGAAATAACTCCATTACACTGTCTCTACGTTCCAAAGCGTTTTCTCCGCGGAAATACAACTGTACATAACATTGTTGGTTAGTAATAAAGAGCAAGACACCGATATTGTTAATACTCTTTGTTATCCAACCTTCATCCTTGATAGGAACAGGTTTGCCTTTAAATAGTTGCCCGTATTTACCATTACGAATCGGTGCCCAGAATTCACTATAGCCAACATCAGTTTTCTTTTCATTTTGTATATCTATTGCTGGTTTGGCAAGACGATTGAAAGGCGAGTTTATTGAGGAATTAGTTAATTTCGACACGTGTTTGCATAGGCTTTCTTCTATTTGCATCAAACGCATCAAAGAGTATTGACGAAGTGCCTTACTCTCACACTTAGCATACCCTCTAAGTTCTTCTAAACACACTTGAAACCTTTCGTTTACTATACACTCAATATGAATACTATACTTCTTTCTGATATTTTTTTGCATTTCTGTGAGGTGTTGCATTTGTGATTCTTTGACTATTGGACTCCAAAGCATAAAATGCTGTTCATATTCCTTATAGTAATTCCGGGCATATTCAATACCTCTTGAAAACTTGTCGGTAAGTTTCTGGATGTTATCATCCTTGTTGTCAGAATATTTAAGCCCTGTAGTGAGATGGATAGCTACTTCGCAAATATAAACTTCAGACATTTTTGTGTTTAATCCGATCACGTCAATTTCGCCTTGTTTTTCACCAGTGTATACATTTGTTTCAACAAAATCGCAGTGCTGGATAAATCTCAAGTAAGAAGATACAAGTTGTTCACCTTGATCTAGCATGGACACTCCTTGATGGCTAATGGAAAATTCAACTAAGGTAGAAATCATTGAATATGTCTTAATCTACTTCAGTCGTTATGTCAGGTTAAGTGTTTTATATCATCAATGACCTTTAGTACAAATCGTAATGCTTCATTAACGGCTTCTTCATTAGGAAATGCTTCAGCAACATCTGGATCAAGTCGGACAAGGTTTGTAACATCACCATCTCGTATAGGTCTTGCACTAATTTGCCAGATATAGGTATCAACGTCTCGGACAGAAAGTTTCAAACGTTTTGAAGAATCTTCTAAAATATGAAGTGCCTCAATGGCTGAAACATTTCGGTCTAATAGCTTAGATATGAATCTGATAATATGCACATCAGGTTTAGTGGTATCCGCACCAAAGAGCATTCTAAGATATTGAAAACCAGCGATTCCAAAGCCTCTAATGTTCAATGTTTGATATTCTTCTGGTTTTGCTTGAATTGCCCAATTTTTGAGTGCTACTTCTTCTGGTACTTTTGGTGCATTTTCAACAATTTTACAAACAAATTCCACGACAGATTGGAGGGTATAAGCGCGTTCTTCATAATTGAAATTGAGTTCCTGCTGCATGAAAGCATGAGGCGTTGGAAAACTTGCCATGAGATCTACTAATTCACTTACCGTGCATATATCAGGATGATTTTCAACGAAAGCATCTAATCGAGGCACAACAAACCCATCATATTTTCTATTGAGGGAAAGAACACAGTCAATGATAAGAACAGCCGTTGGACGTGACCAAGCAGGATCTACAGTTCCATATCCTTTAACATCAGGTCCGAGTCGCCTAATACCTTCAATCACAGCATTTATATCTTTCTCGGCAATACTAATTTCATTCATTCAGAATCTATCCTCCTAAAAATCCAAACTCACACCCACCATCACCAAACGCGGGGAACTCCAAGATGCTGGACTGGTATGCTTCTGTGCAGTCAATGGAATCCCGTAGCGATCATACGTCACAGCATCAAGTATGTTATCTAAGTTTTTCGTGTTGAAGATGTTCCGAATATCCGCAAAGAAGGTGTATGTCACACCGCCAATACGACTCCGCTTACTTACAAGTGCGTCAACATTATATGTGGCTGGATAACGTTTTGAGTTGACTGCTGGCTTTATCGGTGCTCTTGGGTTTGGTGTATAGGGTAAACCGCTGGCATATCTTCCAACGAAATTGACAGCAGAAGCAAAAGGTAATTGAATGTCTAATGCTGCAGATACAATATGACGTTGATCCCACGATAACGGATGACTTTCTGTCACTTCAGGTTGTTGTCGGTAGTAGGTAAGGTATCCCAAATTCCGGCTGGAACCTTTTCCTTTGGCAACGGAATAGGTATAACTTAGCATACCGGAAACCGGACTATTGCCAGTACGCCACTTACGGATCGTGAGTTCAAATCCTTGAACGCGCCCATAGATGTCATTGATGAAATAACTGTAATCGTTGGTAATATCAACATGAACACTACTGACCAGGTTGTTAATATCTTTTGTGAAGCCGGTTATATCAACGGTTAGGTCATCCGTGAATTGTTGTATAATCCCGACTTCGTAAGCGATGGTTTTCTCTGGTTCAAGGTCTGGATTTCCGCGTCTTCGTATAGCACCTCGCATATCAAAGTTGAGATTTTCGTATAGATCGTCGCCTCTCGGCACTTGGTAATAATGTCCGTAAGTAAAATGGAACTTTGCCCGTTCTGTGATAGGGAATGAGATGCCCAGCCGTGGTGCGATCATGTGTTTCGTTGAAGCCTTCTTCCATTTATTGATAATTGGCAGTCCAACTGCCGGTAGACTATCAAACGAACCTTGAAGTTCATTGATGTATTTCTTAACGTCAGGTACTAAGAAAAACAAATCCGCTTCAGGTCCCTCACTATTCGTGTATAGGATTGTTCCATCTTCTTTTAGCACGAGGGGGTTTAATGGGTCTTCGGGAGAACCACCATCCGGGTTATATCGGTCATACCGTAATCCGATGTTGACGATCATACCTTCGTATTCCATCTTATCTTGAGCATAAAGACTGAGGGATGTGGGGACTACGTCGTAATACTCAACATAGAGGTTTGAACTACCGTAATTTGTAGTACCAAGATTGTACAGATGGTTTGATGAAAATTCAACGCCGGCCTGAACTTGATGATTCTCCGTTACTTGGCTTGTAAAATCACCTTTAAAAATAGTTGTCGTTGAGTTGCGTGTGTTCCAGAAGTTGTTATCTCCAGCGACATCATAAGTTGTATCATTATATGCTTGTTGTGCTGGATTCCTTATGCGTCCTTCTCTTTGATTCTGCATAAAGATAGCAGTTTGTCTGTCTGGATACTGTTCTGCAATGTCTGGATCAATTTCTATATCAGGGTCCCAGGCATTTTCCGCGAATGTTCTGTTTAATGGATCCCACATTTTTCCGGGTTGGTGACTACTGGATGCTCTTCTAAATTGTCCCAACGTCAACGTATAAAATGTACCTGAGTTGATATTATGTGAGAGTTGAGCAGATAGGCTTCGACCGTCCCTATTTCCGACCTCAATTGCACTTGGGACAAAACGGAGGCTGCCACCATAGTAGTTGATTTCACGTTCATCGTAAAGACCACTGGCGTGGAGTTTTATTTCAGGTGTGATTTCATACTTGAGTTTACCTTGTAGCGTATAACCACCACTATCATCATTTGGTAGATAACTTTCATCTCGTCTGAATTGACTGGCGAAGGAAAATGTTAGTTTATTTCCCATTATTGGTCCGCTGAGTGCAAATTCTCCGATATGGCTCGGAGATAAATTATAATCTTTGGTAGCATTGAAGAGTTCACTATACTGTTCAAGATCAACTATGTATCCATCAAACAGTATTACCTTCTTATTTTCATAATCAATTACAGTGCCATCCGCGTCTTTGAATGGCTGTCGTTCCATGATGACTTCACCTGTTGCTTCATCCACCATGGATTCACCTGTTTCGGGGTCAATGATAGGCTGTAGTAGGTTTTCAGTTCTATCAGCATATACACCGGGGAGAATTTCTGTAAAGATTACTTTTTCATCACCTTCTCTGTTTGCAAGTTCCTCTACTGTAACAGGATCACCACGATAGGGTGTTTGATAATCGTAAGGTTTCCCGATGAAGATTCCTCTGAAGGGTGCAAGTGCAACGGGACGAAAATCGTTATCTGGATCAAACCAAGGTCCATAAATTGGATCTCCGTGATGTTGACCCCATTGACCGACTCGATATCTAAATCTCCCCTTAAACTTATGTGTACCAGCCTTTGTAATGAGATTGATTATACCGGATTGTGCATCACCGTGTTCTGCGTTGAATCCACCCGTGATAACTTCCATCTGTTCAATTGCGTTTGTGCTAATTTGAAGTCCTAAGCCGCTAAAAATCGGGTCATTCACAGGGATACCGTCAATAAGGTACTTAATTTCCATTGACCTGCCGCCGCGAACATGAACTGAACCGGTAGCGTTAAGTACTGCAACACCTGCTTGTGTCTGGAGTATACCGTTGACAGTATCTCGTGGCATGGATTCTATTTCATCTGCTTCAATGATGCGTGTTGTCTGCGTAACATCTTTCTTGATGAGCGGTCTTGCTGCAGTTACTGTTATACCTTCAAGCTCAACGACTTCAGAAGGTTGTAAAGCGAAGTTTATAGTTGTGGTAAGTCCCGCAAAGACTTTTGTTGCTTCAACGGTCTTTGAACGATATCCGGTAATTTCAACTATGACATCATACCCAGCTGGCGGGATGTTCGTCATAACATAATAGCCTGAATCGTTTGTAGTTGCAGTTGTACTCGTACCCCCAATCGTCACTTTAGCATTTGCTAAGGGTTGTTCTGTACCTTCATCCGTGACGATACCAGATATTTTACCGGTTGTAGCAGCACTGACATCGTGTGTGCTGACTGTCATTATGCACACGAAAATAATCAGCATAAATAAACATAAAGAGAAGATATAATTTTTTTTCATTTCATAACTCCTTGTCTCAGTTAAGCACGTACTTGAACATGCTTGGACGTTTTGCAGACCTATACTTCTTACACACTGGGCAACACACTTTCTATGAATTTGAGACTTTTTAAGTTTCGTTCTGTGTGGTATCGGATAAAACTACTTAGGACAAGTTTTAGTTCACGATGATTAAGAGTTGAGGCACGAATCCGGTTTATTTTGTCCAGTTCTGCCAGTTTTAAATGTCGTAACGCTTTCAGTAGTTCACAACTTCCAGGTGTTATTGAATAAGCAGATGTATCTCTATTCTGGCAATTGTTACAGAGTATACCGCCTTGTTGAACACTAAAGAGCATTCCTGCTGTTCCCTGCTTGTTTTTTAGATAAGGTGAGGTAACATTTGAACCACAGTTGGCGCAGTGTGAAAGCTGTGGTGCGTAACCCGCCAGGTCGAGAAACTTGATTTCAAAAAACCTCGCAAGCATTGCTACATCTTCAATATCTGTCAATACGTGGTATGTGTTTTGCAGTAGGTGGAAAATCTCCGGATTTGCATCTCCTTCTGAAGCTATAGCATCAACTAATTCCGCTAAATAGCATCCGTAAGTAATCCGGGTAAAATCATCTCGAATACCATCAAAACCTTCAATCAGTTCGAAACCGGAGAGACTTTGTAAATCCCTATTCTCACGATAATTAAAGAGCAGCATACCGTGGTTAAGCAGTTCTAATCTACCACTGAGTTTGCTCTTAGGACTTTTGACACCGTAAGCGACAGCTTTTACTCTTCCAAAGTCAGGGGTATAGAAGGTGATGATCTTATGAGCATCGCGTAGGGGATAGGTGCGAATTACAATTGCTTCTGTTTTTTGAGCAGGCATGTTTCTATATGTGTGATCGGATTTTTGTAAGCATGCGATCAATGATAGTGGAAATCGGGGCGAGAGGATTTGAACCTCCGACCTCCTGCTCCCGAAGCAGGCGCGCTAGCCGGGCTGCGCTACGCCCCGTCCAATTTCTTATAAAGACACTTAATTATAACTGAATGTCGTCATGATTGTCAAGTATTTATTTTGACCACAAAGGGTATTGACTTGACATTGGTCAAATTCCATGTTAGAATAACCTTTATAATAGGAAAAAAACGCTGAAATGAACGATTTTAATGAACCTTTTAGGTTTTTACAAGTCTAAACAATAAACACTTTTAAATATATAGGAATATTTACTTGCACTCAACATAGGAGATAGAGGTGAAATTTACAAGAATACTTATCATTGTAGGAATCTGTTGCGTTGCAGGTCTACTGCTCATATTTGGTATGCATCTACAAGCACAAGATAGAGGTAGAGGTGCAAGGGTTGCATTAAATACAAACGAGCAACAGTCAGCAACCCAACGTATGGAACAGTTTCGTAATCGTCAACGTGGTAGTTGGGGTGAACAGGGACAGGCTGAACGAAATGCCAATTGGGGTAATCGGGACCGTTCTGAGGATAGTTCTTCCCGTAATAGCGAAGACTATTACAATGTTATCGTTAACAACAATATCTTCCGTCCGCTCGGTTGGAGACCACCGAATAGAGAACCGGAATACGATTTTGTCAATACGTCTGTTTACGATGATGCTTCTTTATCGGTGGGAGAAGTTGAGGAGAGACGATCAAACAGGGTTCATACCGTACGAATTGGGGATAAAATTGGGGACGCTGTTGTTACAGATATAAAAGATAAAGAAATCTTATTGGACAAAGACGGCGAGAAAATTACTCTCAGAAGGGGAAATAACCTGTTCCTCAAAACAGGTAGTTCCCGCCGTGGTGGTGAATCCAGAGGAAATGACAATAATAGAGATAATGATGAAGAAAGGAATGCTTCTTCTAATAGAGAAAATAACGATAGAAGTGAAAGAGAGGCTGCTGAACGACGTAGGCAGGAATGGGCAGAGAGAGCACAAGAGATGCGCAGAAGGTTTGAAAGTGCCTCCAGAAGTGATCGTGAACGGATGTACCGTGAATTCCGGGAACGCGGTGGATTTAGAGGTCGTCGCTAATGAGGAGATTGGGTTGAAGTATTCAAAAATCCTGATTTTTTCTGTAGGAATCGGTTGTATTGTCGCTTTTCTTTTTGTCTTTGGTGTAGACCTTCCATGGGGAAAATTTTCTAAAATGGAAAACGCTGAAGTCAATATAAACACATCAGAAGAACATAAGAAACAGTCTAAGGGTGAGTATCAGTCCGTGAAACAGGTTTCTAATTGGGGATCAAAGAGACTCTCCGAGACTGCAAGAACTTACGAACTTTTGGCTCACGATCCTTCGGATTATTTTCAGATAATAGTTGATAATAATATTTTTCGTCCTCTTGGTTGGAAACCCCCTAATAAAGAACCTGAATATACGTTACTCGGCACCTTTTTTGATCCGACAGGAGATAGATCGGAAGCGTCTGTTTTAGAAGAACGTTCTAATCAATTTCACATTGTCAGTGTTGGTGATAAAATCGGTGATGCTATCGTTAAAGAGATTGCGAAGAAGACAGTATCTTTATACAAAGATGGTGAGATCATCACACTCAATAGTCGTGTAGGATTTCTGGGAAGTGTAGGCAGGGAACAGAGAAATTCCTCTAATAGAAGTGCAAGCAACAATCAGAATGTACGGAATAATGACAGAACGACTCGCTCTAAATCCGCTAACATCAACGCGGAAAGGAAGAAAATGGAGAAAATGATTAAAGAAAACGAGAAGAAATTCAATGCAGTGGTGAAAGAAGCAGCAAATGCTGAGAAGAAACTGGAGCAAGCAAAACGTAAGGCATCAGTAACATTTGAGGGGAAGAAGATCTTGGCGGTTGATCTGGAACTAAAAATGAAAAGCAAATGAACATGAGCAAAGGTCGTTAGTAGTTAAATTGGTATTGGTTTTACAAGAGAAACCCCACAAGAATCTATGAAGGTTCTTGTGGGGTTTCTCTATGCTATGAAACCGTAAAATCAGTTTATTATGCCACGTTTTTGACATTTTCAGGCATGTTTTCAAGTCGAGATAACCAATAACCGACGTCATAGGACTCATCGCCGATGAGGAATCGCCATAGTTTAATTCGGTTGACGATTTCGAGCCGCACATCGTTTCCGTACCACCGATGATTACGACTTAAGATGCCGCGGACACCTGCGGTGTCAAGGTCATCTGTGTTCCAGAGTTTGAGTTGTCGGACTGTTGGGTTAAGTCGCAGTTTGAACATGTAGCGTGTATCTTCGGTTAGGTTAGGTTGTGCACAATGCCATATTCCGTGATGGACAACGACAAGTGTGCCAGCATTGCAAACGATGGGGTGTTGACTAAGGAAGTTCTGGTACCGTGCAACGTCAGTTTCACAAACGCGTCTGAAATGACTTCCGGGTAGGATCATTGTCCCGCCCATTTCCCTTGGTGTGTCATGTGAGAAATAGAAGAACTGAATGTCAAAGTGCATTCGCAGGTCAATGATTGCATCGGCATGCCAGATTTGTCCGTGTTCACTCTGTGGTCGTACGATGTGAACAGCGTGATGGTCATAGAGCGGATTTTCACCGACGAGACTTTGTATGATGCCTTGAACTTTGGGTAAACGGAAAACTTTTCCGACAGCGGAATCATCACCCCATACATCGTCAAGCACGGTTCCGCCGCCGCCTCTGACAGACACTCCTGATGCCATTTCTTCGTGCGCTGCTTTGTTGAGTTCATCAGGTATAAAATCATCAAAACGTAGATAACCGTCTGCGACAAAACTCGCCATCTGCTCTGTTGTTAGTAGATGTTGTTTATCAACCATTAGATTTCCTCCATTTTTTCCAAAATATATTCAAATCTTAGATATGATGTATGATACTCCATACCTGGATATGCGGGAAATTGTTGTGGAAATTGAATCACCCGCCATCCATCTCGCATTGCTTCAACGACAGAACTATAGGGTGGAGCATCGCTATCTCCGGTCGTATAACGTATTTTTCCAGTGCCATCGTACATTGCCCATGCAACGACGTGGCTGTTAAGGTCCGGTGTGTGTAAATGTAAGACGAGAAGCTGCTGTCTTAATTCAGCCATATTGGATGTGAACCTTCTTTTTGTCGTAACAGATTACATATTGGGACATGAAATTTGTTATGGTATAGGCACTTGTTATTGATTGATATGTCAAATTATACAAGTGCCTATTTATAAATTGCGTGTACAATTAAAGACGATATGTCTCTGTAAAAGATTATTTGGTAGAACCGGTTTTTATTTGGCTCCAAGTGGTCGCCAATTTACCAGCAGGTTCTACAGGTGTTACGGTGGCTATTCCTTCCTGAATCAGTTCACCGATTTCAGCTGGGCTCAAAGCTCTGTCATAAAGGACAACTTCATCGATTGTTCCAGTCATCCAATAGTTTCCTATGTTGCATCCGCCGATATAGAGCGGACTGTCATTACTTTCTGGGACAGCATCAGGAGCTTGTTCAGCATCAAGTTCGCCATCTATGTAGAGTTTGAAATTTGGTCTTTCATAGGTTGCAGCCACGTGATGCCATGCGCCATCAGTAACATTGGTTGGTGCATCAAAAGATTTCCATCCGCCAGATGTGAAAGAGTAATGGATTGAACCGTTGTTAACGTGTCCAAATATCCCATAGTTTCTACCAGTTGGATTTCGCGCTTCTTTTGCAGCGATAACATGCCATCTTCCTGTTGTCGCTGGACTCTTAATCCATGCAGCAATTGTGAAGGAGGTTAGGTCAAGTGCGTCATTGTCAGGAATGGTTACCATGTCCGATCCACCAAATTCCAACGCGCCGTCGAATTTGCCTTCAACCCATGCTGGCGTACCGGCTGATACCTCACCATCTAATTTATTCCCTGATGAATCTGCAACTGTAGTTCCTGTACCATCATCAAGCAACCAAGCACCTACGAGACCTTCGGTTGTAACTGCCATGAGATTCGGTGAGAAGGCAAGAAGGGTTAGAATTAATATCAGAGTCAATTTATACATCAATATTCTCCTTTATATTGATCGCGATAGAAGAACTATCGTTTAATTTCGCAAACTGGAAAGTTTGCGCTACATTTATCAAACTCACGTTATGTTAGGGTTTGACACTACCGAGTAGAACGTGATTTAATATGGCTCCAGGTTGTTACCAGTTTTCCGCCCGGTTTTACATCTAAAGCATTCTCAATTCCCTTATCCATTAGGTCATTGATTTCAGTTTCGTCAAGTGCTCTATTGTAGAGGACAACTTCATCAATGACACCGCTCATCCAATAGTTTCCTATGTTGCATCCACCGATAAATAGGAAATTGTCATGGTTGTCAGGGGCAGTTCCTGGTGCTTGTTCAGCATCTACTGTTCCATCTAAGTAGAGTTTGAAATTTGGGTTTTCATAAGTTGCGACGACATGATGCCATTTCCCATCAGTAATGACGGTTTTTGCATCAAAAGACTTCCAACCTCCTGTTGTGAAGGAGTAGTGGACTACGCCTGTGTTAGTATGTGCAAACATTCCGTAGTTTCGTCCTGTCGGGTTTCGATTCTCCTTTGAGGCAATTATCTGCCACGGACCGGATATTTTTGGAATATTAACCCATGCGGATAGCGTAAAGGAAGTAAGGTCAAGAGCAGCATCATCGTCAACGGTTACCATATCTGATCCACCGAATTCTAAACCGTTTCCGAATTTTCCTTTAACCCAGCTCGGATTGCCTTGTGCGAATTTCCCATCTAAACCGTTCCCCGATGAATCGGAGACGGTGTTTCCATTACTCTCATCCATTAACCATGCTCCGACTAGTCCATTCGTATCAAGAGCCATAATCTGCGGAGATAATACCAAGAAGGTGAATAAGAGTAAAGTCATAATTTTATACATGCTAAATGCTCCTTTGCGTATAGGCAGTATACTCATGAATATTATAATCCAGGTTAGATATTTCTATTATTAGATGACTGTATCCGGTGGAATAGTAGCATCCTTTGGAACAATCACTATCCCATCACGAATATAATAGTTATCAGCATCATAATTGTCAAGGTTTTTCGTGTTAGCGATGACAGCATTGTCTCCAATTCTTGCATTTTTGTCAATAATTGCGTTTTGAATCAAGCATTTTTCACCTATTCCGACGTTTGGAATACCTGCCTTAGCATTTTGTGCTCGTAATGCATCTGACTCATAGAAATCTGCCCCCATAAGTACGGATTGGTAGATGCGACTTCCGTTAGAGATGATACTTCGTATACCGACAATGGTCCTATCTAACTCTGAATCGTCAATGATAGAACCTTCTGCGAGAATAGAGGAACGGATGCTGCTGCTATTTACTTTCGTACTTGGTAAATGCCTGCGGTTGGTATAGATAGGTGCTTGTTCATCATAGAAGTTGAATTCAGGGGAGACATCAGTGAGTGCGATATTTGCTGAATAAAAAGATCGTATCGTTCCAATATCTTCCCAATACCCATCAAAAAAGTAGGCGGAGACTGTCCGTTTCGTTATACTCTTCGGAATAATGTTTTTACCAAAGTCTACATTTGTATCGTCTTTGAGGACCTCTTGTATGACATTGCGGTTAAAGATATATATTCCCATAGAAGCGATATATTCTCTCCCTTTCGGTTCAATTCCGCGTGCGGTAAAGACGTCAGGTTCTACACGTAACTGCTGCAATTCCTCTTCGGTTTGTGGCTTTTCGACAAAATCTGTTATACGTCCCTTTGCATCAGTTTGTAGGATACCGAGTCCGCTGGTAACTTCCTTTGAGACCGGTATTACAGAAACCGTTATATCCGCTTCTGTTTCTGTATGGACAGTCAACATTTTGCGATAATCCATCCGGTATAGATGGTCACCTGCCAGTATGAGTATATATTCATCTGGAAAGCGTGGATTTAGAATATAGGGTTGATTGTGTTTAACAGCATCTGCGGTGCCTTGATACCATTCATCTCCCATGAGTGTTTGTTGTGCAGCCAATATTTGAACGAATCCGCGCCGATATGAATCAAAACGGTATGCTTGTGCAATATGTCTATTTAGGGAAACAGAATTGAATTGGGTGAGAACATAGATGCGGTCTAATCCTGAATGAAGACAGTTGCTAATTGGGATGTCAACTAACCTGAATTTTCCTGCGATGGGTACGCTCGGTTTCGCGCGGTCGCGCGTTAGGGGGAATAGGCGTGCACCACGACCGCCGCCTAAAATAACTGCAATAACGTTCTCTGTACTCATATAGTTCTCCTCCGTTCTATAACGTGAGTTTGATATATATCAAATTCTAAACTTAAAAGCAAATTTCGTAGGGGTTAGGTTTCCTAATCCCTACGGGCGAGGGGACCTCGCCCCTACAACAAATCCAACATCCTGCTTTATCAAACTCACGTTACGATAGAATTAACCTATATATTTCCGTGCAAATGTGTCCATTGCACTTCTTTA